>JBARJU010000074.1:0-7293 GCA_049800435.1 Solirubrobacteraceae bacterium
CCCCGGCTCGACACCGGCTCCCTCGCCCGCCGCAAGCGCGGCACGCGCCGAACGCGCGCTCAACGCTCCGTCGCCGCCCTCGCAGCTGTCGGAGTTGCTCGCTCGCAGGGGTGCGCCGGTGATCGCCGTGGAGGACGGGCGCGTCGTTGGCATCGGCGCCTCTCGCAAGCTCGGCGAGTACGTGGTGTTGCGCGACACCTACGGCGATCTCTTCACCTACGCCGGTCTCGGTAGCATCGTTTCCGGCTACAGACTGCCCAAGCCCGCGAAGGTGCAGGTTCCCAAGGGCGCGCTCCAGAGCGCTGAAGCTGGCAGCGATCCGACTCCCAAGGTGGCGGCCACCGCGGGACGCCAGCTTCCGGTAACGCTGCACGTCGCCCAGAAGAAGCGAACGAGTCCCGCGAAGCGCGCAAGCGTTGGGCCGTCGGGCACGGCAGGCCAGGCGCCTGCGGGCGCTGGCAAGGTTCGCGTGTTCGCCCACCCGGGTAACCCCGATGCGATAGTCGCCGCGCACGCCCGCGAAAAGGCAGATCGCCTGAACAGGACCGCGGACGGCTGGATGAAGCTGGGCAGGGGCTCGGTGGTGGCGCAGGGCACCGTGCTCGGTCATCTGCGCACAGGTGGCGAAAATCGGCAGGCGAGCCTGCGCTTCGCGGTCCGGCCGGCCGGTGCTCAAAGCGCGATCGACCCACGGCCAATCCTCGCAAACTGGAAGCAGCTTGATCTCGCGCTTCATCCCCAGGGAGCAAAGGGTGGACCGGTACTCGAGGGCGCGACCGCAAGCGACGCATACCTGCTCTCCCAACCCGAACTCGAGCGCGCCGTGCTTGCCGATCCGGGCATAAAGCTCGGCCGGTGCGATCGCACACAGGTGGCCTCCGGCAAGATCGGCCGCGAAGCACTCGCGCTGCTTGTGTTCCTATCGCGCAGCGGCCTCAAGCCGACCGTCGGCGAGTTGCGTTGTGGGCACGCTATAGGCACCTCTAAGGGTCTTGAGACCGTGTTCCCGGCGACCGGCACGCTCGACATCGCGGCCGTCAACGGAATCCCGATTGCCGCCCATCAGGGAGCGGGCACGATCAGCGACGTCACGATACGCACACTGCTCACTCTCCAACACCGGTATGCCCCCAGGCGGATCGTCAGCCTAATGACCTATCCCGGTGCGCCGAGCACGCTCGCCCGAGCAGACCATGCAACCTACATCCAGATCGAGTTGCCCAAGCGGGTGGCCAAGGCGACGGTAAGCAAGACCGCGGGTGGCGGGAGAGCTGGCGCTGCCGGGACCACCCAGAGCTCGACCACGCCCGTTGCCGTCAACCCCGTGTTGAGCTCGCTCGAGTGGCAGCGACTGATGACCCAGGCCGGCGGCCTTCAGACGCCGAAGGTTCCGCACAAGCCGAGCCCGTCGGCTATCGCCGATCGGCCTGCGCCTGGTAAGTAGCGTCGGTCTCTCGCCTGCCAGACGCCCGCACGACCGCGTGCCCGGCTCGCCGGTCGGTGGGAACCTGGAAGTGCCGTCGGCCAGCCTGCTCGCACGGCGATCTTCTCATTTTGAGCCTGTATTTCCCGGCGCTGTCCCACCGGCCGGTGGGGATGTGCCTGCGCCGGATGCTCCACTAGCAGCGCGCTGTGACCGTCGGAACGCACCGATCAGGGTGGCGCGGCACTTCATCGAGGCGGCTCGGAACTGTGGGCTGCTCATGTTGATGCCCTTGGTGCTGAAGATGGGCCCTTTGCCGGAGGTGTTCGGTGCGGGGAGGTTGACGCCGTTCTGACGCAGGCACGCGGCGTACTTCGTGAGCGCCTGCCTAAAGACCGGGCCGGTGGTCGCTTGGGAGGCTGGGGGCCGAGTGGGCTTGCCGAACGCTCCCAAGGTCCTGCCGGCGTAGCACTTCTTCAGCGCAGCCTGGAGCGTTGCAGTCGGTATGCCACTTGAATGGCCGCTTGCCGAACGACCATGAGTGGGCGCGGGAAGGTTGACGCCGTTCTTCTGTAGACATGTACGGATCGACGAGAACCGAGACTGGGCAGTCGCGGGGGTGGCGGGATGGGAGGCGCTCGTCGATGAAGAGGCGCCGGAGGCGCCGGTCGCCGACGTACTGGCGCCGGAGGCGTCCTTCGCGGCAGCGTTGGCGCTCGAAGCTGTCCCGGAGGAGCTTCCGCCGCATGCGCTCAGACCTACGCTTGCGAGCGTGAGGATGGCCAGGGCCCCTGCCGTGCGCTTGCCGGTGCCCTTTAGGGTAAGCAGGGAGTTTTCGATAGTGGGCATTGAGATCCTTGTCCGCGGATATAGGTTGACAGTCACTCTCGCACGTCTACTTCCGGAACGGCACCGGTACCTCGCACAACCGACCGTCGTCTTGATCTGCTCGCCAAAGAGCGCCCGCACGCAACGGTAGAGTCCGGGGTCGTGGCCACCTACGGCGGCATCGATCTTGGCGGGACGAAGATCCAAGCGATCGTCATGCGTGGCGAGGATCACAGCGTGCTCGGCCAGGCGCGCCGCTTGACGCCGCACGAGGGGGGCCCGCCGGCCGTGATCGACGCGCTCGTCGCCTGCATTGCGGAGGCAGCCGGCGCATCCGGCGTCGATGTCGCGCACCTCAACGGGCTTGGCGTGGGGGTCCCCGGCGAGGTCAACGCGACCGCTGGCACCCTTGCGCGCGCCACCAACCTGCCGCAATGGGAGCACCCGGTTCCGCTCGCCGCCCTGCTTTCCGAGCGGCTCGGGGTGGGCGCCATGCTCGGCAACGACGTGTCGGTGGCCGCGCACGCGGAGCTGCTGCTCGGGGCGGGCCGGGGAGCAGGCTCGCTGCTGGGAGTGTTCTGGGGAACCGGCGTGGGCGGCGGGGTGGCACTCGAGGGCAAGCTATGGCACGGTCGCGGCGACGCGGGGGAGATTGGCCACATGGTCGTCAAGCAGGGAGGGGCGCGCTGCATGTGCGGGCGCCGCGGCTGCATGGAGGCGTATGCGGGACGTCGCGCCATGGAAGCCAAGGCCAAGCGGCTCGTCGAGAAAGGGCACCACACCGACCTCTTCAAGATCATGCGCGAGCGTGGGCGCGAGACGCTCTCGAGCGGCGTATGGGCGCACGCTCTGGCGCACGAGGACAAACTCGCCATGCGTCTGATCGAGCGTGCGGTTCAGGCGCTCGGCAGCGGGATCGCCTCGGCGGTCAACCTGCTCGACGTGGAGTTGGTCCTGCTCGGCGGCGGCCTCGGTACTCGCTTCGGAGAGCCGATGCTCGAGAGGATCGCCGCGGCGATGAAGCCACATCTCTTCCGCGACGATCATCCACCTGCGCTGCGCCTGGCTACCCTCGGCGACCTCGGTGGCGCGCTCGGGGCCGCTTTGCTGTGTGAGTAGCGGGCCGCGCCTCTGAGGGCCCATCCCCATGGCGCGGTATGGTCCGAGTGGAGCCGTAACGTATGGACGCTTTGTCACAGCCGGTAGTGCACCTCTCGACGGTCTTGCGCAGTCCGCTGCTCGACAGGGCGGGGGAGAGGCTCGGACGCGTGGAGGACCTGATCGTGCGGCTTGCCGACGGCGGCTATCCGCCGGTTACCGGCTTGAAGGCGCGGATCGGGGGTCGTGAGCTGTTCGTCCCGATCGCGCGAGTCGCCGATCTTCAGCCCGGCGCGGTGCGGCTCGCCGGCGAGAAACTCAGCCTGCGGCGCTTCGAGCGCCGGGCGGGCGAGGTGCTGTTCGGCCAGGATGTGCTCGGTCGTACGCTCGTCGACGTCGAGGCCGACCCGCCCGTGCTCGTCACCGCCCGTGAGATCGAGCTCGCCTGCATCGAGGGCTGGTGGCGGGTGGTGGGGGTCGACAACACGGCGCGTGCGCGTCTGCGCCGCCGCCTACCGCGCCCGCTCAAGCGTTGGGTCGGCGATCAGGCGTTCCTGGACTGGATGGCGCTCGAGCCGTTCGTCGACCACGTTCCAAGCGCTCGCCTGCGCTTCTCCCACCGCAAGCTCGCCAACCTCCATCCCGCTGAGATAGCCGATCTTGTCGAGGCCGCCTCGCACGAGGAGGGCGAGGAGATCATCAAGGCGGTCGGCCAGGACCGCGAGCTCGAGGCCGACGTCTTCGAGGAGCTCGACGAGCACCATCAGCTCGAGTTCATCCGCGAGCGCCCCGACGAGCAGGTGGCTGCCGTGATCGCACGCATGGCCCCCGACGACGCAGCCGATCTGATCGTCGAGATCGACCAGGATAGGCGCGGACGCATCCTCGCGCTGCTGCCGCCCGCCCAGCAGCACCAGATCGAAAAGCTGCTCGGCTACAACCCCTCGACGGCAGGGGGGCTGATGAGCCCGGATTGCATTGTGCTCGACGAGGAGGAGGTCGTCGGTGCGGCGCTCGAGCGGGTGCGCTCAAGCGAGATCCCGCCGGCCACCCTCACGACGGTGTACCTGCGCGACGGCAAGGGCGGGCTGTCGGGCTCGGCGTTCGTGGTGACGCTGCTGCGCAGCGACTCCGGCACGCCGCTTTCGCAGATCGCCGAGCACGAGCCCGTGTCGGTGCACACCGACGCCGACCTCCCAGAGGTGGCGCGCACGATGACCGACTACAACCTCGTGATGCTGCCCGTCGTCGACGACGACCGCCGCGTTGTGGGCGTAGTGACGGTGGACGACGTGCTCGAGCAAACGCTGCCCGCCGGCTGGCGGCGGCGCTTCGGACTCGCCCGCGACTAGCGTCCGACTAGAGTCCGGGCCATATGTCTGAACGCCCGGACACCGCCCCGGAGACGATGCTGAGCACGCCGCCGGCCCCGTCGCGCCCGGAGGGGGTTCCGCCCGTCCTGGACGAGGCGCACATCGGCGACATCCGCGGCGCACTCGGCACGATCAAGCTGCACGACACCGGCGCACGTCACGGCGTGCGCGCGCGGCTCGTGGCGCTGCTGGCGATCATGGGGCCCGGCTTGATCGTGATGGTCGGCGACAACGACGCGGGCGGCGTGTCGACGTACTCGCAGGCGGGTCAGGACTACGGCACGACCCTGCTGTGGACCTTGGTCCTGCTGATTCCCGTGCTGATCGTCAACCAGGAGATGGTGATACGGCTCGGCGCGGTCACCGGCGTCGGCCACGCTCGGCTCATCAACGAGCGCTTCGGGCGCTTCTGGGGCTGGTTCTCGGTGGGGGACCTGTTCATCCTCAACTTCCTCACGATCGTCACGGAGTTCATCGGGGTCAGCCTCGCGCTCGAGTACTTCGGGGTGAGCAGGTACATCGCCGTGCCCGGCGCCGCGCTGACCTTGATTGCGATCACCTCGACCGGGAGCTTTCGCAGCTGGGAGCGGTTCATGTACGTGTTCGTCCTCGCCAACCTCCTCGCGATCCCACTGCTCGTGTTCGCCCATCCACATCTCGGCACGGTCGCCCACGACACGTTCGTCCCCGGCATCCAGGGTGGGGCCAACTCCACTGCGGTGCTGCTGATCATCGCGATCGTGGGCACCACGGTTGCGCCGTGGCAGTTGTTCTTCCAGCAGTCGAACATCATCGACAAGCGCATCACGCCGCGCTGGATCAACTATGAGCGCGCCGACACGGTCATCGGCGCCTTCGTGGTGGTGCTCGGCGCGGGGGCCTTGATCGCGGTGACCGCGTTCGCGTTCGGCGGGACTCCCTACGCGGGGCACTTCAATGACGCGGGAACTGTCGCCGCCGGGCTCGCCCACCAGCTGGGTTCCACGGCGGGTGCGTTCTTCGCGATCATCCTGCTCAACGCGTCGCTGATCGGCGCCGCGGCCGTCACGCTCTCCACCTCCTACGCGTTCGGGGACGTGTTCGGAGCACGGCACTCGCTCCACCGCGGGTTGCGCGACGCGAAGGCGTTCTACGCGAGCTTCGCCCTGATGGTGGGGTTCGCCGCGGCGATCGTCTTGATCCCGGGCGCCCCGCTCGGCCTGATCACGACCTCCGTGCAGGCGCTGGCCGGCGTGCTGCTGCCGAGCGCAACCGTGTTCCTGCTGCTGCTCTGCAACGACCGCGAGGTTCTCGGTCCCTGGTCGAATCCATCGTGGTTGAACGCAATCGCGAGCGTGATTATCGCCGTGCTCGTCGAGCTTTCGCTGATCCTGATGGCGAGCACGATGTTCCCCCACATCGACGTCACGCGCCTGTTCGAGTACCTCAGCCTTGGGACGCTCGCGGGTCTGGTCGCGGCCGGTGCGTACGTGTTGCTCCGGCGGACCTCGCGGACCCACGTGTCACGCGAGGAGCCCGTCGTGGATCGCACCACGTGGACGATGCCGCCGCTCGCCCTGCTCGAACGGCCCGTATGGTCGCCTGGGCGCAAGGCAGGGATGCTGCTGCTACGGGGCTACCTGGTCGTCGCGATGGTCTTGCTGGTCGTCAAGACCGTGCAGCTCGCCCACTGAGACACGCTGGAGACTGGCTCAGTCCCCAGCGAGGCTGGTGGGCACCGCCAGCCCGCGTGGCGGCGGATCGTCCAGCAAGAGGCGCGGAATCGTGACGGGGTGCAGGCCACGCTTGCGCAAGCCCCTCACGATCCCGGGCAACGCGGCGATCGTCTGCGAGCGGTTGCCTCCTCCGTCGTGCATCAGGATGATTGCGCCCGGCTTGGCCCCGGCGAGCGCCGTGCGCACGATCGCGCCCACCCCGGGCTGGGTGTAGTCGGCCGTGTCAACCGACCACAGCACCATCAGCAGGCGCAGGTGGTGCAACTCGCGGAAGGTGGTGGGGTTGAAGGATCCGTACGGGGGGCGAAACAGGCGCGGCCGTGTTCCTCCGAGCACCTCGATCTGGGCCATCTGGTCGAAGAGCTGTTCGTATTGGTCATGGGCGGAGAGCGAGGCCATCATCGGGTGGGTCTCGGTGTGGTCGCCCACCGCGTCCCCCGAGTCGATCTCCGCGACCGTGCCGGCGGAGAAGTACTGCTCCTGGGAGCCGATCGCAAAGAACGTGGCGTGCGCGTGTAGCTTGTCGAGCATCGCCACCACCTGTTGGGTGTAGGGCCCGGGGCCATCGTCGAAGGTGAGCGCGACCTCGTTGCCGCTTGCTCCGCCGCTGCGCAGGAACGGGGTGTAGGCGAGCACCGAGTCGACCGCTTTCTGCTCTGTCTTGGCAGCATCCGCCGCGCGGTCGGCCTGGGTGGGCGAGAGGGCGCGCACATGGCTCTTGGCGGGAGCCGCACTTGGGTGGCTTGCGCCTTCGTGGGAGACAAGTGCGCCGACGAGCACCACCCCGAGCACGATCGCCGCCAGTCCGGCGCCGGCGCGGCGGCGCCGGATGAGCCGGTCTCGCTCGGCCCGCACG
>JBARJU010000075.1:0-15575 GCA_049800435.1 Solirubrobacteraceae bacterium
CGACGTGAAGTTCAAGGACGGCATCAAGGTCACAGACGACGAGAACCAGGACAACGAGACGACAGACGAGAGGGTCGCCGCCTGATCATCCTTCATCGCCAAATCCACAACATTTGACAATTGCTCCGCGTGCGGCCGTCACCGTCGCGCTGCTGACGCCTGCTGCCTGTGCTAAGTCCGCAAGGTTCCATCCGCGTCGGGCAACCTCCCGCGCGAGGATTTCTGCACGCAGAATCACGCTCATCCCACACGCCTCAATGTGGTGATAGACGCACGGTGCCAACGAATCACAATGGAGTGTGTGGCCGATGCGAACGGTGCCATGTGCTGTACCAGTGTTTGATGCAGCCCCGGTATCTAACAGAGTATACCCAGCAACAAAGGAATGGCCCACTGTTATTGCTTCGTGACGTGCTGTATGAAGTTGTCGAGACGCTGATGTGCAGCGTCAATGCTGGTAGCTATATGCCTGACTTCGACGGTTGTGCCGGTCTCGCTAGATAGGTTCATCGCGCTAGAAACTGGTACAAATGCACCAATGACCAAAGCGTAACGGCGAAATAATGCCTGAGTAACAAGGTTGCACGTTATTGCCAGCAATGGCAAAAAGGGTGACAGTAAGAGTGACGGGCGTCGCAAAGCCCCGTCGCGGCGTCCGTCTTCATAGACGAGGAGCGCTGAAATTGACACTCCGGGTACGCAATCTGACATCGCACGCGAGAGTGTTAGACACGTTCTCGTGGGTGGGCGCCGACAAGCGGCGCACGGTCCTGGTCAAAGTCAACGCTCGAAAGACACGCTCGCGGCTCGCCAATGTGGCTATCCCATTGGGGATCGCGGCGTCGATCATGTCTACGCAGTGGTGGGCATTGATGGCGCTCAGCGGATGCGCCTGGTGGTGGGCACCGCGCGAGTGGGGTTGGGAATGGGCTGTGGCAGTTGGGCGCGGGCTCATCACCGCAGAGTGGGCGCTTATCGGCGCGTACGCGCTTGCAGCATTCCCCGACAAGCACGCAGTTGTCGGGGCGGCGTGGGTGCTGGCGGCTGTACTGCTTGCCGCGAGTGCGAAGCTGGCGCAGTAACAATTAGTCGTAGTTGTTCGCGGGCGCCTCCAAGAATTCGAGACGAAACTCTATAGGTGGATGGGTTGCGGCCAGCACGTCTTCCCATCCAGTGCGGGGTCGCTCCCACGCAGACAGCTCATCGAGCGCGCGGCGTAGACCGAGACGGTAGTCGTCACCGAGGTTTGCGGCCCGTTCGTCGGCCTCATACTCGTAGCGCCGTGAGCGGCGCATCATCAGCGGGACTACCACGAACTTTGTTGACAACCAGAAAGGCCAGAAAAAGCACCAGAGGATGACTGCAAGCCACGGTGCGCGTGCGCGCACCCAAGAGATTGAGTTGATGACGAGTGCGATGGGATAGACGCAGGCGAAGACGACAGTTGAGCCAACAACATCACCAGCATCCCAATGGTGCAGCTCGTGAGCGAGGATGGCAGTGATGGCGGCACTATCGAGGTCGGGAAGGGGCGGATTTTCTGTGGCGCTGTAGGCACCGAGCAGGCCGCGCGTCACGACGATGGCGCGCGTATGTGCCCAGGCGCCGGGCTTCTGCTGGTCGCTCATCCAGAGAGCGGGGAGAGTTTGTAGCCCCATCCGGCGTCCTGCGTCCCTCAGCATGGGATTTAGTAGCTGCTTCTCGCGTCTACTCAACTCACGATATCCGCGCAGCCGCATCAGCCAAGGCTCCGCACGAATCATGACCGCAAGGATGACGGCGCTGATGACGGCGCCCGTGGCGAGTGCGGAAAGAAGTATCCAGGGGTGGAGAACCAAATAAATGTAGATCAGAGCGAAGCCAACGAATGCTCCGACGATTGCCCAAAGTACGGCGGACGCCACCCCAGCCCCAGGTTCGATACCAATGCCAATTTCACCGAGTATTGATGTAAGTTCCAGTTCGGAAATGTCAAAGAGACCTGCAACTGCACCGATGAACGTAAATACCACCATGCCCCACAATGCAAGCGGAAGACCTGTCCAGGCGACGACAAGAGCGCCTATGACTGCCGGCGCTTGACGCTTTGCTCCTGTCAGCATCCACCGCCGGCGAGTGCGATACCTGGTAGGGCGCGCGTGTGACCGGATACGTGGTTCGGCCGATGGAAGGCTTGTAGAATCCACGTTCATGCTCTAGTCGCGGTAGACTTGGACTATCGTGTAGCGTCGTTTGGGCACTGACTTAATGGCAGCTTGGCCGGTTTGGAGATTGCGCAGCTCATTGGGATGCACGTTGAACCTCTCTACCCGGCGCATGCTGCCCTTCTCGGAAAAGCCCGTCCCGTAATCGACTTGATGCGTTACCTCAGTCGCACGTCGCGTACCGAATTGGGTCGCGATAACCTCGGCATCTTCGGCCTCTAGACGATGTACGATCAGCAGGCCCGCGCCTAGGCATGCCTTGCGCAGCGATACCGTCACGGGTATGTACTGCGTGGATATGACAGTCGGCATGAGCGCTTCACGGGCTTGGAGCAGTAGGTCTGATAGCTGTTCCGCCTCTCGCAGCGCCGCGAACTCGTCAAAGATGGCCAACACGGGAACCAGATCGTCGCCGTGGTCGAGTTGGCGCAGACGGCGTGCCGCGATTTGCTTCAAGTCCTGAGCGACCACACGGGCCATCAGCTCTACGTCCTTGTTGCTCCCCAGCGTGCTAAGCGCAACGTGTGTGAGCGACTGCTGTGCGAAGGCTCGATCCCATTCGAGTGCGGGTTGCAGTCGGAGCAAGTCGCCGAACTTGCCCTCCAAGAGTGCGCCGAGACGCTTTTGCATCCCTGCCCGGCCGCTGCTACCTAGCTTGTCGCCGCTGTCAAGATCGAGCAGGCGGTTACGTATGCGATCGTCGGAGGGAAGTTTGTGCGCGATGTTCGCTAGGCCACGAACGCCAAGAGCTGCGTAGAGCGATTCGAGTGTGACCGGCTCACCGGCTGCTTGTAGACCGCGCACGACAACCGGCACCGCCTCCATTGCGATGTTCTCGTATATCTCTGCGTCGGGTCCGTAGGTAAATGCGCCGACGAGCTTGTTGGCGATGGACGCGGCGTCGCCAGTGCAAGGGTTGTAGCCGAGCGAATCCGGGGCATCCGGGTCCACGAGATTGAAGGGCACCGCATACCGGGTTGCGAGCCGACGCGCGACACTCCCCAGCCCGCCCGCCTTGGCGTCGATAGTGACGACGCTGTAGCCGTTGGCGAGCGCGCCATCAACGATGCGAGCTAGCGTGGTCGTCTTCCCGCTGTTGCTCGCGCCGGGCAGGAACACATGGGAGGCCAGATCGGCAGGCAGATTGAGGTCGAGTGGCTGGTTGGTCTCCGCGTCGACTCCAAGCCGGACGCATCCCGGCGGATGCGTGACACTGGAATCCAAGGGTGATGTTTGCGGGCTCGGCAACATCGGCTGTCGGCGCCCGCTGATCGCCCGCCATCGACGCCTGTCGAGGCGGTGGTCCCGGCGCACCTGCGCGTGAACTCTACGGGATTTCAACCGTGCTGCAAGAACCGCTGCCTCGAACCACGCAGGACCGGCCATCGCTTCGGCATAGAGGCTGCGCAGCGCGAGCCGTCCATCCACGGGCGCGACCTGTAGCTGTGGCGCCAGATGCAGGAGCCAGTCCCGCCACGGCCAGCCCCATATAAGAAAGGAGTGCAGCGCAAGCAGCGGGGCGATGCACAGCGCGGCACATGCGAAGCGCTGCGCCGTTGAGGGCCGGTGCAGCCAGAGCCAACCCCCGGCTACGGCCGCTCCGAGCAGGACGCCGGGATTGAGCAAGGCGACGCAGCCGAGGGCGACGGCGAGCATCGCGGCCAGCTCTTGGACGTGATTCTCGGTTGGTCCCTGGACGGCGGGCGCCGCCTGCGATTCAATCGCTAGCCGGGCCATGCGCGGACCTCGATGCGGTTGTCTGCGCGTAGCTCGCGGACGAGAGCGCGTGTCCGCTCGAGTCGAGCTGGCGTGACGTACCACCAGATGCGATCAACTCTCTCGCGGTCGTATTGACGAACCATGCGCTCCATCGCCCGGCGGTCCTTGCGCGTCAGGTCAAGCTCAACGGCCACGGTCATCACTCCCTGGGCGCCCGCACCCTTGACCGGAATGCGCAGGAGCGCATCCGGGGCGCGGCCGTGTTCGGTCTCGCGCGTCCCGTCGCGCAGCTCGCGGTATCGCTCCGCGCGCAGCTCGCGCTCGGTGGTCAGCTCGGCGTCGGCGTTCTCTGCCAGCAGGTACTCAGTGAGCCAGACGACGGCAATAGAGTGGCGCAGTTGCGACAAGACGAGTGGCGCAGGCCGGATGCCCACGTCGGCGATCCGCGCACCCTCGCGCGTAACGCGCAAGACCTCGGGATGATCCACGAATGTCTTGTCCTTGAGGACCAAGCCAAGAGTGCGCAGCGCACGAAGGCGGCGGTACGCCGCCCACTTGCCGTAGTCGTTGACGCCGGGACGCCAGAAAAAGCGGCGTCCGACCAGCTCGGCGGTGACGACGCCATGCCGGGTCATCCATCGGAGGATTTCGCCGTCGCGCTCGGTTAGCTGCGGGCCGCGAACGCGCCGCCCCGTGGGTGGATGACCAGCGGGTAGTCGAGCCCCGTCAGGCTTGTCTTCGGGTGGCTTGCTCACGGCGATTCCCGCTCAAGCTATCGCGCCTGGTACGGCCCCGTCGCCTTTGTACCGTACTCCTGCCCGTCGTTGGCGAATGCGACGTTCCTGCAACAGAGCACGCCAGCCGCGACGCTCGGACGGTCGGGCGAATCCATGACGCGCGAGGACACGGGGTCGTGCCGACTACGGGGGACGCCTACGACATACCGTGTCAACATCTTCTGGACCCTCGCCACCGGGCCGTAAACGGGACCGATGGGCGCGGGCCTGCGTCTTTTTGTAGTCCTTGATAGGGTGCCGCCCGACACCAATGAGAACGACGCGGTAGGCATAGGGGTGGGGGACGGCACCTGCGGCCACCCATAGAACGCTAGACGCGAGTCTTGCGAGACGATGGCGGTTGCAGCGCGGAGTCGTGCGATTGCGAGTTGCCGTGCTGGCGCTCGTGCTGGCAGCCGGCGTCCTTGTTGCGCAGCCGAGCCATGCAGAGGCCGGGGTGCTGGCGCAGTTCTCGTTTACCGGCGCACAACAGGCGTGGACTGTGCCTGCGGGCGTCAACCACGTGCGTATCTATGCGCTAGGCGGTGGCGGCGGAGGCGATACTGCCGGAACGCCCAATCCCATTACGGGCGCACTGCCGACGGGTGGACCTTTGACCGTCGCCGGGCTTGGCGCGATGGTCGCCGCCGAAGTGCCAGTCAGTCCTGGCGAAGTCCTGTCTATAACTGTCGGCGGAGAAGGCGGCAGCGGCGGTGCCGGTGGAGGGTACGGCGGTGGCGGGCCTACCGGCGGCGCGGGAGGAGAAGGTGGTGGTGGCGGCGCATCCGATGTTTCTCGCGGTTCACCCAGCAGTCCGATGGTCGTGGCCGGCGGAGGCGGCGGTGCTGGTGCGGGGGCCACCTTCTCGAACGGACAGGGCGGCTCGGGTGGCGGACTCACGGGGGTTGCGGAGAGCGGTGAGGAAGGTCTACCAAACAGCGGGCTTCCGGGAGCTTTCGGTGGTGGTGGGGGCGAAGGCGCTACAGCCTCCTCGGGTGGCAGTCCGGGCGCACGTGGCGGGGCCACAGCCGGGGGGCTAGGGGAAGGCGGAAAGGGAGGAAATAGCTGCGGCGCTGGTGGTGGAGGTGGTGGCGGCGGCTACTACGGCGGCGGCGGCGGCGGTGGGGGCTGCGGTGGCGAGTCAGGCGGTGGTGGCGGCGGCTCAAGCTTCGTGGAGCCCGGCGGCACCGTCGTAGAAGCGGTGCCGGGATTCTCTGGCGGCAACGGCGGCGTCGTAATCGCAAGCCCTGGCACGTCGCTCAGCTACCCCAACGGAGGCCCAAAGTTGTTCCCGTTCAACGGGGGCACGCAGACGTACACCGTGCCCACCGGGGTCCGTGCCCTTACGATGCACGCCGTCGGCGGATCGGGGAGCGGTGGCTCGGCGGGTGTCGTCGAGCAGGCCGAAGTTCCCGTTGTCCCCGGTCAGCTCGTCCTCGTGAACGCCGGTGGCGAAGGCCAGGTTGGTCAGAACGAGACCTTCCTCGGCGGCGGTGCGGGCGGCCACGAAGGTGGAGGCGCCGGTGGCGGCGCCTCTGACACCCGGATCGGAGGCGTCCAGCCGAAAGACCGCGTGCTTGTCGCGGGCGGCGGCGGGGGCGCAGGCTCAGGTGGAGCTCCTGGCGCGGGCGGTGCTGCGGGCATCTCGGAAGGGGCTGGCGGGCTTCCGGGCGACACCACCAGCGGACTGCCTGGCTTTGACAACGGCGAAGGAGCCGGCGGGGGGACGCAAACCGGAGGCGGTGGTGGTGGTCCTGCTGGGTACGGCGGGGGCGGCAACAGTGGACTCGTCGGTGAAGGCGGTGGCGGCGGAGTGGGCTGCACGGGTGCTGAGGGTGGCGGAGGCGGAGGCGGGGGCTACTTCGGCGGTGGCGGAGGCGGAGGCGGCTGCTTTGGTTCAGGTGGTGGCGGAGGTGGCGGTAGCAGTTGGGCCGAGCCAGGCTCATTCAACGTGTTGGGTGGCGGTGCTTCAACCGGTCCTGGCTCGCTGACGTTGACCCCAGCAGGAGTCGGCCAGCCTATTGGCGGCGCTCCCACGCTGTTTGAGCTTCTTGCTGGCTGGGGCAACCCGTCGGAGTTTTGTCCGGGGTGTTTCATGCACAAGGCGTTGGGGGCGCTGGGGGTACCGATCTCATTCGGCGAACCTGTCGATGGACTGACGGGAGATTTCTGGCACACCTTCAGTGATTTCGCCATTCCTGGTCGCGGGATGCCGCTCGATCTGACACGCACGTATAACTCAATGACGGCGGGCGCTGACGGTCCGTTCGGCCACGGCTGGTCGTTCTCATACGACATATCGTTGACCTTCCCGGATGCGACGCATGTGGTCGTCAATCAGGAAAACGGGTCACAGGTCGAATTTAACGAACATGACGGGACTTATCACGCGCCGCCGCGCGTAACGGCGACGCTGGTGCACAACAACGATGGGACGTGGACGTTCGTGCGCAGGCACAGAGACACGTTCTCCTTCGACAGCAGCGGCCGGTTGACGCAGGAGCAAGATCTAAACGGCTACGTGACGAGCCTCGCGTACAACGCGCAGGGACAGCTTGAAACCGTGACCGATCCGGCAGGACGCAAGCTTACCTTCGCATACACAGGCAGCCACATCGCGTCTGTCACCGATCCGCTCGGCCGCGTCGTCCGTTACGCATACGATGGCGCGGGCGACCTCACCGATGTCACTGACGTAAACGGTGGCAACACTCACTTCACATACGACGCAGCCCACCACATGCTCTCGATGCGAATGCCGAACCAGGCGCCCGGCGTGCCCGGCTCGACGGGAGCCGCGATCACAAACGTCTACGACGGCCAGGGACGGGTGATCGAACAGACCGACCAGTTGGGGCGGACCTCCAAGTTCTCTTACAGCGGCGAACCGCTGGGCGCGGCGGGCGGCACCACGACGATCACTGACCCCAAGGGCAACGTGATCGTGCAGAACTACCAGTACGGCGAGCTTCTGTCCGAGACCAAGGGTTACGGGACGCCGCAGGCCGCAACTTGGACGTTCGGCTACGACCCGGCGACGCTCGGCATCACGACCGTGACCGATCCGAACGGGCACACGATGACATCAACCTTCGACAGCGAAGGCAACACGCTGACTACGGCCGACGCGCTCGGTCGCACCACCACGAACACGTATGACTCGCTCAACGACCTCCTGACCACGACTGATCCGCTCGGCATGACGACGACCATCACATACGACGCGCACGGCAACCTGCTCAGCAGGTCGCGTCCACTCAGCGGGACCTCCGAAGTCCAGACCACGACCTACGTCTACGGCGACTCGTCACACCCCGGCGATGTCACCGCAATGACCGATCCCGAAGGCAACGCGTGGAAATACACCTACGACGCCGACGGCGACGGCGAGCGCACCTCGACCACCGATGCTCTTGGCAACAAGACGACCTCCACATACAACACCATCGGCTGGCGGTTGAGCGCAACCAGCCCGCGCGGAAACGCAAGCGGCGCAAACCCCGCCAGCTTCACCACGACATACGCACACAACAGCTTCGGCCAGATAACGGAAACCGTTGATCCGCTCGGGCACAAGACCACCAGCCAGTACGACCCTGACCAGAACCTCATCGCTTCCACCGACTCCAACGGCAACACGACGAACTACACCTACGACGCAGCCGACGAGCAGACCGTGGTACACCGCGCCGACGGGACAACCCGACAAACGACGTACTGGCCGGACGGGACGATCAAGGAACAGATCGACGGCGCAGGGCACGCCACCCGCTACGAATACGATCCGCTTGCCCGCGTGTCCGCAGTCACCGACCCACTCGGACGTACCACTCGCTATGGCTATGACCTTGCGGGCAACAGGATCGCCGTCACCGATCCCGAAGGGCGCATAACCACGACAACCTACGACGCGGCCAACGAGCCGACCTCGATCACCTACAGCGATGGCAAGACCCCGAATGTCACCGGGATCACCTACGACGCTGACGGCCAGCGCATCGGAGAGGCCGACGGCAGCGGTACATGGTCGTGGATGTGGGATTCGCTGCATCGTCTCACGAGTGTCACTGAGGGCAACAACGGCACGGTCAAGTACCAGTACGACCTTCGCAGCAACCCGACCACGATCACTTACCCCGATGGGCACTCCGTAAGGCGCGGCTATGATGCGGCCGGGCGGTGGATCAGCGTGACCGACTGGCTGGGCAACACGACGCAATTCGGCTACGACCCCGATAACAACCTGACCGCTGAGACCCTGCCGGGTGCCACGGGCATCACGGACACTTCGACATACGCCAACGACGACACGCTCAGCGCGATCAGTGACACGCACGGTGCGGAAACGCTGTTTGCAGTCAGCTACTCACGCGACGCGAACCGCCAGCTCACAGGCGACAGTTCGCAGCCCGCGTCCGAAGGTGGATATGGCTACACCGCGCTCAATCAACTCTGTTACGCGGGCGCAAGCACGGGCTCGTGCTCATCGCCGCCGTCAGGTGCGACGCAGTATCAGTACGACAGTGCTGACAACCTCACGAAGATGGGGACCACTACCCAAACGTTTGACGCCGCCAGTGAGTTGACGGGCACGTCTAGCCCGTCGAGTGAACACGAACCCACTCCCGAACCGCCGGTCATTCACAACGAACCACAACTCCCGCCAACTAACAACGGCTCTCACGAAGAACGAGTCCTGCCAACTGTGACCAGCGGCAAGATAAGGTTCGCGCACACCAGGGGACACGGCCGGGTGATCTCGCAGCTCGTCTCAACCAGCGGCGCCAACGATCTGCTGCTAGCTTTCGTATCCGCGAAGGAGCCGCGACGCGGCGGACAGAGTGTTGCCGGCATCAAAGCAGGGCATCTCAAATGGAGCGCAGTGACCAGCGGATCGTTCTCTGGTGGATACGTCTCCATCTGGCAGGCCAGAGCGCCGCAGTCGCTCAAGCACACCCTCGTCAGTGTCAACATGCGCAAGGCTGGAATTCCGGCCGTGCTCGATATCGTGAGCTTTGATAGCAGGGCAGCAGTGGTAAACCGAGCCCAAGCAAACGGCAACTCTGGCGCCGCTCACGTTTCCACCGTGGTCCCCGCCAATGCCGTAGTTTGGGGAGTCGGCCAAGACGCCCTCGGACATGCCAAGCTCAAGCCCCTGACGGGACAGATCATCGTCACAAAGGTCAACGCTCCGGGCAGCGCCATCTCGTGGCTACAGAGCGGCGCACCGACATCGCCTGGCCGTCTAGTGCTCGGCGAGTCAGCGCCAAAGTCCTCAAGCTGGGCGCTTGCAGCCGTGACCGTACAGGAGCGCCCCGGCGCAACGGCGAAAGCTGCTCGCCGGGTCGCTCCGACGCTCAGCAGCCTTGCGGCTGACGAAAGCAGCGCGACTTCGCCGCTTGGGTCGAGGCCACGTGCCGCAGCAGCGGCTCATCCGTTGACCAGCTCTGCGGCTGAAACCAGGACGTTCTCCTATGACGCCGAGGGCGACCGAACAGGATTTACAATGAATGGTGGTGCATCCCAAACCTACACCTATAATCAAGCTCTGGAGTTGACGGGTGTAGGCGGCGTGTCGTACACCTACAGTGGAGACGGGTTGCGCATGTCCAAGACGGTTGGCGCTACGACAGCACCGTTTACATGGGATGTAGCCAACGGCGTACCGCTTGTCCTCGAAGATGGGACTAATGCGTACGTGTACGGTCCCGGCGGGCTTCCTTTGGAGCAGGTCAGCGGCAATACTGCACTCTGGTTCCACCACGACCAACTCGGTAGTACGCGACTGCTGACTAACGGCACGGGTCAGGCAGTCGCGTACTACGCCTACACGCCATATGGAAGCCAGTCGAGTTCGTCTGGCACTGCGTCTACGCCGCTTCTCTATGCCGGTCAATACCGTGACAGTGAGAGTGGACTCTATTACCTCCGTGCTCGGTACTATGACCCCACGACGGCGCAGTTCGTGACCGTCGATCCTGCCGTCGACTCGACGCTGAGCCCGTATGCATATGTGGCCGGGAATCCTCTGAATACAGCAGACCCGACGGGCCTGAAACGGATCGACGATCGGTGGGCTAACGGTCTGCTAGCCATTACCAATGGCGTCCTGACTGGATGTACCTACATGGGACTCAGTTCGGGTGTGATTATGTGCCCAAACCGAAACGGAGATCTGGTTCTTACTCCTGACCAATATACGGCCAATCCTGGGGGTAACTTTGACATCGGCAGAGTCGCCGGCTTTATCGGCGACCTATCAGCCCCAGCCGGTGTCTTGTGTTTGGCCGCGAGCGAGTTTGGATGTAGTGCGGGAGCTGGGGCAGTCATCACAGGTATCGGAGGTATAACATGGGTTGTTGACAAGATTGGGCAGCTTACCCAGACCGACTACAAGCGGGATGACTGCTCGGCGACCAAGACTTAACGAGCCGAGATTTGCATGAAAGACTGGATGGTCAGCCGACGGAGAGGCTTGTGCCGTATATACAGTGTTCAGTTCTTCCCGACTGAACTGGCGGTAACGCATTGGGTGTCGTCTCGAGTCATCGGCCTAACTGTTGCATCAGCGGAATTGTTGGTAGGCGTCGCCCTCTTGCTCATACTCATGTGGAACGCCGAGCCGGAATCGAGACGTCCCCCCTCTTAACGGTGACCGCCGATCCTCTTGGCAATTTACGGTGCGTGAATGCGTAGTTTGTGCCATCGTGTCGAGATAGACGCGGATGATCGTGTGGCGCTGGCGCGCTACACATGTGATTGCTGCTTGACCGGGTACGAACTCGCGAAGCTCGTTGGGATGGAGAATCTCCTAGGCTTGAAGTGCCTGGCGTCGAGAAGGGGGCGGCTGCGCTAATTTGAGGAGGGGAGCAAAATGGCCGCGCTAGTCGTAGGAGTGGTCGGCGCCGTCTTCTGTGCTGGCTGGGTGGCTGACTTCCAGCATTGGACATCAAGAATCCTTCGCGCACTGTACCGCTCATCAGCCTCGGGGCTGTGGCCATTCCGGTCGGAAGACAGCTATGTTGCGGTCATGCGCTGGGGCGGCGTACTAGGGCTGGCTATCTGTTTGGGAATCGCAGTTGTTGGAGTAGTAGCACTGGTCAACCATTGACGTTCCGCCGAGTTTGGTCGCGTGGCTCACTGGGGTATCGAGCAACTGTTGATGAGGTCCGACCGGCGTATCGAGCACGGACAGTTCGGAGTTGCTGCCAAACATCGGCAGATACTCGTTAGGCGTTGGGATCGAAGATGTAGACCGTGCCGTGATCCGAACGGGTAGCGTATAGCTCGATGTCGAGGTCGCGCGTCAGCATTTCGATGTCCACGACGACGTATGACGATCCCGACTTCTCGGCGGCGTCGTACATGCCCGTCGACTCCGCGTAGTCCTCAGCGTATGCGCGCAGCGAATCCCATTCGCCACGGTATGCATCCTCGAACGCCTGCACGTCGGTCACGTCCTGCGATTCGTCGTAGGAAAGCCATGCGCTGAAAGCGTCGCCGTGTTCGGCGATGCCCCCCGCGATGGTTGCGACGCGCTCAAGCGATTCGTACTCGCCGAGACGTAGGGAGCCAAAGCCCTCGTAGTCGTGGATGGCCCACTCCTCCGCGCCCGGCTGCGGTGACGCAGCGAGCATCCGTGCAACCGTTTCGTGCAGCTCGTCGGCGGACTGATCCGCGTCGATCCATTCGCCGTGCAGCAGGCCGTTGTTGTATGCCGCCAGGCAGGCGACGTAGATGCGAGGTTCGGTGCTCATCACGCCGCCTCCCCGTCCACGGCCGGGGAGGCGTCCCGACCGAGGAACTGCACGCGGTTGGCTACGACCTCGGCGCTGCGGCGCTCGCTGCCGTCCTTGGCGGTCCAGCTCCGAAGCTGGATGCGGCCTTCGACGTGGATGAGACGACCCTTGCGCATGTGCTCGCAGACGACCTCGGCCGTGCGACCCCACACCACGACATCGTGGAACGTGGGCTCGGGGCCGTCGTTGACGGCGACGCGCAGAGTGGAGACGGCGCGTCCGCTCTTGGTATGGCGGAGCTGCGGGTCGCGGGTCAGGCGACAGATGAGGGTGGCGCGGTTGAGCGCCGGTCCCCGGCTCGTGCTGGGAGTGGGGCTGCTCTCGGGTGCGGGCGTTGCTGCGGGTTTCCTGCGGGGCATGTCGGTATGACCTCCTGTGAGTGGTTCGATACCGAGCGCCAAGCGGGCGGTGCCGCAGGCTGTCCACCCCGTAGGCCGGAGGGTCGGCCGGTATGGAGGGAGGCCGAAGGGGTTGACGGGCAAGGGGCGTCCGCTCAGCTACAGGGAGCGAAACGCACTCAGGTGGTCACGACGAATCCGTCGGATGCCGCACGGGCCGCTTCTCGACTTCCGCCCCACGCTCCTGCGCGCGTGTGTTCTTGCGTCGTCGCCCGCGTGGTGTCAGCCGGGCAGCGCCGCAGGGTTCGGACGCACGAAATGGGTGGCGGTCCCCACAGCGGCGCCCTGCGCTCTTACGCCGGGCGCCGCCTTCTCGGGGATCACGCGGGCGTCAAATGCTCTCGATGTAGTCGAAGCGCACCGCCGCGTCGGACGCGAGAGCAAGCCCACCGTGGCGATCAATCAACCCCGCTCCGTCCAAACGATTCAGTGCATCGATCATGTCCAGCTTGTCCTTCTTCTTGATGCGGAGCGCACGGCGCATGTCCTTCTCGGACATCGGCAGTACGTGCCTCGTTTTCATGAGTACGTGGAGTATTTCGCCTTCCATCCGCCGATCCGCTGCGAGCATCGGATTGTCGTCGTGTTCCTGCGTGATTTCCTCGCTGCGAACGGCCGCGCAGGTTGCGCTCACAAGTCGGTTCCAGCGATGGGCGAGCCCGACCTCTTGCAGCCGCTTCACGGCCTCGTGGACATCACCGGGTGTGCTGATTGTCCGTGCGATCTCGTCTTCGGACCACGGACGCTGGTGATACGGCGTGACGAGAAGCCCGAGGATCGCCCACTCAAGCCGGGCGAACTCCTCGGACTCCCCTGAGTTAGTCTGCGTATGCATGGGAAATAGCCTTCCTGTGTCACGGTCCCGGGGCGGTGTACAGCCGTCGCCGGGACCAATTCGATAGGGACTTGCTTGCGGTCAGCCGCCACGCGGATACGCTCGCCGTATCTCGGCTCGTCACCCATGTGTGTCGGCACGTCGGCCATAAGCGCGCGGGACTCTAGCAGCGAAGTCCCCTGATGGTTGGTGGACGAACAGGGGACCGTCGGCAAGGGTCCTGGGGATGCCCGTGCTCAGCCCCCGCCACCGCGCCTTCGGCGACGCGATACGAGCGTTGCGCGATGAGCGTGGCCTTACGCAAGAAGCCCTCGCCGACCTCTGCGGCCTGACGACCAACTACGTCGGCGACGCCGAGCGAGGAGAGCGCAACGTCAGCATCCGCGCGCTCTGGCAGCTCGCGGACGGTTTCGGCATACCGGCGTCGGAGCTTCTGCGCGAGGCCGAGCGTCAAGCACAGCAAGCCGCAAGCTGACGCGCCCGTCGCTCCCTGATCGCTTTGCGCCTTGGTCCCGGTGATTGGGAGCCGCTGTATGCCATCTACGGGCGCAATCGTGTAGCTCTGCCTCGATGCTTCTGCTGGACGGTCGAAGCTATCGGCACGCTAGAGCTGGCCATTCGAGCGGCATAGACCGGACGCCCGATTCGCCCGCAATCAAGGAGGTAGTCGAGCCTTCGTGACCCTTCTTCGATATACCGCGACGGCTCGGCTACCTCCTCCCTAACTTCCTTCTTTTTCTTTCTTCTCAGTAGTTGTTCTCCATCATGGCCCACCACCCACCCCGCCCCACAACAACACAAACACCTCATGCTCCTGGTCTGCTCCCGCATCCCAGTGTCTCAACTATGTTGAGGCGGTGGGATGCGGGAGCGAAAGGGCGTCCAATAGGACAACCGTAAAGACCAGGAGCGTGAGGTGTTTCCCCCTGCAAATCGGGCGGGGTGGGTGGTGGGCCTGCCGCGCAAAGCGCGGCCGTACCTCTGTCCAATCGCTTGCGATAGCTCTTTGGACAGGGCCGTAGATACCAAGTTGTACGGCCTCTCGCATCCTACCCGGCCGGATGGACGGTCATCCCGGCTCGTGCTCTTGTACGGCGTCGCTGATCCGTCGCGCACGGCGGCCAATTCGACGCGCCGCCGACGCTCAGCTCATGTCGATGATCTCGACGCGGTACTGATCGGGGTCGCGCACGAATGCGATCAGGTTGCCGCCCTCGCGCACCGAGTACGGCGGCTTCTCGGGCTCGATGCCCTGCTCTGCGAGGTTCGCGAGCGTCGCGTGTATGTCGTCGGTCGTAATTGCGATGTGTCCATAGGCCGTGCCGAGGTCGTAATGTTTGACGCCGTAGTTGTAGGTCAGCTCCAGGCGTGGCATGTCGCCGTCGCCGGGCTGGTTCATGAAGATGTTGACGGCCTCGTCGCGGATCGGGATGCGTCCTACCTCCTTGAAGCCGAGGGCTTCGTAGAAGGCGACGGAACGGTCGATGTCGGTGATGCGGTAGCAGGTGTGGATCAGGGCCATGCGGGCCACCCTCCACTCATTGTCACGCGCGCAGGTCGCCAAGTTCCGTCCGAAGCCCACGCTAAGCTGTATAGGTCCAAGTTTGCTCCGGTGCCGATCTCATAGGAGTCGACGCCGAAGTTGTGGGTGAGCTCCAGACGTGGCATGTCGCCGTCGCCCGGCTGGTTCATGAAGACGTTGACGGCTTCGTCGCCGATCGGGATGCGTCCGACCTCCTCGAAGCCGAGCGCGTTGTAAAAGGCGATCGAGCGGTCGATGTCGGTGATGCGGTAGCAGGTGTGGATGAGAGGCATGGAGCCAAGTGTAAACGGGGCGGCCCCCG
>JBARJU010000076.1:0-21460 GCA_049800435.1 Solirubrobacteraceae bacterium
GCCATGGGCCGCGCGACGCCGCGCCCGCAAGCGCACGCGGCGTCGAACCGCGCTCGGCGCCGGCCAGATCGCGATCAGCCCACCGCCGAGCACGATCCCGCCACCTATCCAGATCCACATCACAAGCGGAGAGACGATTAGCTTGAAACGGGCGGGCGGCGCGGTCTTCATGTATTCGCGTGCCATCACCGCCAGAGCGATCATCCCCTCGTCGGGACGCACAATCGGGATCGTGCGGTTGGCGATCGCCATGATCCGCTTCAACCTGGGCGTGTTGATATCGGGTGCGATCGCGCTCCACACGTCGCGCGTGACCCCAGCGTCCATGCTCACATGGCTCACCGCCTGCCCGCCGATCAGGTGCCCAACCGAGCCCTGGCTCGGATCCCCGGAGTCATAGAAGCCCTCATTTGGGAAGAGCGTCGCGACATGCCGGGGTGGGTGGGATCCGGTACTCACGTCCAACACCGCCCCGAGGCTGAGCGTGGCGCCCGTATGAGCCGTGTCAGACTTCGGGGTGATGGTGGCGGTCTGGCGCACGTAGCGCACCGTGTATGCCCCCACCTTGGTGGACTGGCCCGGCGAGAGGCTCAACTCGGAGGCGTGCTGAAAGGACGAGGAGGCCGCCACGCCCACGAACAGGACCGCCATGCCGATGTGCACGACGTAGCCGCCATAGCGCCTGCGGTTGCGCTTGACGAGCGCCATCAACGCCACCGGCGCGGGCTCGCCGGCCATCGCGCGGCGCACGCGCACGCCGCGCCAGTACTCCTGCCCGACGCTCCCGAGCACAAACGCCGCGCAGCAGAACATCGCGATCGCGAGCGGTTTGCCGCTTACGCCCGCGCCCAACAGCGCGACGAGCGCGATGAGCGCGACCAGCAGCGGCGCGAGGAAGTTGCGACGGGCGTTCGAACGCGTCGCCTTGCGCCAGGCGATCACGGGCCCGATCCCGCTCAGAAGCACGAGCGCCAGCGCGAGGGGTACCGTGTAGCGGTCGAACCAGGGCGGCCCCACCGAAGCCTCATGGCCGGTCAGCGCTTCTGAGATTAGTGGGAAGTAGGTGCCCCAGAAGATCACAAAGCACAGTCCCACGAGCACGATGTTGTTGGCGAGGAACACGGACTCGCGCGAGAGCAGCGAATCGAGCCGGTGCTCGCTGCTCAGGAGCTCGCGACGCGAGGAGACCAGATAGATCGAACCCAGTATCAAAACCCCGATCAGCGCCACGAACGGCACTCCGAGGGTTGCTCCCCCGAACGCGTGGATCGAGCTGAGAACGCCACTACGCACGAGGAACGTGCCCATGATCGCGAGGGTGCCCGTGGCGAGCACGAGCGACACGTTCCACACCTTCAGCATCCCGCGCTTCTCCTGGATCATCAATGAGTGCAGGAAAGCCGTCCCGGTCAGCCACGGCATCAGTGAGGCGTTCTCGACCGCGTCCCAGCCCCAGTAGCCGCCCCAGTTGAGCTCCGCGTAGGACCAACGCGCGCCGAGCATGATGCCCAGGCCAAGGAACAGCCAGGCAGCCAGCGCGAAGCGGCGGGTCGCGCGAATCCACTCGGCGTCGACTTTGCGCGCAAGCAGGGCGCCCAATCCAAACGCGAGCGGCACGATGCACAGCGTGTAGCCCGAGTAGAGCATCGGCGGGTGGATCATCATGCTCGGGTGACGCAACAGCGGGTCGAGCCCCACGCCGTCGGAGGGCGCCGGGTTCGTGGTCGCGAACGGCGTCGCATAGAAGACCATCAGCGAGATGAAGAACCCCCCGAAACCGAGCAGGATCGCCGTCGCGTAGGCGCTCTCCTCGCGCAACCGCCGGCGCGTCAGAAACAGCACGAGGCTCGACCACAGCGACAGCAGCCACGCCCACAGCAGCAGCGAGCCTTCCTGGGAGGACCACACGGCCGCGGCCTTGTAGAAGGTAGGCGTGCTCATGCTCGAGGTGTCCGCGACCGTGTTGAAGCTGAAGTCGTTGCGCAGAAAGGCAAGCTCGAGCACGGCAAACGCCACCGTCAGGACGCCCGCCAGCGCGTACACCGAGCGCCGTCCCGACTCCGACCACTCGCGCCGATGAGCCCTCACGCCGTAAAGCGACGCGCCGATCCCGTACACGCACACCGTGAGCGCCAACACCAGGCACGCCCGCCCGAGCTCGGCCATCAATACTTCTTGCTCTTGGTTGGGACCACCGTGTACTTGGACGGGCACTTCGTGGTCAGCGAGTCGCGCTGACCCGTATACGTGTCCGTGTCACCGCGCTTGGCGACGGTGACGATCACCTCACGCCCTTCGCGGAACGGCCCGGGCACCTCTCCGGTATAGCTCAGTGCGACAGAAGCTTCGCCGGCTCTGTCCTGCACGCTGAAGTACAGCGTCTCCCCTTCGTGGCGCACCGACCCAGCCTTGACCTTGCCGGTCAGCTGGTAGCTGCGTCCGGCCACCGCTTCGCGTACGAGCTGACTGGGCGTAACGGTCGGACTTGCGGCGCTGAAGCTGGTGTAGATCAGAGCGCTTGCCAGTACCACGGCCACACTCAAGGAGACCACCAGCCGCACCGTTCGCTTGCGCGCGGGGTTCATCGACACTGATTATCCCAGAAGCGCCCGCGCATCCGTGCCGGGCACGGCCGCGCCGCCGGACCGCCCCTACGCCCGGCCAGGAAATATCGGCTGGACGCCGAAACCTTCGGGCATCCCAGGCGTCTTAGGAGGTAGAGACCGATGCGATCGAGTTTGCTTCATCCGCTTACCGCCTGGCGCCATCACGAGATCCCGCCTGCCGGCCCCGACATCGCGGTGCGACGTGTGCGCGACGCCGGCGGCCCGCTCGACGAGGCCTGCTACCCGTGCGCCTGCGGGCATTTCTTCATCGCGGCGGTCTCAACGACAGTCTCTTGCCCGCACTGCGGCGCGACACAAGCGTGGTAGAGCGACCCCGGCAGAACCGAGGCCAGCACATCGTGAGGCCGGCCGAGCAGCTCGGCCCACCGGCGCCTACTCGAGCAGGAGGGCGACCACCGGCGCCGGCATGGCCCACGCGGGGTTCGACGAATCGAGGACCGTCCGCGTAGCCACCACGCCCGCAGCGAGCTTCCCCTCGATCACCCTCGCCTCGGCACGCCATCCGGAGGACACCCACTTCGACTCGATCGGCACAGTGTGTGCCGCTCCCGAGGGGCTCGGCACGGCGACCGGGGCGAAGTCGATCTCCTTTCCTCCTCCCGTCCGCAGGTACCCGATGGAGTCGTCGTCCTCCCATCGCCCGGGCTCGAGATCGTCGACAGCCCTGGCCAGCGCAACGCCGAGACACGCCTCGGTGAGACGGCTGAAGTCCGGGTGTGGGAGTCCCGCCCGCAGCCGCGAACCAAGCCATGCGAGCAGGGGGTCGCAGAGGTAAAGCTTCGACTGCGCCCCGGCCACCCTCCGCCCGTCCTCGTCGATCTGGTGGCACCAGATCGACGCGTAGGTACGGACGAGACGCACGAGACGCAGGTCGGCCGTCTGGCGGTTCCCATAGCCAAGGTCCTCGGCGAGCGCTCGACGGTTGAGCGGCGAGGCGCAGCGACCCTCGATCGCGGACAGGAGCTTCGGCACCGAGTCCTCCCCCGCCTCCGGGTCCACGTCTCGATGCAGCCACGCCGCCAGGTCCCGCAGGAATGCCTCGCCGACCTCGCCAGTCTTGTGGTGCTCCGCGACCGCTCGCGGAAAGCCGCCCGAAGTGAGATACGCCTGCCAGGCGAGGTCGAGCTCGTTTACGAACAGTTCAAGCGACTCCGCGACACCGCGGGCGGCCTCATCCTGGAGCGCCCACGGCGAGAGTGCTGCGGGCAGAGGGATCTCCCTGCCTGCAGCGGCAAGCACATCCCGGAAGCTCATCGGATGGAGTATCCGCGACCTTCTCCTCGCGGAGGTTCCGGCCCTGCCGGTAAGAAGATCGCGCTCCACCTCGGCCTCCCGATCCCAAGAAGACCCGGTACACACCACCGTGTCGGCACCGAACTCGGTGTTGTCGCGGAGGTACTTCAGCGCCTGCGTCCAGCCCCGGAGCCCGGTTACCTCGTCGAGAAGCCAGACGCGACGCACCTCCCCCACGGACCGGGTGAGCTCTCGGCCGAGCTTCGCCACGCGACCCAGCTCAGACGCACGCATCCCGTCGGTCGGCACGTAGACGAGCTGACGCGGATCCACGTCCCCGCGTCCGCAGAGACGCGCCGCCGTATCCTTCAGCAGCACGGACTTGCCGACCCGCCGAGCTCCACGCAACACGACGAGCTTGTCGTCGATCGGGCCGTCAGCCACGTCGTCGAGTAGGCCCGAGCGATAGCCAAGATCGTAGGTGGCCCTGGCACGAAGCATCTGGTCGCTCTCCACCCAGGCGAGAGCGTCTCCCCCCGTTGCTGCCGCACGCCACCATGGATTGCGGTCGCGGAGCCGCTCACGCAGTTCGTCGTCCCTCATCTGATGAGCCTACCAGAAGGACCCCTATTTTGGGAATGATACATGTCGCGAATCCCCCCAGTTTTGGTAAGCAATTGACCTACGCCACCTCGTCGGCGTGGGCGCGCAGTCCCCCGTGTCAAGGGCGTGTCAAGGGCCAATAAGAATCCCCGGCCTCTTCGATCGCTCCCAGCAGACCCAGCCGTTCGAGCGTTGGCACCGCGGAAGACTGGATGAAGTGACTGCAGATCCGCTTGAACGCAGCCGTGTCCGGCCGCTGCTCCACGAGCGCTACGCGCGCGCCTGCCCTTGCGAGCAGGATCGCGGCGGTGCAGCCCGCGAGGCTCGCGCCGACGATCGTCGCGTCGTAGTACAGGAGCCGGCGGGCGTCTCTCGCCGCCGGCGGATCGGCCATCTCTACTTCGGCGCCGAGATGCTCTCGGGTGTGCCAAGGCGCTCGACCGCTTCCGCGACCGCGAGCGCGCCGTCGCTGCGGCCCAGGGCCTCGGCCATCCGCTCCGCCGCGCACTTGAGCGCCTGATCCTCAAGTGCGTGTGCGATTACTCTGCGGAGCTTCCGGGGCGATGTGTTCTTACGTACCCGTACACCCGCGCCGCAGGCAACAACACGAGCCGCGTTATCCGGCTGGTCGCGTCCGTCGGGAACACAGACGAGCGGCACGCCGTCCGCGAGCGCCGCGTTGATCGTCTGCCAGCCCGCGTGCGTCACGACCAGCGTGGCGTGTGGCAGCACGGTGCGGTGCGGTATGAATGCGACAGTGCGCGTGTTCGCGGGAATCCGCAGCTGGCCAATCTCAAGCGCCGGCCCGGCGGTCAGCAGGGCACGGACCGGCAGCTCACCCACGGCGTCGAGCACCCGCTGGACGAGCGCCCGCTGATTCATGTAGCTGGTGCTGAAGCTGATCAGCACCAGCGGATCGGCGTTCGTCTCAGGCCACGGCGACTCCCACTTGTGCGTATAGGGCTCAAACGCCGGACCCACGTAGTGCACGTTCGCCGGCAGCCTGCCGCGACTGGAGAAGTCAAGCTCCGGCGCCGTCATCATGTAGATCGCCTGCACGCCGAGCAGCTGATCCTCCCAATCCCGTAGCGGCGCCAGCCCCTGCTCCACCCGTGCCCTGTTGACGAGCGGTCGACCGGTGGCGGCCAGGACACGGCTCACTGCGGCTCCGAGGAAGCGGTCGCGCAGGACACCGAGCCGACCGGGCATCGGCCGCAGGCCGAGACCCATCGGCGGTGCGCCGTCGACCGGCAGCGTGTACGGACAGTGCACGAGCGTGACGGCCGGCAAACCGGCACGCTCGGCGGCGATCGCCGCACCGATCAGCATCCAGTCGAACACCACCACCTCCGCGGGCCAATCCTCCAGCAGCTCCACGCAATCCTTCGCGACATCCTCCACGAACGCGAATAGGGCGTTTTTGAGCAAGGCCCGCACGTAACCGACCGGGGTGCGCGGCTCCCAGTCGCGCAGCGTATCGGTCTCGCGCCGCGTGATGTCCATATCGGGAAACGTCCGGCGGAACTCGACGAGCTCCGCGCCAGTGCGCTGCACCCGTTCTCGCGTCGCGCGGTGCGCGAGCACCCGCACCTCATGGCCACGCTCAACCAACTCGCGCGTCACCGCGAGCTGCGGCGGCGCGTTGCCACTGAACGCGATGAGTGTCTGGAAGACGCGCACTACCATTTGACTATACTCACAATCAAATGAATATGCCGGCATCCTCAGTCAAGAAGCGCCCATACCGGATGTCGGCCCGTGCAGACGCCGCGGCAGCTACCCGCGAGCGCCTGCTCGCCGCCGCATGGCAGCACTTCGCGAGCCATCCCTACGAGGACGTCCGGCTGCAGGAGATCGCCGCCGAGGCGGGAGTCACAGCTCAGACGCTACACACGCAGTTCGGCTCCAAGGATCAGCTCCTGACCGCCGCATACGTGTGGTTTGGCGAGCAGGAGATAACCAAACGCGACACAGCTCCAGCGGGAGACATTCACCGGGCGATCGAGATCCTCTTTGACCGCTACGAGGCCCACGGCATAGCGATCCTACGGATGCTCTCCCAAGAGGACCGCATCCCCACGATTGCCCAGATGACCGACGCGGGACGCGCCTATCACCGCGAGTGGGCGGCAAAGACGTTCACACCCCTGCTACGCGGCCTGCGAGGCGCCTCCCGCGAACGGCGCCTCGCAGCGATCGTCGTCGCGACCGACCTGCTCGTATGGAAGCTCCTTCGCCAAGAGATGCAGCTCGACCGTACCCGCGCTGAAGCCGTTGTGGTCGAGATGATGTGTTACTCATCGTGAGCCCGGTGATGGGCGCGCTTGCGACGAAGCGCGGTCGCTGAATCGGACGGCATGAGCCGGGAATCTACGCGACCAAAGTCGACACGCGACCAACGACGCGCTGAATGCAGGGTGCGTTAGATAGTCGAAGCGGCGTGGAGCACTTTACAGCCTGCCCAAGCCATCCTTGAACGCATCAGATGGTGGCCTGGCAGTGGCGCGAGCTTGATCGTGCCAGCCGGGAGCGCCGAGTGGGTACCGAACACACGGGTCCACGCGCTGGAAGCGTGTGGCCGCGCCCGCGTATCCTACGGCCGAACGTGCCCGGTGCGACGGTGAGAGATGCGAGTGAGGACGACGCGACGGCGTGCGCGGCGATCTATGCGCCGTATGTGCGTGAGACGGCCGTCAGCTTCGAGGGTGAGCCGCCTTCGCCCTCGCAGATGGCCGAACGCATCGCGGTGGCGATGAGCACGCATGCGTGGGTCGTGCTCGAAGATGACGACCGGCTTGTCGGCTACGCCTACGGCGGGCCGCACCAGAAGCGAGCGGCCTACCGCTTCTCGTGCGAGGTTAGCGTCTACGTCGAGCAGGGTCGGCGACGCACTGGCTCGGGTCGCGCGCTGTACGAGGCGGTGTTCAAGCGGCTCGCGGCGCGCGGCTACCGGATGGCGGTCGCGGGGATGACGCTGCCGAATGAGGCGAGCGTGGGCTTGCACCGAGCGATGGGCTTCGAGCCGGTTGGCGTCTATCGGCGGATCGGCTGGAAGTTCGGCGCGTGGCACGATGTCGCGTGGATGCAGCGGGCGCTCGGCGTCGAGCAGGACCCTCCCGCCGAGCCGCGCTGAGGCGACCGGGCGTCTCCGGGCCGACGCTATAGAGTCGCGGCATGGAGTTGCGCGTCATGAGGACGGGCGACCTGCCTGGGGCCGTGGCTGCGTGGCACGCGGCCAACATGGCGCGGGGAAAGCCGCCAACACCGCAGCGCGTCGCCAGGATCATCGAGAAGCTGCAAGAACCCGACGCGCTGCCCTATGTAGCGGCCGAAGGTGATGCCATCGTGGGCATGGCCCTGGCAGAGCCGTGCCGCAAAGATGATGGGGCCGGTACCGTCATTCCTGGCGCACTTCACATTTCGATGGTCTTCGTCTTCCCGTCGTCCCAGAGGCGGAGCATCGGCGGTCGCCTCATGCACTACACCCTTGACGCGGCTCGCGCCGCCGGCATGTCACGCGTGCAGCTCTGGACCGGGCGAGAGAACGCGGCTGCACGGAGGCTCTACGAGAATATCGGCATGAAGCTGACCAGCACCCGACAGGTTGATAAGGCGACCGAGTGGGGCCGCTACGAGATAGACCTGTGAGGACAGTCGGCTTGCGCAATACAGCGCGTCCTAGCGCCATCCGCCCAGAGGAAGACGAGAGTCCTTGACGGCCGGGCCGGCTGGCGGCCCGCTCAGACCGCCCTACTTGGGCTCGTTGCGATAAAGCCGCCACGGTAGCGTGATGAACGTGCGCAGCTCGCGCCGGGTTGCGACAGGTCTGATCTCAACAGCCATCCCTGTGAAACCTATATGTCCACGGTGTCTGAGCCGAGCGACCCGAGTCTGTCGAGGAACCTGACCATCGGCCCAGCGCCGACCCGCGCGCTGCGAGAGCCCTGAGCCGCGCGTCCATGAAGCGGTCCCGCTGGGACCGTCGGGGGGCTCGTATGGAGGCGTGGTGCGCGACCGGCGGCGACACTGTTGAGGCGGAGTGGAGCCGCGCAGAGCTTGAGGAGCACGTCCGCGACGAGCACTCCACATTCACCTGGCTCCTTGAGCCGATGATTGCGCGCAGCGGCTTTGAGATCGCACACGCCGAGCACTCGGAGGACGGCATCTTCGCTGAGTACCTGCTCCGGGCCGTGTGATCGGCGAGCCCGGCGAGGAGCACGCGCAGGCCGTTATCCCTCTCGCGTCTAGTTGGGCGCGTTCGCGTCGCGCAGCGGCCGGCGATCCCTCGCTGAGTAGCCAGCGTCCGCAGCACCGTCAGCTCGGGTGCCGCATCCGACGAGCGGAACCAGCGGGGAGCGAATAATCTGGCTGGACGATGCCTCTGGCGGATCGACTTATCGACGCGACGGCGCGGCGTCCGTCCGGGTGGATCGCTCGCAAGACCTACGGAGGCCCGCTGGGAGCACCCAAGGGGCACGAGACCGTGTTCGACGAGGTGCTCGACGTTGCCGGCCCACTGGAGGGAGCACGCTGCCTGGAGGTCGGCTGCGGAGGCGGCAGGCTGCTTGAGCGGGTTCTTGCCGCTGATGCAGCCAGTGCGGCAGGGTTGGACCACAGCCCCGACATCCTTGCGCTCAGCCGCGAGCGTAACCGCGAGGCGATCGAGCGCGGTGCGCTGGAGTTGAGGCTGGGCGACGCAGCGCAGCTCCCCTGGCCTGATGGCGCCTTCACCGTAGCCCTGTCGGCCAACACGTTCTTTTTCTTCGAGCGGCCGGAGCTGGTGCTCGCTGAGCTTCGCCGCGTCGTCTCGCCTGGCGGGCGCGTGGTGATCGGTACGGTGCCCGGCCCGCTCCCTACACCGTCGCTTCGCAACTGGTGGGTGTGGATATGGGGATCGCGGATGCACGTCTACGACGACGAGTCGATGCGTTCCATGCTCGATGCCGCCGGCTTTGAAGAGGTCGCCGTCACACGGTCGAGTCGCTCGGCCGAGCCGCTGCAGCTCGTTCGCGCTGTGTGTAGATGACCCGCGAGGTTCACGTAGGTCTCGTTTGCCGCTGGCATCGCCCGACACGAGCGGCAGAATCCGGGAAGTGAGCGCGTCGCGACGAAACGTTGAGTGCAAGGCAAGCGACCCGGACCCCTCCGGCTCGTTGGCGGTGTGCCGCACGCTTGGCGCGGAGGACCACGGAGAGATTCGACAGCGCGACACCTATTTCACGGTGCTGCGTGGCGGGCTGAAGCTGCGTGAGGAGCACCCCGGCCGACCGCATCTGATCCAGTTCGAGCGCACCAGTGAGCCGCAGCAGCGCGAGAGTCGGTATCGCATCGCCGAGGTCGACGACGCCGAAGCGCTGCGTGCCGCGCTGACGGCCGCGATCGGCACAACCGTAGTGGTCTGCAAGACCCGGCGGCTGTTCCTCTGGCGCCAGGTCCGCATCCACCTAGACACCGTTGAGCGGCTGGGGAGCTTCATCGAGATCGAGGCGGTGGCCCCACCTGGCTCTGACCTGGCCGAGGAGTACGCGCTAGTGCAGACGCTGCGCGAGCGCCTTGGGATCACCGACGAGCGCCTGGTCGCGCGCGGGTACGCCGAGCAGCTTCGAGCGCTTGACGCCAGCGCATGATTTACCTGACAGGTAATCGAACTGGAGACTCGCGGCTGGTTAGATAAGGCGCAGCATGGAGGGCGCAATTACCTCACCACGGGTTGGGCCACTGTTGCGCGAATGGCGCGAGCGCCGCGGCCGAACCCAGCTCGATCTGGCGCTCGATGCCAGCATCTCCGCGCGGCATCTGAGCTTCGTGGAGACCGGCCGCTCCAACCCGAGCCCCGAGATGGTGCTGCTGCTTGCCGAACGGCTCGAGGTTCCGTTCCGGGAGCGCAACCATCTGCTGCTTGCCGCCGGTTATGCCCCGGCGTTCCCGGAACGCTCGCTGCAGGAGCCCGAGATGGCCCCGGTTCGGGAGGCGCTTGACGTGATCCTCGACGGACACGAGCCCTACCCGGCGGTCGTCGTGGATCGCGGCTGGAACATGGTCGCGGCGAACTCTGCGATGGCGGCGATCGGCGCCTGGGTCGACCCGGCGCTACTACAGCCGCCGGTGAACGTGATGCGGGCCGGTCTGCATCCACGGGGGTTGGCCCGGTGGACCGTCAACCTGGGCGAGGTGCGAGCGTATTTCCTCCGGCGGCTTGAGCGTCAGGTCGCGATCACCGGGGACGCGGATCTCGCCGTGCTGCTCGCTGAGGTGGCGGGCTATCCGGCGCCTGAGTACGAGCACGATCCGGCCTCCGAGGCGGCGGCCGGGCAGATTCTCACGCCGCTGATGCGGATGCGTGGGCCAGATGGTGTCGAGCTGTCGTTCTTTGCCACGGTCGCGACGTTCGGCACCGCGGTCGAGGTGACGACCTCCGAGCTGTCGATCGAGTTGACGTTCCCCGCCGACGAGGCGACCGCCGAGGCGCTGCGGAACTTACCTCGCAGGTAATCGACAGCGCGATCTCCCTCTGGGAGCATGGGGCCGCCCCAATCGACACGGAGGCGGAGCGCATGGCGATCACAACGCGCGAGCAGGTAGGGAGCACCACATACAAAGCGATTAAGCTCGCCGGCGTTGCCGGCGTGGTGAGCATCGCGCTTGGCATCGCCGGCTCGACCGTCGATGAAATGCAGACGTTTCCAGGGACCGGCGCAAGCGCGGGCGAGATCGCGGGCTACGTCGACGCGCATCGCTCGGCGTTGCTCGTCGCGATGGTCCTCAGTACGGCCGCGGTGGGGCTCTGGCTGGCCTTCGGTGTCGGCGTCTGGATCTGGCTGCGGGAGAGGACTGGCAGCGTGAGCGTTCTTTCGGTGTGCTTCCTGGTTGGACTCGTCAGCTTCGTCACGCTCCTTCTCGCCGGCTTCACGGTCGCCTTCGTGCTCTTCTATCGTGCGCCCAACGCGCCTGATCCCCGGCTGCTCTACGACCTCGGATTCGGGCTGCTCGCGATGTCCGGCGTCCCAACCGCGCTGGCGCTTGGCTCATACGCGGCACAGGTATTCAGCGACAGCCGCCTGCCTGGCTGGACAGGGTGGATTGCGGTCGTAGCCGCGCTGGCGCACATCGTGCTCCTAGCCTCGCTTGTGATCCCAAGTGGTTTCTTCTCGCTCGAGGGAGGAGTGATCATTGCGATTCCCGCCATGCTGTTTGCCTGGATACTCGGCACCAGCATCGTCCTGCTACGGACGACCAACAACCAAAGGTGGTGACGAGCTTGTCGCTGACTGCTGAGCCAACGCAGGCGAGCACGCTGCGATGCTTCGCCTGCTCGGCCTCGATGACTTCGAGGTATGACGTCGGCGCGTGATGGCACTGCTGATCTTCACCTCAGTGCTGCTGGTCGCCTATTGGGTTGCCTGGTTCGCTGACCGCGGCATCGTCGCCAGCGATCACGCCGCGGAGTACATCGCCTTTGAGCAGTCCTTCCCGCTCGCAGACGCCTGGCTACTTGGAGCAGCCCTCATTGCGGCTGTCCAGTTGTCCCGCCGTCGACCGAGTGCCCTCATGTGGCTGCTGGTGCTCGGCGGCGCAGGCGTTTATCTTTGCGTGCTCGACGTGCTCTAGGACCTGGAGCATGGGATCTACACCAAGGGCCACGGCGGCGCGATAGAGTTACCTATCAATCTCCTCACCGCGGCATTGAGCACCGGACTCCTGGCGTCGGCATGGCACTACCGGCACGAGCTGCTCGGGAGTCGCGCGCTTCATTGCGCGTCGGCGCGTAGCCAGTCCGTCCAGCCCTCAGCCATGATGAGGTCGGCGAGCGCGTGATACCCCTCTGCGGAGGGGTGAGCCCCGTCGCCTGCCATCACCTGCGTCATCCAGATTTCAGCGACGAGCAGTTGCTCGACGACACCGATGAAGCGAACACCGGCGTTGGAGCAAACCTCCGAGAACGAAGCGGAGAGGGCCTGAATGCGCTCGTTCTGCTGAGCACCGTCAACCGGCGCCGGCCCGATCACCAGAGGGATCAAGCCGAGCGCGGCAGCGCCGTGGAGAATGCCGTCCAGCGCAGCGCAAGAGCGCTCGGGCGCTACGCGCAGCCGGCCATGCTCGATCGTGGTGTCGTTGGCGCCGAACGACACAACGATCCTCACATCGGCTTCCGGCAATAGGCGTGGTAGCGCCTCATTGCGCCAGCGCGCCGCGACCTGCTCTGAGGTCTCCCGTCTGACGCCGAGGTTGTACGCGGTCAGGGGGAGCCCGAACCCGAAGGATGCGGCAACGACCCGGCCAACCCAGCCTCTGCCGCTAGGATCGCCGACGCTGGCGACGAGAGAGTCACCGAAGAACAGCAGCCGCCGATCGGTCACGGCCTGGCGCAGGCGACGCAGATACGGGAGATACCCATCCAGCCAATCTATACGCGCAGTCCTCCAGGGAGCCGCCACTTGACGGAGACCGCGATCCGCGCCGCTCTGTCAGTCCCGGACGCATAGCTCGGGTTATGTCGCGCCTCCGGTTATGTCGCGCTCGGTGCTGAGCGGCTGGTCGCGTTCGCTTGGCGTCTGGGAGGATTGCGGTGTGATCACGGAGCAGGCGGTACTTGACGTGCGGCCGGGCCAAGAGCGCGACTTCGAGAGCGCCTTTGCCGAGGCGAAGGCGCTTATCGCGTCGATGCCTGGATTCGAGTCGCTTCAGCTGCATCGCTGCGTAGAGAAGTCGAACCGTTATCTCCTGCTCGTGGTGTGGCAGCGTCTCGAGGATCACACGCAGGGATTCCGGGGGTCAGCGAAGTACGAGGAGTGGCGTCGGCTCCTGCACCACTACTACGATCCTTTCCCAACGGTCGAGCACTTCAGCCTAGTCGCAAGCGCGTGAAAGCGACGTTCCGTGGCACGCCGCTCTAGCGCCTATCGCGATGAGGCGAGGATGGTCGCGAGTTCGCCGGATCGCCGTCCGGCAGGTGCGAGACCGCATACAGTGGCGCGGCGTCTCTCTCGGCGTCAACTGGGCGCAACAGGATGTGCGAGCCACGCAGTTCCGTATGTGCGGGTCGCGTGGCCGCAGTCCAATCAAGCGGCTCGCCAATGCGAAGGTCATCCGTCATTGTGCCTCATCGCCTTCTCGGGCCGCATACCAGCATCAACTTGGGTGGTCATGCCTCTTCTCCTTGAAGCTCCGCCTTGACGAGGCGCAGTCCGATGTCGAGCGTGGCCTGCGTTCGCAGATGTCCGTAGCGGGCGTCCCACTTGCCGCTGTCGAGATCCTGGCGGAGCCGATCCAGGCCGCTGTCAACAATCGAAGCTGGCAGTAGGTGCCAGGTGGATGACGCACGACGAACGTCTGGGTTAAGGTAAGCCTCGGGTCGGCTCCAGAGGGCGACGCAGAACCCGTCCGTGCAGTCGACGGGCACAGGGATCGGCTCCACCTGAAGGTCGGGAAGGGCGGCTTGGAGGTGTGCGATCGTCGGGAAGGCTTGGCGATCGTGCTCGATAACCTCCGGCAGGTAGTCGCTACATAGCCACATCTGCGCCGTCACGTCGAGGTCGAGCGTGAGGAAGACAATCCGCTTGCGGGTGACTCGGAGCACCTCTGTGAGACCGCGGTCGACGTCATCCCAGTGCTGCATCGTGAACACACCCATCGTCGCGTCCACGCTCTTGTCCCCCAGCGGGATGAACTCGGCGACTCCCTGGATCGCCGGGGCGGAGTCCACAGGGCGCTGAGCGATCATCACGGGGGAAGGCTCGACCGCGATGACCTCGCGATCCCTCGGCTCATATGAGCCGGCGCCCGCACCGATGTTGAGGACAATCCCTGCATCTCCCAGCGCGTTCCATATCGCGGTCTCGAAACGCGGGTCGGCTCGCCGCACTGCGCTGTAGCTGAGGCCGATGCGGTCGTAGGCGGGAACGCTCACCGCTTGGCTCTCGTGCGACCACGTGATTGCTTGGCCTGTCCTCGTTCGCGCAGCAGAGAGACGAGCAGTTCGACGAAGTCGCCATAGAGGTTGTGGCGCACCGCCTCGGGACTGACGAGCGATTCGATCGCCAGGCCGATGCCCAGCGCGCGCAGGATGAGCGCGAGATCGTCCGTGGGCATCGCGGGCTCCAGGCCGGCCTCTTGCTGGTAGTGGCTGATGTAGCGTGCAACGGCCTCACGCATCGCCGAGGAGCGTGTGCCAAAGCGCCGGGCGAGCTGGGGGTCTCGGCCGGCGTGAGCGAGGAACTCCATGTGTAGAGCGAAGGACTCGCGGTCGCGGGCGAGCCTGTCCATCCACTGGTCGGCTAGCGCACGGGCGCGGACCTCCAGGGAAGCATCGTCGGCGAGCGCGGCCTGTGTCTCGGCAAGCTCGCGGACTCGCTCTGCCATGTAGTCCTCGAAGACCGCGAGGAACAGGTCGGCCTTCCCCTCGAAGTTGGAGTACACGGCACCGTGTGAGTAGCCCGCCTCCTCGGCGATCTCCTCGACGCTCGCAGCTTGAAAGCCACGCCGCGCGAACACCTGCGCCGCGGCGTCGATCAGTTGAGAACGGGTCTGCGCCTGCCTCTCGGCGCGTGTCGGCCGCGGCGGTTTGGTGCGAGGTCTGTCGCTGGGTGGGTTAGGTGCCATAGCGGCGGATGATCATTTCAATCCAGATTGTAACTATCATCTTGGAGCCGTGTCTGTCCAGCAATCGCCAGGCACCTCCGTGCACCGCTCCTAATGATGCGGGATTTGGCGTGGTTGAGCCAAAGTCGCTCCGCTTGGGTCCGCTGGAATCCGGCCGAATCAGTACACGACTGGCGCAAAACTGGCGCACACCCACTGGCGTCGAGCCGCGAAAGTTCATGCTAATGTTCATAACGATGCGCACGTATATGTCTATGCGAGGAGCAGCTCGTGGCCAGTGCCGTAGCCAACCGTCTTGACTCGATCCGCGACCGCGGCGGGATCAAGTCCCGCGAGGTCGCCCAGCTGCTCGACACCACCCCCCAGACCGTCTCGCGCTGGCGCACCGGCAAGGTCGAACCGCAACCCGACCGCCTACAGCGACTGCTCACGCTCGAGTGGCTGCTCGCGGAGCTCTCCGAGCTCTACGAGCCCGACGAGGCCCACCTATGGCTGTTTGCTCCGCACCGTCTGCTCGGCGGCGAACGTCCCGCCGACCGCATCCAGCAAGGCAAGCTCGACGACATACTCGCCCTGATCGCCCAGCTGCGCGACGGCGCCTACGTCTGATAGCCACCACCGGTACCAGCCGCACGTGGTCTACCCGCCAGAGTTGCTCGACCGCCTGCAGGCAATCACACCGGCCCCGTGGAGCGGCCGCGCGTTTCGGCACATGTTCGCCGACTATCCGCCCGACGCCGAGAACACCCGCGGCGCGCGCTGGAACCCGGCGGGCGTTGCCGCGATCTACACAAGCCTCGCCCGCGCCGGCGCGCTCGCCGAGGCAGCGCATCAGATCGCTATGCAGCCGATCCCGCCTCGTGGCCGCCGCACCCTCTACACGCTCGAGCTGTCGCTGGCCAGCGTCCTCGACCTCGCCAACAACGAGCTCCTGCAGGATCTGGGCATCGGTCCAACAGAGCTCACAGCCAACGACATGGTCGCTTGCCGCCAACTCGGCGGCGCCGCTCACTGGCTCGAGCGCGACGGGCTGCTGCTGCCGTCCGCGCGCAGCCCCAGCACGAACCTCGTGATCTTTCCCGCCAAACGCCCGACCGAGGCTCGCTTCGAGATCATAAGCGCTGAGGCCGTGGAATCGCAGCACTAGTGACACCTACTTGCAGCAGACGGATCTGCCGCGTCAGGGCCGGGCCGCGCTGAAGACCGCCAGGCCGTCGTCGCGGTCAAGCGAGATGTCGGTGAACCCGGCGGCGCGTAGCCAGATCCGCAGGTCATCGGCACTGCCTGCGTTCCCGAAATCCTCGTTGCGAAGCAGCAGCCGCTGGCGGCGACTACCGTGGGCAAGGAAGGTGCTGCCGAGCAGTCGCCCGCCTGGGCACAGGCAGCGCGCCATCTCCGCGAGCGCGTCCTCGGGGCGCGCGATGCAGTGCAGCCCGCCGTAGCTGAGGCACAGGTCGACCGTTTCATCCGGTAGCTCCAGGCGATACATGTCGCCCTCGATGAGCTGCGCTTCGGCACCAGGATGAAGCGCTGCGCGCCACTTCGTTCGAGCGAGCATCGCGGGCTCAATGTCTACGGCGAGCCAGCGCACGCGCTGGCCGGGACGCAACCCACGCAGCGCGACGCCGCCGCCGCAGGGGACGTCGAGGACTGTGGCGCCGTCCGGCAGCTCGGCCACATGGCGCAGGCTGCGATAGAACGGTCTGGGGTCCACTCCCCACATCGCGCCAAGCACAAGCCGCGCCAGCCACGGACGTTCGATGTAGAAGTCGTAGACGGCGCCGAAGGGACCGGAGCAGACGTTGCGCTCGTGTGGCACGAAGGGATTATCGTCGGGCGGCAACGGATGGGAGGCGACACCCTGAAGGGCGAACGCGCAAGGTGGCGGCGAGTCTTGGTCGAGCTCAGCCGAACAGCCCCGCAGACGCGAACCCCTCGGCGTGTCAGCGCGAGAATGGGCAACCCGCCAGCTTGGCGCGCCCGACTGTATCTTCGCCAACATGCGGCTCAACCACATCACACTCCCCGCTCGCAACGTGGAGCGCTCGGCGGGCTTCTACGTCAGACTCGGGCTCACGCAGATCGTCGCGGATTATCCGCACTACGCCCGGCTGTTGGCACCCGACGGCGACACGACCCTCTCGTTGTACGAGGCCGGCACGGTCCACACCGGCGCGAGCATCCACTTCGAGGTCGAGGACGTCGACGAGACCGTCCAGCAGCTGGGGCAGGCAGGATTCGAGTTCGTCTGCGATCCCGTCGATCAACCGTACCTGTGGCGCGAGGCGATCCTGCTGGACTCCGACGGACACCGCATCTTCATCTTCCATGCTGGCGAGAATCGGCTCGACCCGCCGTGGCGCATACGAAAGTGACGACGCAGGCCGAAGCAAACAGCGTCGCGCTCGCCGGCGCCCCAGTGACGGGCATCGACGGCCGCCCCACATTGGCACGCTGCAGATCGGGCCGGACGGCATCGACGTCGCCTACCGCAAGTGCTACCTCGGTGGCGAGGAGCCGGTCCGCTTCGCGCCCGGCGGCGGGCTGGTCGCGTTCGAGCTCGATGGCTGGCGCATTGGACTGGGAATCTGCAAGGACACCGGCGTCGAGCAGCACATTCTCGCAACCGCGGGCCTCGACGTCGACCTCTACGCCGCAGGTCTCCTCCACCTTCCAAGCGAGCTCGACATGCAAGAGAACCGCGCTATCCGGATCGCACTGACCGCCGAAGGGTTGCCGACCGCGCTCGCGCAGGCCCGCCGCGAATACCAAGGACTCCTTGCTCAGCGAGGTCGTCCAGCGCGCACAGCAAAGCCTTGGACGGGCACTGGCGGACGATTGGATGGAACGGTTCGAGCGCGATCGCGCCGAGGCATTTCATCGGGAACTGGAGCCGGTCCCTGGTGCGGCCATCATGGTGCAGCGCGTAACGGACGCTGGCATTCCGGTGTGTGTCGCCTCGCAGGGCAGTTTGACGAAGACGCGGATGACGCTCGGCCAGACAGGTCTGTGCTCGCTCTTTTCCGCCAACGCGTTGTTCTCCGGACAGTTGGTGCCGCGCGACGCACAGACGCGTGCCTAGACCGGGCGAAAACCCAGTCTCAGAGCTACTTGATGTGCATCCCGCTGATCGCCCGCGAGATCACAAGCTGCTGAATCTCCGCAGTCCCCTCGAAGATGTCGTAGATCTTCGCGTCGCGGTGCCAGCGCTCGACGGGGAACTCGCGGGCATAGCCGTTGCCGCCGAGGATCTGCATCGCGCGCTCGGTCACCCACACGGCGACCTCGCCTGACTTGAGCTTTGACATCGAGCCCTCGGCGTTCTCGAACGGGACCTGGTTGCGGCCCATCCAAGAGGCGCGCCACACGAGCAGGCGAGCGGCGTCGATCTCCATCTTCATGCGCGCGAGCGTGAACGCGATCGACTGGTTCTCGATGATCTTCTTGCCGAACTGTTCGCGCTCCTTGGCGTACTCGAGCGAGTACTCATAGGCCGCGCGGGCGATCCCGAGCGCCTGCGCGCCGACCGTCGGACGCGATGCCTCGAAGGTGGCCATCGAGGCGTTCGACTTGTTCTTCTTGCCCTCCCTCGCCCTGGCGAGGCGCTGGTCGAGCTTCTCCTTGCCGCCCAGCACATAGCTCTCGGGGATACGGCAGTCGTCGAGGTACACGTCGGAGGTGTGCGACGCACGCAGGCCATGCTTTGAGACCTTCGTGCCTTCGGAGATGCCCTTCGCTTCGCTCATCGGCACCACAAAGGCGGCGTGCCCGCGCGAGTTCAGCTCGCGGTCAACCGTCGCTATGACGACGTGCACGTCGGAGATGCCGCCGTTGGTGGCCCATGCCTTCTGACCGTTGAGCACCCACTCTTTGGTGGCCTCGTCGAACTTGGCGGTGGTCCTCAATGCGCTCACGTCAGAGCCGGCGTTCGGCTCGGAGGAGCAGAAGGCCGCGACCTTGATGTCGTCGGGTGTGCCGAAGCAGCGCGGGATCCACTCGCCGATCTGCTCGCCACTGCCCTGCCCGAAGATCGCGGCTACCGCCAGGGAGGTGCCCATGATCGCCATGCCCATGCCGGCGTCGCCCCAGAACAGCTCTTCGTTGACGATCGGCAGCGTGAGCCCACTCGGGTCGGCGAAGAACTGCGCGAGACCCTCGAAGCCGTACAGGCCGATCTTGGCGGCCTCTTCGATGATCGGCCAGGGAGTCTTCTCCTTCTCGTCCCACTCGTGCGCGGCTGGGCGCATCACGTCGGCGGCGAACCCGTGCACCCAGTCGCGAATGTCCTTCTGGTCTTGCGTTAGCGCCATTGAGAAGATCGTGTCTTTGCCGGCTGCGCTCGCGATCGCCTCGACGGCGGCCTCTGCGGCCCCGGTCGCCTCGGCGGCGGTTACGTCGGTTGCTGACATGGGAGGATGGCTCCTTTGCTGGCTCGGTGACGTCTTGCGGTGCTGGGTGCACGTGGAAGCGACCACGGGCGGACGGCCCATCGCGGACGGGCCCATCGGTCGGTCAATTAACCCTAGCAAAGGGTAAACGGTTGTCAAATGCGAGATTGAACGGCGTTTACTTTCGCGATATAGTCGCATGGAGATGGCAGTCGCTCCCAGTTATAGAGAGTCGCCGACGGCTGGCCGCGCCGCACGCCGGCGCGAGCGCGAGCGCGAGATCGTCGCTGCCACGCGTCTGCTGTTCGACGAACGCGGGCTCCAGGACGCCCCGATCGAGAGCATCGCCCGCGCGGTCGGGATCAACAAGGCCCTCATCTACCGCCACTTCTCCTCCAAGGAGGAGCTCTACGTGCTCACGCTCTCGAGCTACCTCTCCGATCTGGCCGGGCGCCTGCAGGACATCCCGACCGAGCTCGACCCGGTGGCGCGCTTGGAGGATGGCTGGGTGCGCTATACGAACTTCTGCCTCGAGCATCCGGCCTTCCTGGACTGTGGCCTCTCGTTGATGCGCCGCTCCGCCGAGGAGCTGCGCGAGGCGATCTCCGACGCGATCTGGATTCGCCTCGGCCAGAACATGGCGGCCTGCCTTGGCAAGCTCTCCCAGATCCTCGCCGAAGGCGCCGAGCAGGGCGTCTTTACGGTCAAGGACCCCGACTTCACGGCCAACCAACTCTACGCCCAGACGCTCGGCACGATGCACCTCGCGCGCATCGGCGTGGGCGTGCGTGCCACGGCCGGCAACATTCCCGTGCCGTTCCCGATCGAGCCGGCGCGCGTCCAGCGTGCCTGCATCGACGCGGTGCTCGCCTCGGTCGGCGCGCGACGCGACGGCTGAGCCGCAGACTTAGTCGCTAAACCCGATCTAGTTTGTGGTATTACTGTGCGATCGTCATCCTCATGTCTTCGATGCAGAAAGTGGCTATGCGCAACCGCACAATCTCAGCTGTCCTGTCCACCCTCACCCTCCTCGGCGCCACTCTCGGGGTGGTCGCCTGCGGCTCCTCGAGCTCAAGCAAGCAGGTCACGCTCGCCGCCTATTCCACCCCACAGGGGGCATACGCGGCACTGATACCGGCATTCGAGGCCTCAAGCGACGGCAAAGGGCTCACGTTCAGCCAGTCCTACGGGCCCTCCGGCGATCAGAGCCGCGCCGTGGCCGCCGGCTTGAAAGCCGACGTGGTCAACTTCTCCCTCGAACCGGACGTGACGCGCCTGGTGAAGGCCGGCCTGGTCTCCCCAAGCTGGAATCAGAACCCCACACACGGGTTCGTCACCGAGTCGGTCGCCGTGATCATCGTGCGCAAGGGCAACCCCAAGCACATCGCCGGCTGGAGCGACCTCGTCAAGCCGGGCGTGCAGGTGCTCACCCCGAACCCGTTCACCTCGGGAAGCGCGCGCTGGAACATCATGGCCGCCTATGGGGCCCAGATCAAGGAAGGCAAGACGCCGGCTGAAGCACAGGCGTACCTGACCCAGTTGTTCCATAACGTCGTCAGCCAGGACAGCTCCGCGCGCAACGCCCTGCAGACGTTCCTCGCCGGGCGCGGGGACGCGCTGATCGACTATGAGAACGAGGCGATCACAGACCAGAAGAAGGGCTCACCGATCGAATATGTGATCCCGAAGGACACGATCCTGATCCAGAACCCGATCGCGGTAATCGACAGCGGCAACACTGCCGGGGCACAGAAGTTCGTGAGCTTCCTGCTCTCCCCGGCCGGACAGAAGATCTGGGCGGAAAAGGGTTATCGCCCGGTCATCAAAGGCGTCACCTCCCCCGGCCAGTTCCCCACACCGGCGGGCCTGTTTACGATCGACTCGCTCGGCGGCTGGAAGAACGTGGGCAAGCAGTTCTTTGAAACCGAAGGCACGGCCGGGATTGTCACGAAGATCGAGCAGTCCTTGGGGGTGTCCACCGCCAAATGAGCCCTGGCGGCGGATCGCAGG
>JBARJU010000077.1:0-1987 GCA_049800435.1 Solirubrobacteraceae bacterium
GCCCTGGTGGGAGATGTAGGCGCAGGCGCCGTGACGCGCGCGACCGCGCAGCACGCCGCCGCGGCTCGCAAGCGGCCGATGGTGGATCGCGATGGGCTCGTCGAACGAGCACGTCTTCAGGCCGTGCATGCGCGCGTAGGCTTCGTCGATCGTGTCCCATCCGAGGCGCTCCTCGACGCCGCCGATCGCCTCAAGGCACGTCCGTGAGTAGAGCTTCAGCGCGCCGTGGACATGGTGGGGGGGGATCGGCAGCACGTGGCTGTGCCCGTCGAGGATCTCCGCGAGCTGGCCGCAAGCGATCCCGAGCGATGCGTCGTCTTCGAAGCGGCCCAGCAGCAGCTCATACCAATCGACTGGCAGCTCGATGTCGCCGTCGAGCTTGGCGACGTGCGTAAAGGACCGCCACTCGAGGCTCTCGAGGCCGTGGTTGAACGCTCGAATCTCGGCCGCTTGGGCGAGCCGGTCGCGCCCGCGGGCCGGCGGCATCGGCGGCGCGCTGAGCACGGTCATGAAGTCGATCTCGCGCTCGAGCTTGCGTAGAAGCTCGAGCGTCTCGTCTGTCGAGGCGTCGTCAACGACGATCCACGTGTCCGGCGGGCGGCGTTGAGCAGCGACGGCGCGTGCGACGCGCTCGATATGCCCGGCCTCGTTGTGCACCGGTGAGATCACCAGCAGTTTATGCACCATCACACCTCCAAAAACGCCCGGCGCGGCAGGGAACTTTTGTGTAAGAGCCCGCGCGAATCCTCTTGCAAGCTCGCAAGAGGCGCGCAAGACGCCAGCCGACCATCGCGTTTATCGACCAGTATGTGCGGTATCTGCGGACTAGCGATGCGCGATGGTGAGGACGAGGCCCTCGACGAGGCGCGCCTGCGCTCCATGACCGACGCGATCGTTCATCGCGGACCCGACGAGCGCGGCACGCACATCGAGTCGGGCATCGCACTCGGGATGCGGCGGCTCAGCATCATCGACGTCGCGGGCAGCCACCAGCCGATTGCCAACGAGGACCAAAGCGTCCTTGCCGTGTTCAACGGCGAGATCTACAACTACCGCGAGCTGCGCGAGCGGCTGACCAAGCGCGGGCACCGCCTGCGCACCGAGGGCGACGGCGAGGCGATCGTCCACCTATACGAGGAGTATGGCGTCGATTTCGCACGCCATCTGAGTGGCATCTTCGCGTTTGCGCTGTGGGACGCTCCCCGGCGCCGGCTCGTGCTCGTGCGCGACCAGTTCGGCGTGAAGCCGCTCTACTACTCGCTCGGGCCCGACGGGCTTGCGTTCGCCTCGGAGGTCAAGGCGCTGATCGTGGGAGGGCTGCTCGAGCCGGCCCTCGACCCGCTTGCGGCAGAGCTGTTCCTCGCGTTCGGCTTCGTGCCCGGCCCGCGCTCGCTGTTCGCGGGCGTTGAAAAGCTGATGCCGGCCTCGATGGTCGTGTGGGAGGGCGAGGGCCCGGTGGAGCAGCGTGCCTACTGGTCCGCCGGCGAAGGCTCCTCGCCACGCGGCACGAAGGCCAGCTGGGACGACGATCAGGCGCAGCTGCTCGACTTGCTGCGTCGCTCGACGCATGCGCAGATGGTCAGCGACGTGCCGCTTGGCTCGATGCTGAGCGGTGGCCTTGACTCCTCGCTGATCACCGCGCTGATGGCCGAGAACAGCTCCCGGCCCGTCAAGACCTTCTCAATTGGGTTCGTCGAGGACGCCGACGCGAACGAGCTCGACGATGCTCGCTCGGTCGCCGAGCGCCTCGGCACCGACCACCACGAACTGCTGACGAGTGCCACCGAGCATCCCGAGCTGCTCGACGAAGCGCTGTGGCATCTGGAGGAACCGATCGCTGACGTTTCCTTCCTCGGCTTCATGCTGCTCAGCCGCCTTGCACGCGAGTCGGTCACCGTAGCGCTGTCCGGCCAGGGCGCCGACGAGCTGCTTGGGGGCTACCGCAAGCACCAGATCGCCGCCATCGCGGCGGCGCTTGCGCACGCTC
>JBARJU010000078.1:0-3347 GCA_049800435.1 Solirubrobacteraceae bacterium
GGGGGGCGTCCGCATAAGGACTGTGATGGATGGTTTGGATCGTTGTTCGTACTGGTCTCGCCTCACCCTCCCCCTCAGAACCGATCGGCCTGGCCCCACCATCGCCCCGAGCCTCGAGGTGCTCGCCTGCGCAGGAGCGAAGCTCTCGCCGCCGGGCAGGCGGACCGCCTGGCCAAGCCCGAGGGGTTGGTGTTCGATACGCACCACTGTTCGCTCGCCATAGCCGACTTACGAGGCCAAGGCCAGCGAGAGATACAAAGCGAATCGCAGCCATGTGGCACATGCCGCCACCACGAGCCAGCCACTGACACGCGCTGCGATCGAGTGATCCTCGGTTATACGTGAGCTCTGAGACGCATGACCTGGTTGGCGAACTTCACCAGCCCCCTGGCCTGACGAAGAGCAGCCCGAAGATCAGCTCCACCTATGTCGAACAGTCCGTAGTGCGCCTCGTCCTTGAGGCTGAGCAACCTGCGCAGCAGACCGGACGCTTGCTTACCACCAGGCATGACCTGTTCCACGAGCTCCGTCGCTTGGCGATGATCTTGTCCACGTGCACGCCGGCCAAGCGCCGTACAGCAGGCTGCGTCGGACGCGGCGATACCGGCGAGGACCGCCAGCGCGGCGGCCGCGCTGGCGTATTCGACGTCCCCGCTTTCACCAGCGACGAGCTCCGCGACCTCGAGGAACTTGCCGGCGTGCTCCAAGCGAGTTCGCGCCTGCGCCGTATCGCATGGTTGAGTGCGTGGGGCGCTACGTGTCATGCCCGGCTCAGCATGGTCGCTATGTCAGGACCGGTGAGCGTGATCGCGTCGGCGCGAAGCTCAGCGACGATTGGCGGCGCATCTGTGCGAAGCTGCTCGATCTCTGTCTCCGCGGTCTCGGCGATACCGGCGCGGTTCCCGGTCCAGCGCTGCACCTGACGTGCCAGCAAGTCCAGCTGCTCGCGCCACCGTGGGTCATCGTCGTCAACCTCGCTCGGCCGCACGACGAACAGATCGATGTCGCTGTGGATACTTCCTTCGCCCCGTGCGGTGGAGCCGAACACGGACACATGGACGGGCGCGATCTGCAAGGCGCCAATCGCGGCCCGAAGGCGGTCGAAGAGCTCGAGGCGCATGTCTGCAAGGACGGCGACGGCCGGCGCCGCGAGGTGCTCGCGGTTGAGCGTGAACAGGAGCGCCCGGCCGGCCTCCCGCCTGTCCACGAGTCCATGCTCGGATAGCCGATTCAAGACATTGAGAACCCCACTGTGAGATGGCCTGCCCAGCAAGCGAGCAACCTCGCGTCCGGTGAGTGGCCGGGTAGTCCCGGCCAGCACGCTCAACACGCCGCTGTCGAGCGTCGGACAGAGAGCGGTATATGGGTGCGCTACGTCCATTAGCACTGGCCATTATAACAGCCATATGGAGGAAATATCAGCCATGTGGGGTCGTATGCAGATCATTGTCTGCATGATAGAGCGCTGACACGACGGAACTCGGGGAACGTCGCGAACGCGCCGCGGGCGCTACGCGACGGCGGCCGGGGCCTACGCCCCCCGCTCGTAGTGCCAAGCGCTCGGGGACGGCGACCGCGAATAGCTCGTCCGTTGAGACAAGGCGTACGCCGTCACGCTCGGCGAGCTCCACGAGGCTCTTGTGGAAGTCACGTGCGAAGACGTACAGAGCGGCGGACCCCGCGCCGCGGATCTAGCCGCGGAGCTCGATCAGGCGATCGAGGTCGTGCGTGTCGGCCCGCGTCGACCACTTGCACGACCCGACGGCTACGATGCCCTTCCGTCCGCAAGCGAGAAGGTCTATCTCGACGTTGTGCGTGCGTGTCCAGTAGGCGCCGATGTCCTCGGCGGCGGCCATCTGCGGGTCGGCGCTGTAGCGTCCGGCCCAGTCGCGGCAGACCTGCTCGAAGACGCTGCCCATATGGTTGTCGATGTCGGTGAGAATCGCCTCGCACACCTCCTCGACCCGCCCGCGCTGCAAGTCGCGAGCGGTTGGGGTAGACATACCGGAACCAGAAGCGGAAGAAGGGGTCGCTGACTGACCAGCTCGGCGAGCCGTTGCCACCGAGTGGACGGCGCTCATCGATGTAGCGCAGCTTTGCCAGCCGGTCGAGGCGGCCGGTCAGGAGCTGCCCCGAGGAGATCTTGGACCGCTGCAGGATCTTGTTGGGAAGTCTAACAAAACTATGGTTTGCAACGTTATGGTTTTGCAAGTTATGGTTTTGCTGATCTGAGATGAACACGCTAATTCGGCGAGATCACCATCTGGGGCGCTCGCCGCCAGGAAGCCACGAGCCCGCACCACCGCGCGCGAACCGAACCTCGCCGACCCGCCCACCATCGACCAGTCGATTGGCTTCTCCGACCTCGGGCGCCTGGCCAAGCTGGTCGACCGCTACTTCCGGCTGTCGAGCATCTACGCGGTCGGATGGATCCGCCTCTACGACGAACCACCCGTCTCCTACGGGGGCCTCATCAAAACCAACGGCGCCAAGAAGCCCAGCTACTTCGCCTGGAAGGCCGGTTGAGCATGTGAGGGTGTGGGCCGAGCACAGGATCTCGCGCCTGTAGCGCAGGCAGAGATAGTCTTGGTTCAGGTTACTCACACATTGTGTCTGCCCGCCAGAGCCTGTCGATCGGCAGCGCATAGAGACGATCCTCCACGCGATATGCGCGGAGCCCCGTGTACAGCGAGATCCCGGCGAGGAAGCGTTCGCCGAGCGCGTCGCGCAGCTTGCGCAGGTGTCGCGCATCTCCGCTCCTCACCTGACCGGCGGCCTTCACCTCGAAGGCGAGCACTCCTCCGTCGCCGCGTTCCACGATCAGGTCCACCTCCTGGCCGTCGTGGGTGCGCCAGTGTCCGCACCCAATCACCTCGTCCAGCAATGATGCGTCCCTGATGAGCTCGCCGACGACGAAACGTCTCGAGCAGATGGCCGAGCTGCGAGAGCGACGACGGGTCGCGCCGCGCGAGCTTCTCAGGCGTGAGCGCCAGCAGACGAGCCGCGATCCCGGAGTCGACCATGTGCACCTTGGGGGCATTTGCGCTGCGCGTTCTGAGCGTCGTTCAGGTTCTCATGCGCATCGAGCCTGCGATTTCGAGGGGGTTGAGCCTGCGATTTCGAGGGGTATGAGTCCCCGATTTCGAAGATTTCTGCAAGCGGCAGCGCCCGAGGGACGCGGGCTCCTGTTGCCAGTCACCTGAAGATGGATCGTATGATCAAGGCCCGCGGCGGTCAGGGCCAACGGCACTTTTCAGGATCGGGGGGCGTCCGCATAAGGACTGTGATGGATGGTTTGGATCGTTGTTCGTACTGGTCTCGCCTCACCCTCCCCCTCAGAACCGATC
>JBARJU010000079.1:0-10339 GCA_049800435.1 Solirubrobacteraceae bacterium
GCCGCGGCGCTGTCGTGATCGTCGCGAGCGGGCGGGGCCAGCAAGCTCACCCCGGCGTCGGGGCTAGCCGCTCGGCACGCTCGCCCGCTCGCATGTCCGCCAAGCCCCTGAGCTGCCAGCCGCCTAGTCGGCGAGCGCCTTCTGCTTGATCTGGTCGAACTCGACCTGGCTGATCGTGCCGTCGTCGAGCATCCCCTTGGCTTTGGCGATCTGCTCGGCAGGGTCGGTCTTTCCCGCTGCCGACTGCACGTACTGATCGAACTGCGACTTGGCCCGCTGCTGCGCCTCGATAGAGCGTTCGGTCATGCCCGTGTGCTCGGCGATCAGGTAGACGAAGACACCGAGGTAGGGCAAGACGATCACGAAGATGACCCATATCGCCTTAACGAACCCGGATATGTCGCGGCGACGGAAGATGTCGGCGAAGACCGTGAACAGGATCCAGAGCCACACCACGAAGGCGAAGAAGATGAGCATCGTCCAGAAGACTTCGAGAAACGGATAGCTGGTGGCAATCACGTGTTCCTCCTCTCGTGGCCCCAGCGCTCCGGAATACGAGCTGCCGCTGGACCCAAAATCGATGGTGCCGACGCTACACGGTCCCAGCCTTCCCTGCTTCCGTACTTCTCCGCACCGCAACGAGGAGGCTTCCGAAGCGCGCTGGGCGTTCTACGCGAGCGCAGGGCGGGTTTACGCTGATGCCTCTACGTTCCGCGATCTGGGATATTCGTGTTGCTCGGCGACTATTTTTGGGATGGGCCGAAGCTTCTGGATCGGCATCTGGGGCCGTGTGTGTCGCGTCGGAACGGGGCAGATGAATGGCTGACAAAAGACGTAATCGGGTAGCGGAGTTCATCGAGCCGTTTCGCGTGAAGCCGGGCTCGAATGTGATACTCGGCAAGGACTTCGATCCGGCGTTCAAGGCGGGCGTGAAGAAGAAGAAGGAGGGCGCCGCGCTGCTCGCTGGCGGGGTACGCCTGCTGTCCGAGTATCAGGCGCGCCTGGCCGCCCAGGACACGTGGGGCGTGTTGGTGGTGCTTCAGGCGATGGATACGGCCGGCAAGGATGGAACGATCCGGCATGTGATGAGCGGCGTGAACCCGCAGGGGGTCGCGGTCCACAGTTTCAAGGTGCCCTCGGCGGAGGAGCTCGACCATGACTTCCTCTGGCGCTACGCGCAGAAGCTGCCTGCCCGCGGCGAGATCGGGATCTTCAACCGCTCCCACTACGAGGAGGTTCTCGTCGTCCGCGTGCATCCCGAGAATCTCGACCGCCAGAAGCTTCCGAGAGCAGCGAGAAAGGGTGATATCTGGCGAAGGCGCTATCGGGAGATCAACGACTGGGAGCGATATCTGAGCGACAACGGGATCCGGGTCGTGAAGCTCTTCCTGAACGTCTCCAAGGAGGAGCAGCGGGTGCGCCTGCTGCGAAGGATCGACCTCCCCAGCCATAATTGGAAGTTCTCGACTGCAGACGTCGCCGAGCGAGAGCGCTGGAACGACTACCAGCACGCGCTGTCGGAGATGCTGTCGAACACGAGCACCAAGTGGGCGCCGTGGTATGTGATCCCGGCTGACCGGAAGTGGTTCGAGCGGATTGCTGCAGGGTCCGTGCTCGTGCACACGCTGATGGAGATCAACCCGCAATACCCTCGCGTGAGCGAGCAGCAACGCGAGACGCTGCTCACCGTCAAGAAGGTACTGGAGGCGCAGGCGCCAACGGGCGCCGCGCCCGACCCGTTCGAGCAGGGCAAGCGGCCAGGGATACCGGAGACGCGGAGCGCCGCGACGGTCAAACACCGTTAGAGCCGCCGCCCCCGACGCGGAGATCGTCCTCGCGGCGGTGATCGGCGGACCGACCTCGCGCGCTTCCCGCATCGTCCATCGCTGCGGGTCGAGCTGTTCCGCCCGCCGGACTCCATGACTGTCGTGGGAAGACTACAAAGCGCTCGCCGCGCCAAGAGCGTGAGGGCCCCGTTTCGAGGGGTTGCGGCCCGTTTGCGGCCCGTAGCCTTCCCCCTGCGGTCCATTTGCGGTCCACGCGACCACTGAGGGCAAACCGCCTCCCGCTAGGGCCAATGTTTACGGGCCTTTTCGCCCGTGTTCGCTGGCCTTTGCGGTTCTCTAACCAATCGGGGCGATTGGTGGTGGTTGGCTCTGACGCTGGCGATTCTCGGGGCCGTGGGCGGTTTCGTGAGCGGATTGCCGGATCAGGCTGCGCGATCCACGTACTCGCGTAGCGCTGTGCGCGCGACCTCGCTGACCGAGCGGTGCTCCTTGCGAGCACACGCTCGCAAGGCCCTGTCGAGGTCTGGATCGACGCGCAACTGCACTCGTGGAGAGCTACCGCTATCGCCAAGGGCGGGACGTCCCATGCGGACCCGCTTGGCTCCGGTCAGGTCGTAGCCGCGCTCGGCCTCCTCGGCCAGGGCGTCAATGACCTTCTTGGTCAGCTTGGTCCCACTGCGGGTTCTCATAGTCGCCATCTCTTGGCCTCCTCGTACTGGTCTGTGTACTTCTTGCGAAGCGCCATCGCGTGAATCACGATCAGTTCGTCTTTCGAGCCTTCCACGGCTATGACCTCGATTGCCTGGCCGTCCGGGTCGTCGCCGAGGCAGACAAACCTGGGATCGACCACATCTGCGTCCGATGTGGGAGCTTGCTCCTCAAAAGCGAGACCGCAGTGGGCAATGACATACCGAATGCGCTCCTTGGATACGTGATGCTTGGTTGCTGAGCGCGCAAACCGAACGCGCTTTTGAGACACGTTAGCATTTCTGTCAGACATAAGTATCTCCGAACAAGGTCTGCTGTGACGATGCGACAGTCGATGATCCCTGGCGCTTGGGACGGTTCTCTGCGCGTGTGGCGTATGCGTCGACGATCCGGTCGAGGGCGCGGCCGTTGTCGCGGTGGCCGTAGGGGGAAACCGAATCTGGGGTCTTCTGTGGGGCGCAATCGCCCGTCTTTACTGGGCTTAGGTGATCTCAGAGATCAGCTGAGATTCGCTCAAATTGGAACCTTGAATGGAACCTTGGGCGAGCCTCGATCAGCGCTTGAGTTCGAGCTTAGCCACCGGCACCTGCACGAAGTCCAGTGCGTTGCCGGTCTCGCTGGCCACCTCCACGAGCACCACGTCGCCGTAGTCGCTAACGACCGTGCCCACCGTACCTGCCGGCCAGCCCTGAACGGCCTCTCGCAACAGGACGACATCGTGTTCTGAGATCGGATGCGCGAGAACCACGAGTTGAGTCTACGCCGCCCTTGTCCCCACCGTGAGGCGCCTGACGCCACCACGAACCCGCCACCGACACACGCTGAACACCTGACGCCACGACGGCAGGGCCTACGAGAAAGAAGCCTCTTCGAGCGCGGAGACCAACTCCGCCACACGCATGTAGTCGCCACTCGCGATCACGTCTATCGGCTTGCTCTCGGCGAGAGCTGGAACAGGCTTACGCAGCCAGACCGCAATATAGGAAGGCTCCATCACGCGAGCCAAACGCTCCACGAGCGCAGACAGCTCGATCAGCCGCTCGGCCCTCTCCCCCGTCGGTGAACGCGTATGCGCGAGCCACGCCCGCGCCGTGCTGCGAGCCACGCCCGTCGCACGCGCGATGTCTGCATCCGTTAGCTGGGCTATCTCGTGTAGGTATACGGCCTCGCGGATGAAGGGATGGGGGGCAAGAGCGGAAGACGACATCCCGCTACTGTAGCAATATTGCAGCGAGTTTGTAACGGCGGGAGCTCCAGAACAATCAACATTTGCGGGGCTTTTTATTATCGGGGCGATTTGTGGTGCTTGGCTTGAGCGCTATGGATTCGCCCTACCGTGAGCGGTTTCGTGCGCGGTGTGGCGTGACCGGCGCGGTCAGGCGGCGCGGTCTACGTATTCGCGTAGCGCGGTGCGGGCGATCTCGCTGACGGAGCGGTGCTCCTTGCAGGCACGGGCACGCAGAGCCTTGGCGAGATCGGGGTCGATACGAATCTGCACGCGCGGAGAGGCCCCCTTTGTGCCGAGCGGCGGTCGCCCGACCGTGACCTTGATCGCCTTGTCCAGGTCGTAGCCGCGTTCGGCCTCGTCGGCCAGCGCCTCGATGTCCTGCTCTGAGAGTTCGTCGCCTCCGGCGGTCCTTATCTTGGTCATCGTCCTTCCTCGTATCTGGTCCTGTACTTCTTGCGTAGCGGCATCGCGTGGATCACGTAGAGATCACCGCTCTCAAGCTCGACTGCCATCACCTCAAGCTCCTGGTCATTGGCATCAGTGCCGAGGTAGACGATGCGGATCGATCGCTGCCCAAGTCCCTCTTGGGGCGGCTCCTGAAAGCGAATGCGGTAGTTGGCGATGACATGGCGGACGCGGTCCTTTGAGATGCGGTGACGGGTCGCAGATCGCGCGAACCGCAGGTTGGGATCATCCAGTTTAGCAATTGTGTCAGACATAATCAAAGGTCGAGAGCTTTAGAGCAAGCTCTCCCGCGATGGCGTACGTGGGGCACGGGGAGATGATCCCGATGCCAATCCCCAAGCCTCCTGGACTTCGCAGGCATCCAGCCCATCGAGATGCCCGTGATCGCCCTGGAGCAGCACATCGCCCAGAAGGTCCACGCATACATCGCGACCTACGGCCCACAAGAGCAGCAGAGCACCCGGATCAAGGACCTGATCGACATCCTCCTGATCGCCTAGATGCATCGGCCGCGTAAACGCCGTGTGATCACTGTCTGCTGGAGTACGAATGCGGGGTACTCACGCGATAAGCAGTGGCTACCAGAAACCTGCAGAGGGTCTCCCCGCCCTCTCTGCCAAGGTGAGGTGAGACAGATCATTTGGTCGGTAGCGAGGTGCCGCATGCCCATCTGCCGTCCACTCTCGGTGGCCATCTCGATCTGGCAGAGGCCACGAGCGGCATCGTTGTTGTCTATGTCTATCCACGCACAGGCAAGCCGGGTGAGCCGCTCCCCGAGGGCTGGAACAGCATTCCCGGTGCGCGTGGCTGTACACCCAGAGCTGCGCCTAGAGTTGGCTTGGATACAGGGGATTCGTGGCTTATGCGTCCCGATTGCATCCCACAGGCCACCCTCATGCCGGGCTTCGAGCCGCCCGAGACCAAACGTATGCCATGCTGAACGTGCGTACAGCATCTGACACCAGGGCAACGGCGCGGCGAGGGTCCGACCCTGATTGTCGCCTCGGCGATCGAGCTCCCTGTGTAGGGGGCACCGGCCGGGTGACCATCGGCGCCGGACGCGGCGGCTACTCAAGCGGTGCGCTCCGACAGCCACGCCAGGATCTCTCGACGCTCGACCTGGCCGGCGGCGATGCGCTCGACCATCTGCACATCGACGTCTGGCTGGGCGCTGCACAGCGGCGCGCCGTTGGCCTCCAGGAAGAGACCGGTCAGGAAGAATGCGGTGCGCTTGTTTCCGTCTGGCAGCGGATGGTTGCGCGCCAAGCGTTCCAGCAGGATCGCGGCCTTCTCCAGGATCGTGGGGTAGACCTCGACATCGCCGAAGCCGGCGCGCGGCTCCGCGAGCGCCGGCTCCGCGAGGCCGGCATTGGGGAAGCGCGCTATCTGCTCGGGCGTGGTGCCGAGGATGCCCGCGGCGACGTCGCAGAAGTCCCCGAACTCCGGGTAGTAGACCGCCACGGTCTACTACTTGCCCAGGCGACGCAGCGTCTCGCGATGTTCCTCGGCGAACCGGCGGCGCTGCTCGGCGCGCTCACGCTCAGTGCCCGGCAGACCGCGCGCGAGATCCCGGCGCTTGGGGGGCGGTGGCGCCACCTTCGGCGCGTTGGTGCTCTTGAGTCTCGTGGCACCCATGCTCAGATTGTAATCGGATGTCGGCGACTGTCTGCCACCGCCTGATTCCAGACCACCAACTCCATGAAAGCCGAGCCAGATCAGACTGTCCGCGAAATCGGATCCACTCCATTCATCCGCTTGCCGGCGCTTGCGCTTGGCTGCCTGCTTGGCCTCGAATCGGGTCATCCACGCTCCCCCGCGATTCTTCGCGCCAACATGCTCGGTCTTGATCTGCTCGTAGCCCATCGCAGGTTTACTCCCTGCTCATTATTAGCAGACAATTGTCATATCGGGGCGCCCGGATTCGAACCGGGGACCTCGCCGACCCGAACGGCGCGCGCTACCAGGCTGCGCCACGCCCCGACGCAGACCGAAGTATCCCACACGAGCGCACGGGGGCCGGCAGGGCGGCTGAAACGCCACCGCCACGCTCGCGCGGGGGATGACCATGCGAGCAATGCCCCACGCCCGCCGACGCACCGTCGCAGGGCCACGGGCAGCTAATGTCGCCACCATGCCCTGCCAGCTGAAGGACGCGATCGCCGAGCTGGACCGCCTGCTCGAGACAACCCGCTTCAAGGACTACGGCCCCAACGGCCTGCAGGTCCCGGGACGCCCCGAGGTCACGAAGGTCGCCACCGGTGTGACCGCGAGCGCCGAGCTGTTCGAGCGGGCCGCCATCGAAGGGGCCGACCTGCTGGTCGTCCATCACGGGCTCTTCTGGGACTCGGGACCCGCGGCGATCGATATGCGCATGAAGCACCGCCTGGAGCTGCTGTTTGACGCGAACATGAGCCTCGCCGCGTATCACCTTCCGCTCGACGCCCACCCGACGGTGGGCAACAACGCGCTGATCGCCCGCGCGCTTGGGGCCGATACGCTCGAGCCGTTCGCGCTCCACGAGGGCGAGCCGATCGGCTTCGTCGGACGCTTCTCCGGTGAGGGGCTGACGGCGCGCGACCTGTTTGCGCGCACGGCAGAGCTCACCGCGCGCACCCCGCTTGTGTTCGACGCCGGCCCCGCCACGGTGCGCAGCGTGGCGATCGTGTCCGGTGCCGGCAGCGATTACCTGGCGGACGCGGTGGCCGCGGGCGCGGACGCACTGCTCACCGGTGAGCCCACCGAGCGGGTCATGACCGAAGCGCGGGAGGCACAAATCCACTACATCGCGGCCGGCCACTACGCAACGGAGACCTTCGGCGTGAAGCGCCTCGGTGAGCACCTCTGCGAGCACTTCGGCCTTGAGCACGTGTTCATCGACATACCCAACCCGATCTAGGCTCCCGAGTCCCCAACAGACGTGCGTTGCCTCGCGCGCACGCGCACACACGCGCGCCCCCGTCGCGTGGGGCAAGCGAATCCGTCCAACACACACGACCTCCAGTCCGCGGCGATCCCCCATTGACGGCGTCCGCCCGCACAGGTATACGTACCGTAGGCGACCGCATCGATAGGAGGACTCCCCGATGGCCAACCACCTGACGCCCACCGAGCTCGCGCGCGAAGCCGGCCTGGCGCGCAGAGAAGTGCTCTCGAAGTGCCTGGAAACCGGCGTGCCGATCTTCAAGGGGCGCATCGACAAGAGCCTGTTCATGGCGAGCATCCGTCAGGGCAGAAACAACCAGCATCCCGCTCACGCCAAGACCTGACCCTGCGAACCGGCCTGACGCCGGTGTCCTGGCTCGGCAGCCAAGGTCCTCGCTCTCCGCACACAAACGCCCTAAGATCCCAAGGGTTAAGCCATAGGGGTCCACAGGTGTAATCGAGGAGGAGAGCCGCAACATGGAGGCCAGCGCCACAGAGTCGACCACCGGGTCGCACACGATTGCCGACTTGATCTCGCGCTCGGCCGCCGAGCGCCCCGAGCACGTCGCGGTCCGCTACAAGAAGGATGGCGCATGGCACGACGTCACCTATCGGCAGACGGCCGACATCGTCGAGGAGGTGGGCCTCGGGTTGATCGATCTCGGGATCGAGGCCGGCGAGCGCGTGTGCATCCTCGCCAATACGCGCCCCGAGTGGTCCTACGTGGACATGGCGATCACATCGGTTGGGGCCGTCGTGGTGCCGATCTATCAGACCAACTCGCCCGAGGAGTGCCTGTGGGTGATCGCCGACTCGGGCGCCATCGCGATCGTGTGCGAGGACGACGCGCAGCTTGCCAAGCTCGAGGAGATCCGCGACCAGGTACCCAACCTGCGGACCGTGATCGTGATGGACACGCCCAGCGGCGAGTCCGCGATCCCAACAACCACGCTGGATGAGGTGCGCGAGCGCGGTCGCACCCACGAGGCCTCGGAGCTCCGGGCCCGTCGCGAAGCTGTGCGCCCGGAGGACCCGTTTACGTTCATATACACGTCCGGCACCACGGGCCCGCCCAAGGGATGTGTGCTCAGCCACGGCAACTATGCCTCGATGATGGACATGCTGCGCAGCGTGGGCCAGATCGAGGACGACGAGGTGATCTACCTGTACCTACCGCTTGCGCACGCGTTCGCGCTGCTGATTCAGCTGGCGGCGTTCGATCTCGGCGCGACGCTCGCCTACTTCGGGGGCGACACCAAGCAGATCGTGGGTGAGCTGATCGAGGTCAAACCGACCTACCTACCCTCGGTGCCGAGAGTGTTCGAGAAGATCTATACGCTCGCCAACGCCGCGCTCGAAGCCAAGCCGCCGGAGGAGCAGGAGCAGGCGCGCCAGGCGATCGCACTTGGCACGAAGGTGCGCAACATGGAGGCCAAGGGCGAAGAGGTCCCCGAGGAGCTGCGCATCCCGTTTGAGGAGGCCGACGAGCAGCTGTTCAAGAACGTGAGGGCGATCTTCGGCGGGAGCGTGCGCCACGCCGTCAGTGGCGCCGCCCCGATCGCCAAGGAGATACTCGAATTCTTTTGGGCCGCCGGCGTGCCGGTGCTCGAGGGCTATGGCATGACCGAGACCGCCACCGCCGCCACGGTGTGCACCGTGGAGGACCACAAGTTCGGCACGGTCGGCAAACCGTTTCCGGGAGTGGAGATCAAGATCGCGCAGGACGGCGAGGTTCTCATCAAGGGTCCAAACATCTTCCAGGGCTACCACAACAACGCCGACGCCTCGTTTGGCTCGATCGAGGACGGGTGGCTGCACACGGGAGACCTGGGCTCGGTTGACGAGGACGGGTTCCTGTCGATAACGGGTCGCAAGAAGGACATCATCATCACGGCCGGGGGCAAGAACATCACACCCGCCAACCTCGAGAACGACCTCAAGCAGTGCCGCTGGATCTCCCAAGCGGTGATGCACGGCGACCAGCGCCCATACCCAGTGGTGCTCGTGACGCTCGACGAGGAGGAGATCGCTGGGTATGCCCGCGAGCACAACCTCCCCGAGGACACCACACGGCTGTGCGAGGAGGCCTCGATCAGGGAGCTGATCTCAGATCAGGTGGAGCGCGCCAACCGTCGCTATGCCCCGGTCGAGCAGGTCAAGCGCTTTGTGATCCTGCCGCACGACCTCACCCAGGAGACGGGAGAGTTGACGCCCACACTGAAGGTCAAGCGTAATGTGGTGGCCGAGAAGTACGCAGAGGTCCTCGACGCCCTGTACGCGGGCTAGTCCCCGTGTCCGCGCCGCGGGCCCGCACGGGCTGATGAAATGCCGCAAGTTGCGGGAATCGGGGGCTATTTTCCTGTCAGCGAAGCTGTGCTCGCATGCTCAAGCTCGAGCGGTAGGGCGAGGGTTGTGGCAGTGTCCATGACCACCCTCGCGCAAGCGCGCGCGTAGCTGCGAACATACATAGCGACGATGCGCACCGACCCAAGCGAAAACGGCGGCCTGTTCGTCGGACGCAGGCCCGGCACGGCGCCGATCCGCTTCCGCAAGCTGCCCGAGCGCGGGAGCCACTCCAGGCAGCGCATCGACAATGGTCTTGCCAGATTCCTGTTCGCGACGATGGTGATCGGCTGTCTGCTCTGTTGGGGTCCGATCCCACTTGCGTGCATATGGATCAGCGCACAAGCCAACTACCTCACGGGCAGCGTGAGCTTCGGGTTCTTGATCGCGATCGTGGCATTGTTCGTGTTCTTGTTCGGCACGCTCATGATCCTGCGCCGACTCGACAACGCCTGGATCCTCGTGCGTCGCGCCGCGGGGCACGATCAGCGAGCCGGCGCGCTGCCCCGCATATTCGCGGTCACCGCCGCCGTGTGCGCGGCCGCGTTCTCGTTCTGGTTCATCGTGATCCATGGGCCAGGGTCGAGCTCGATGCCGGGTAACAAGCCCTAGGAAGCGATGGGCCTGCTCGACTACTACAAGCAGTTCGAGGGCATGAGCGAGGAGGAGGTCAACAGCGGCCTGCGCGAGGAGGCCGCCGAGCGCAAACGCAAGGCGCTCACGCGCGTGCAGACACTCGACCTATCGCACACTACCTGGCCCGAGCTGCCTCACCCCGAGGTGGTGAGCGCGATCACGTTTGTGGCAAGGAGGGGGATGCAGCGCTATCCGCACACGCGCGGCTCCCAGCTGCGCGCGCGGCTCGCCGAGCGCCACGGCGTGGAGC
>JBARJU010000080.1:0-2161 GCA_049800435.1 Solirubrobacteraceae bacterium
TCACCTGCCGCCTCCAAGGCCGCTCGATGTTCGCCTACCTCCGCGAACTACTCCGCGCCCACGCACGCGGCGACCCCCTCCCCACGCTCACCTGAGCATCACCAGCACAAAGGACTGAACGCTTACGTGTTCGTGTAAGCGTTCAGTGGGTTGGGGGGGACATAACTCTGCGCTGTCGAATTTTGGGGTGTGGAGCGTGCTGAGGCGGAGGCGATCTATGACGCGGGCCGTGAGGCCGTGGTCGATGTTTTGCTGCGGATGGATCGGCAGATCCAAGCGTTGAGCGAGCGTGTTGCTCGCCAGGATGAGCGCATCGCTCAGCTCGAGCGCAGGCTGAATCGCAGTTCGCGTAATAGCTCAAAGCCTCCGAGCGCCGATTCGCCGGGCACGTCGCCCAGGCGCGGCAAGGATTCCTCGGGGCGCAGCCAGGGCGCCCAGCCTGGGCATGAGGGCAGGGGTCGGCCGCTGCTGCCGGCGTGGGCGGTGGATGAGGCGATCGAGCATTGGCCTGAGCGCTGTGGGTGCGGGCATGTGTTCGCTGCCTCTGAGCGCCTCGCGGTGGGTGAACCTGTGCGCTGGCAAGTCGAGGAGTTGCCCGTGATCTCGGTGAAGGTCACCGAGCACCAGTGTCATCGGGTGCACTGTCCGGGCTGCGGCAAACGCCGGCGAGCCGAGCTGCCGAGCGAGGTTGCCCAGAGCGCCTTCGGTCCCCGTTTTCAGGCGGCCGTAGCGACACTCTCGACGCGCAACCGGATCTCTCGCCGCGATGTCGTGGAGTGCTGCGAGCAATTGTTCTCCTCAAGGATCAGCACAGGCACTGTGGAGGCGATCCTCAGCCGGACCGCGCAGGCGCTGGTGAAGCCACACGCCGAGTTGCTCCGAGCGCTTCGCGGCGCGGGCGCGGTGAACATGGACGAGACTGGCTGGCGGACCGCTGGTGAGCGCCGCGCACTGTGGGGCATCTTCGATCAGCGTCATGCTTATCTTCAGATCGCGTCTGGGCGTCACGAGGATCACGCCAAGGAACTGCTCGCCGAGACGAAGGCGATCGTGACCTCCGATCGCTGGTGGGCCTACGCTCACCTGCCGTTGGCGCGCCGCCAGCTCTGCTGGGCGCACCTACGGCGAGATTTCGCCGCGCACGCCGAAGGACTCGCCGCAGAGAAAGAGTTCGGCGAAGCAGGCCTAGCTCTCTGCGAGCGTGTCTTCTGGGCCTGGGAGGTCTTCCAGCACACCAACGATCGCCACGAGTTGAAGCTCGCGATCCGCCGGCTGGGACGCGAGTTCAAGCCGATCATCGCCCGCCACGCCTCAAAGAGGGCTCGCAACAAGTACTGCCGCGGGATGGCGCGCAACCTCCTGAAGGCATGGCCCGCGCTATGGACCTTCGCCGCCCACGACAACGTGCAGCCGACCAACAACCACGCCGAGCGTGCTCTCCGTGGCGCGGTCATCTACCGCAAGCTCAGCCTCGGCAGCCAATCCCACGGTGGAGAACGCCGGATCGAGCGGCTGCTCTCCGCACACACCACCTGCCGCCTACAAGACCGCTCCCTCTTCCTCTACCTCACCGACACGCTCACCGCCCACGCCCGCGGCGACCCCGTCCCCCTACTCACCTGAACACCCCAACCCACTGAACGCTTAGAAAGCGCCGGGATAAACCGGCCCGGAGAAAGGAATGAGAGAGTCCGACATCGAAGACGTAGCGAGTCACGGTGGCCCCGACCATGCGTTGGCGACCCGCGAGGGCGCAGCGAAGCGTTGGATTCGGGGTACGCGCAGGCTGGGCTATTGAGCCGCGAAATCAAGGTATTCGGGGTGCCGACGTCGTTAAGTGAGGCGGAAGGCAACATCGTCGGTCGCGTTATCGCGAGTGGCCGGTGGACCCCGCGCGGTCGAAGAACCTGGGCATGTGCGGAATCTCCGGGCGCGAGAACCGGGATCTCCCGTGGTCGCCCGTCCCCGTTGGTGATGCCCCGTCCTTTATGGATCGCGGGGTGGCATGCTGGTGGGTGGCGGGCCGCGAGGGGAACGCTTAGTGCTCATTTTCGTAAGTAAGGCTACGTATTAGCGTCCGACATCGGCCGTAGCGTGTCTGGCATCCTGTCCTCTCGTGAAGGGACGCTGATGCCGAGGCATAGCCCGTATCGGATCGAGT
>JBARJU010000081.1:0-1646 GCA_049800435.1 Solirubrobacteraceae bacterium
GGGCAGCCGTGTCGGCAAGCACCGCCGCACGCTGGACGCCGAGCAAGCTCCCATCGGCGAGAGCCACGCGCGCGCCAACGTGCGGGCACAGCGCACGCACGACGCGCTCGAGCTCCACGGCCGCCGACGCCGGGTCGAGCAGTCGGTCGGCGGGGCCGATCTTCTCCGCGTATGTGACCAGTCGCTCCTCCTGCTCCGCCCACGAGAGATGCTCGCCGCGGCCAAGCGTGTCGAGCGCGCTCAGGAGCAAGTCAGATCCCACCTGCTCGAGCCTCCTGCCAAGCGACCCGAACGTGTCGTCCGTCAGAATCGGCTCGTCCTCGGTCATGCAGACAGGCCCGCTGTCGAGACCCGCGGCGAGCCGCATGATCGATACGCCGGTGCCCTCGTCGCCCGCCATGATCGCGCGCTCGATGGGCGCGGCGCCGCGCCAGCGCGGAAGCAGCGAGGGATGCACGTTGAGCATCTCGTACTCGGACAGCAGCGGCTCCTTGACGAGCGCTCCGAAGGCGCACACGACGACCGCCTCCGGAGCAACGCTTGCGATCGTCTCGCGGGCGGACGGATCGTTGACGCTCTCCGGTTGAGCGAGCTCCAGGCCAAGCGTCCGTGCCGTGTCGGCGACCGGGGGCGAGGTGAGCTTGCGTCCGCGTCCGGCAGGGCGGTCGGGACGCGTGATGACGAGCACGGGACGGTGCCGGGCGACGTCTGCCTCCTCGGGCCGGTCGGGCTCGCCCGCGAGGCGCTCGAGGACGGCCGCGGCGAACTCGGACGTGCCTAGGAAAACGGTGCGCACTGGTCCGCGCAGCCTACCGGCCGGCCGATGCGCGACTGGGACGCAGCGAGCGCGTCGGAGCTCCGCCGCGCGCGATTAGGCCGCGCTTGCGGCGGTGACGGCTTCGCGCATGGCGCGCATCGCCTGCTTGCGCAGCTCGCGCGGGATGCGGTCCAGGATCAGGATGCCGTCGAGGTGGTCGACCTCGTGCTGGATCACGCGTGCCTCGAGGCCCTCGGCCTCCACTACGATCTCCCGGTCCTGCCCATCGCGGGCGCGCACGCGCACCTGCGCGGGACGCTCCACCTCGACGTGCACGCCCGGCAGGCTCAGGCAACCCTCCTCGAGCGTCTCGAGCTCCTCACCCGACCACTCGATCACTGGGTTGACGAGCACGGTGAGCGGGTCCTCGCTGTGGGCGCGATACACGAGCACGCGGTGCAGCACCCCGAGTTGGGTGGCGGCGAGGCCGATCCCGAGCGCGTCGTGCATGAGCTCCCCCATGCGTTCGATCTCCTCCGCGAGGGACTCGTCGAAGCGATCGACCGGCAGGGCCGTCGTGCGCAATACCGGGTCGCCGAACTTGCGCACGTGGCGCAGCGCAGCGTCGCGCCGCGCGCGCGTCTCGGGATCGAGCTCGGCAACCGTCGAAGCCCCCTCCTCGGGCTCCACCTCCGAGTCCATGACCTCCTCGTCGCTCACAGCCCAAGTCTAGTTCCGTCGGAACTTAGAACGTGTTTCAAGATAGGCGGTGCGTCCGGTGCGTTCATGGACCAAGCTGGGCGCCGCGGGATGTCGAAGCGCGTGCTGGTGGCACGTGCGAGACGTCACGTGGCGATCCAGCGCCGCGTCCAGGGACGCATTCCGGGCG
>JBARJU010000082.1:0-6019 GCA_049800435.1 Solirubrobacteraceae bacterium
CCAGGCGCCCGCCGGCGGCGCGCAGCGCCCCATCGACGCGCTCGAACTCCTGCTCGCCAAGCTCGTAGCGCAGCAGCCGGGCGAGCGCGCGCATGCGCTTGATCGTCTTGCGCGCCTCGTGCACCAGCTCCGCCCGGTCCTCGTCCAGCGGCTTCGAGTCCGCTCGACCACCCTCAGTTGGATCGCTTCTAACTGTCATTGCGCACCACCGCCCACATTGCAGGCTATCGCCGCGAGAATGCACTCATGTCAAAATTGCCCGCGGCTCGATGGTGGACGGTGCGTGTGGCGCACAGCAACAAGCCCGCCACCTACCGCTGCCCCATCTGTGGGCGCCGGCTGCCGGCGCTCGGCGATCACATGCTGATCTTCCCCGAAGACGACAAAAGCCGTCGCCGCCACGCCCACACGAAGTGCGTGATTGTGGCCCGCAAGCGCGGCGAGATGACGATGCGCGACGAGTGGCTTCGCACACAGCCGCGCGCGCCGTCGTGGTGGCGGCGGCTGGTGGGCCGAATCAAGGGGGAGTGAGCCCCCGCGCGCGGGCGAGGGCAGGCCGATCGGGAACGCAACGGCCGCCCCACGCGCGCGTGGGGCCATACGCGGCCGGGGTGCGACGGTCAGCTGCCGTACACGTGCACGTACTCCGGCTCCACCCTCACGATCACGCGCTGTTCGCCGGGCTGGCGGTAGGGGTAGGAGTCCTGCCCCAGGTACTTCATCGCGAGCGCGTCGATGTGCTCGTCGGCGCCGTCCTTCGTGCGCTCGGCCACGCGGCCGCGAATTGTCACGTACTCGTAGGGGTTCTCCATGCTCTGCACCGTCAGCGTCACGCGGGGGTCACGCTCGAGGTTGCGCGGCCACGCGCGGCCTTCGGCGGTGTTGAGCACAGGGCGGCCGTCCTGCACGTCGACCCACGTGGGAGCGGCGTGCACCGACCCGTCGGGGCGGATCGTGGACACGACGCAGAAGTTCTTGGCTTTCAACAACTCATCGGCACGGCCTTCGATCGATGGGCTCATCTCGATCCTTTCACGGTAGAGGCGGTCGCACCTGAATCTACCCGTCCTCGGCGTCTTACTCTCAGGGTTCCCGCAATCTCGTCCCTACTGGCGGCTGAGGCCGATATTTGAGCTTACGGGTGGGATTGTGCCCAGCGGCGCCAGGCGACCGTTGTTCAGCTGGAAGCGCACCGTGGTCTGCCCGCCGCTGGCGCAACACAGCGGGTCGTGGGCGCGGTATAGGGGGTAGGCGAGCGTTACCTCGGTGTCGCTCTGGGAGGTCACCTTCACGTGTGCGCTCGGGTCCTTCGTGTCGGTCCCGATATAGCGGCCGTCCACGAAGAAGAACGCCTGCTGTCCATACCCGTCGCCGGACCCGGTGCGCGTGCCGACGAGCACGCGCAGAGTCTGTCCCGGGTGGTAGTCGGAACTGTCGCCGGCGGTGTATCCATGCGCTTTGACCACGGCCAGCGCCGCATTCAGGCCGTCCCCGCCCGCGCTCTGTTTGGTGAATGCGGGCGCCGTGCTCGTATGCGTCGCTTCCACGCCTCCCTGCGAGCTCTTGCTTGGGACCGTGCTCGTGTGTGTCGTGGTGGGGGGGGAGGGGTTCGTTGTTGTGGCGGTCGTGCTCTGTGAGGCAGTCCCTTGCGGGGCAGCGCTTGAGATCGACACGGTCTTCGTGCCCGAGGAGCCGCAGCCGCTGAGCGCGACCAGCCCTGTAGCCAGGCAGGCGAGCAGTCCCGTGTGTCTCTTGGCCGTGCTCATCCTGGAAACCTATTCGCCCTCACGCCGTCTCATCCTCGCATCGGTCGCATCGTTGCGCGCCGGTACCATCGCTGGGAACGCTCGTTGCGGCGAATGCCCCGTCGCGTGCGGGAGTTTGTTCGCGGCGTGAGAACGTGTCTGGGCAAATATTATTAGCGACTGCTAAATTGATTGGGATGAATAGACGACCGATGAGAGAGCGATGTGAAGAGCCCGCGCACAGGCCGGAGTCCGGTTGGGGTCCTCATGCCGGCTGATGGGGCGGCCGCGAGCGATGATCTGGGTGTGGGGGGTGGTTCACGCGAAAGCGGCGGCCCACGTGCGCATGACGGTGCGGCTGGCGGGGGTGCTCCGATTGACGTTGTCCCACGTGCGCGTGAGGGTGCGCCCGGCGAAGGTGCTCCGATTGAGCCTGTCCCACGTGCGCGTGAGGGTGCGCCCGGCGAAGGTGCCCCGATTGGCGTTGCCCCACGCGCGCGTGAGGACCAACGACGGCGTGTTCCCGCCGCGGAGCGTCGCGAGGCGCTGATCGCGGCCGCCGTCCACGAGTTTGCGAGCAGCGGCCTGCATGGCACCCCCGTCGACCGCATAGCGCGCCGCGTAGGCGTCGCCCAGCCCTACGTCTTCAGCCTGTTTGCGGGCAAGCGCGAGCTGTTCCTCGCCGCCATCGACCACTGCTTCGATCGCTTCACCGACACGTTCGCGCTCGCCGCCGCCGAGTTCCAGGCCGGCCGTGCCCCCGAGGACTGCGAGGACGTTCTGATGGCCGTGGGTCGCGCCTACAAGGACCTGCTCGCCACCGATCGCGACTACCTCATGCTCCAGCACCAGGCCTACGCCGCCTGCGACGACGAGCGCGTGCGCGCGCGTGTGCGTCGCCGCTACGCTGAGCTCGTGGCCTTCGTGGAGGAGCTCTCCGGCGCTGAGCCCGAGCGCCTCGACGACTTCTTCCGCCACGGCATGGCCCTCAACGTTGCCGCCGCCATGGACGTCGCCGAGTTGTCCGCGGGCTGCTCGTGGGTTCAGGCGGAGCTCGCCGGGGCGGCGCTCCCCGACGCGATCGACGCGCCACCCGAGTAAGACCCCGGTTGCAAGCCGGCGTCCAGCGGGTAGGATCACGCTGCCATGTCTGAGCCCACACAGACGCTGGATCGCACTCGCAGCCGTCGCGAGACCGCTCGCACAGGAGCACTGATCCTGCTCGCCGTGCTCATGACACTGTTCGCGGTCCTCAACGTCAAAGAGGTCGAGGTCAACTGGATCTTCGGCAAGACCGAAACACCGCTCATCATCGTGATCGTCGTCTCGCTGCTCGTGGGCATCCTGCTCACCCACTTCGCCGAGTTGCGCTACCGGCGCAAGCGCTAGCTGTCTATCCAATTTGGGCGCCCGAGGCGCCCTCCGGAGCCATTGGCTTCGCGTGAGCTACGCGCTTGAGGGGGGGCTACGCGAGCTTGGGTGGGCTACGCGAGCTTCACGCTCAGCTACGCGACCTTCGGCGTGCGCTCCTCGGTCACGATCCGGGTGGCCTGCTCGGCTCCCAAGAAGGGCGCCAACACCACATAGGCAAGATAGTCGGAGAGCTCCACCAGCGCACCCGTGCCGCCGTGGGCGGTCTGACAGTAGATCGTGTGCCAGATCGCACCTTCGATCCCCTCCTGCGCTAGTTCGGTCAGGGGAGGGTTCGGGGCTCCGGCTGTCAGCCTCGCCGCGACTTCGCGGGCGAGCTCGGCGCCCAGATCGACGGCGCGCTGGCCCATGGCGAACACGCCGGTGGCGATCGTCTGGGTATAGGCGGGCCTTGCGGCGAAGTAGCGCATCAATGCGTCGAGAGAGCGGCGCACGGCGGCCGGCCATTGCCCGGAGGTGAGGCCGGGATCTGAGACGATCTCACGCACCTCCTGCCCAAGCTTCTCGATCGCGGCCAGAAAGCAGGCCTCCATGTCGTCGAACAAGCCGAAGAACGTGTCGATCGACACGCCGGCCTCGTCGGCGATCCGCATCGGAGTGAGGTTTCCGTAGCCTTGCTGCGCCGCCAGTTCCAGTGCGCTGCGCAGTACCCGTGCGCGGTCGTCCTCGCTTGTAATGTGCGCGCTTGTGATGTGCGGCTGGCTCGGCACCGCGCGCAATCTGCCCCCGAGCGGGCTCGGGCGGGCCGTCCGGAACACGAGCGTCCAACTCAGCATGTCCCCCACCAGCCCGGGCATCTCCTCAGTGCGGGCCTCGACCAGGCGCACGAATGTCGCGCGGCGCAGGCCTCCCACTATCGCGCGCGCCACCGGCTCGGGTAGCGCGGCGGTGTCGGGCGCATGTTCGAAGCTCGCCGCAAAGCGCTTCTCAAAGACGGTCAGCGTTTCGGTGAGCCGCGCCCATCCGGCCGGGCCCGCCGAGGGCGCGTCCACGAGCATCAGCCGGGCGCCCTTCGGGTTGTCCTTGACGACCTCGGCGAATATGCTGAGCGCCGCCTCAAGGCGCTGCTCGAGCGTGCCTTCGGTCGATCGGTATGCGCTTGCGATGTGGTCCATCGCCTGACTCGCGATCAACGCGAGCGTCGCCAGGAAGCATTCCTCCTTGTTGGCGAACTGCTCGTAAAAAGCACGCCGCGAGACTCCCGCGAGGGTCACGACCTGCTTGACGCTGGTGCGCCCGTATCCGTTGGCGGCCACCGCCTCGATCATCGCGCCGTACATACGCCGACGCTGGTTCTCGGCGACCGCGTCGGCGCCCATCCGATGAGGCCCCCTCGGGAGCCGCTCGTATAGCGGTGTCATCGTTTTAGCGCCAAGCGTTGTAGTGGCGTTCGGGCGGGAACCGGGAGCCTGGGCGCGTTGGGAGGCGCTGCTTCGCACCGTCGCGACGGCATGCGTGCGCGGTGAGTGTCGAGGCGCCAGAGCACCGCCGCCGAGGTTGTCTCCGCCCTCCGTCACCCTGTTTTATCTCCTCGAACGCTTACAGCCCCTCGACTATCAAGGAGTCGTGAAAACAATATCATTCCATGTCAGAGATTTATTGTCTACGTACACGTAACAGCAGAGGCTACGGCACGCCTCGTCCGCGCGGCTGCTCGCGAGGCTAGCCGACGCGTCGAACCGTCGGTGATCCGAGTCGAAATACGGCTCGCGTCAGTGGAGGATGGCCCTCAGCGCCAGGATCGTAAGGCCCATCGTTGCCCCCACGAGGATCTCCAGCATAAGCTCCGCGGGCTTGGCCCGCGAACGCACACCCGCCGCGATCTCGAAGGCGATCAGACTCGCCACGACCGTCCACACGGCCGCCGCCACCGCGCTGCTCTGGCTTGCGCCTGTCGCCCACGCCACCAGCAGCGTCAGCAACGGGACGCTCGCCCCCCGCGCGATCGACCAGTCTTGGACGAACGTGTGCCACAACTCCGCCCAGCCTACGGGTCGTTGCGCGGAGAGCCGCAGGCCGAGCACGTCCGCATAGGAGTGCGCAAACCAGTACAGGACAGCGGCGATCGCCGCCGAGCCGATCGTCTCGGCGTAGGTCTCGCGCAGGCCGCTCTCGGCCGCCAGCAGCGATCCCATCGTTATCAACCCGTATGTGACCCCTGCTGGATTGCGCTCGGGGACGATCCAGCGGGCGATGCGGTATCCCGCCTTCGGGCGGTCCCCCGTGCGCGCGTGGGCCGAACGGATCTGCTCGCTTGCGGGGTTGCTTCCCGAGCATGCCTGGGGCGCGCCGATTCGCGGCTCGCCTGTCGGCTCATTGGATTGTGCTGGCTGCATCGTCGCACTCGGGCCCGCTGGCCAAGTCCACGCGATGGTAACCGGCAGGTCCCACTTCGTTCACACATCGAGTGGTCGGTGCGGTCTAAGTTGACGGTCCGTCGGACGGCGCAGGCACACCCGTGTGGGACATCCAGGCTGGGGTGCCCCACGCGGGTGGCCTTATCCGCCGAGTGCACCTTGCGAAAGCCTTCCTCCGTCGGGATGGCTTAGTCGAATCGATGCGCTTGCGCGATCGTGGAGAAACTAACCACCGCCGGACCGGCCGGTGAACACCGTCTGGGGCGGGGAGAGCCGACGGCGAGACTCGAACTCGCGACCCCCGCCTTACCATGAAAGTGGTCTTCTAAAGATGTTTTCCCTGCAAAACCGCACTATTGCGTAAGCGTTCAGTCCTTTGTGCTGGTGATGCTCAGGTGAGCGTGGGGAGGGGGTCGCCGCGTGCGTGGGCGCGGAGTAGTTCGCGGAGGTAGGCGAACATCGAGCGGCCTTGGAGGCGGCAGGTGA
>JBARJU010000083.1:0-2409 GCA_049800435.1 Solirubrobacteraceae bacterium
ACGTCTGGATGCGGCCGATTGCCTTCGCGAGGCTTTGTCCTCGGGCTCGACGTGGCACCACCACGTCTTCGCCCTTGCGTCCGCGCCTCGCTCGACACTCAACCACCCCAGCCGCACATCCCTTCCGGGATAGGCCCTTAGGCGGATACCGTCCGGGGCCGGGTCTACCTTCCAATGCATGCTCGTCCACGAGCTTTCAGACGGCACAGAGGTAGACCAGGTTCTGCTGGTGCGCGCGATCGAGCGTCGCTCGCGCCGCGATGGCGGCGACTACCTGCGCCTCCAACTGGGCGACCGTACCGGCGCGGTGGTCGCGATGGTGTGGGAGGACCTCGTCGAGATGGAGCGCCTCGCGCCGCCAGGCGCCCCCGTGCGGGTGAGCGGCCGCTACACCGTCCATCCACGGTTCGGGCCACAGATAAACCTTCGCTCGCTCGCCGCCGCGGAGCCGGGCAGCTATACGCTCGACGATCTGCTCGACGGGCCGGGGCGCGCGCCCGAGCAGATGGAGGCAGACCTACGCGAGCTGATCGCCACTGTGCGCAACCCGTATCTGAGCGTCCTGCTCGAGCGGGTGTTCGGCGAGGACTCGCCCCTGTGGGCGCGCTACCAGGTGGCTCCGGCCGCCAAGTACTACCACCAGGCCTATCGTCACGGACTGCTCGAGCACTGCCTCGGGGTGGCCCAGGCGGTCAGCGCGATCTCGGCCACGTTTCCCGGGATCGACCGCGACGTGGCGGTTACGGGCGCGCTGCTTCACGACATCGGCAAGCTCGACGCGTACAACGACGACTGCCAGAGCATCGACCTCACCGACCTCGGTCGCCTGCACGGGGAGATCGCGCTCGGCTACTACGCCGTGCGCCGCACGATCGAGGACATCGAGGGCTTCCCCAGGGAGCTCGAGTGGTCGCTGCTGCACATAATCCTCGCCCACCACGGCTCGCTCGAGCACGGCAGCCCCGTGCTCCCATGTACGCGTGAGGCAACGCTCGTGCACATGGTCGACAACCTGGGCGGCCGATTGGGAAGCTTCGACAGGATCGAGAAGGAGCTCGCGCCAGGAGCGCGCTGGTCGAGCTTCGACCGCGCGATCGGATCGGGCGCATGGTTTAGCGCCCGCGAGACGACTGAGCCCTCCGATGAGCGGGGACGCGAAGCGGCCTGACCAAGACGCCTGAGGGTTCGCGCCCGGGCAGGCTCCGGGCGGCCCGCAAAAAGTCGCAAATAGCGAGCGGCCCAGAGGCCGGGCGCAAACGTCTCGCCATCGAGTTCTATCTTTGTAACCTGATGGCCAAGGACACAGAGAAGCTGATCCGCCAGCTGTCGCTGATCTCATACCTGATGGCCGAGCGCAGGCCGGTCACGGCGCTCGAGATAAGACGCGACGTGGAGGGGTACAGCGGCATGAACGAGGACGCGTTCGCGCGACGCTTCTACGCCGACCGCTCGGAGCTCGAGTCGTTGCGCATACAGCTGACGGTGGATCGCCCCGCCGACGGAGCCGCCGAGCAGGAGAACTACTCGCTGCGTCCCGAGAACTTCCACCTGCCCGCAATCGAGTTCTCAGACGAAGAGCTCGCCGCCCTACAGGCGGCGCTGCACCTGCTCGACGGGGAGTTCGCATACGCCGAGCCGCTGCGCCTAGCGCTACAGCAGATCACCTGGGGGCGCCCAAGCCCGCTGAGGGCCCCAGAGCAGCGCTCGGTGGCCCTCGGGATCACCGCCTCGGCCGGCGGGCACGAGCTCTCCGTGTGCCTCGCCAAGATCGAGACCGCGATCTTCCGCAACAAGACGATCACCTTCGAGTACTACACGATGGCGCGCGACGAGGTTGGATCGCGCCGCGTGGACCCCTACCACCTGCTGTTTCAGGGGGGAGAGTTCTACCTGCTCGGGTATGCGCACGAGCGCGAGGAGATTCGCGTGTTCCGTCTGTCACGCATCCGCGGCAAGGTCTCCTATGCCACCAAGGCCGAGCACGACTTTAGGCGTCCCGCCGATTTCGACCCGCGCGCGTATGCCAACCGCTCGGAGTGGCAGCTCGGAGAGGAGCAGGGTGTCGCCGAGGTGCTTCTGTGCGAGCGGATCGCGTGGCAGATCGAACGTCACTTCGGACGCTATGGAGACATTGCCTCGGTCGGTGGGGAAGAGGACGATCGGGGCGACAAGCTGTTGCGCACGAGCTACTCGAGTGTGCGCATGATCGTCTCGTGGGTACTTGGGCTCGGGGAGCACGCGCGGCTGCTCGGCCCGCCGGAGCTGGTCGAGGAACTCGGGCGACGTCTGGCGCTGCTCGAGGAGCTGCACTCCGAGACACTCGAGCTCGCCGCGCGGGTGCCCCCGATCGAGGAGCCCGCGAACCTGAGCCCCAATGACTCCGGGCAGGCGCGTGGAGCGTCCGCGGCG
>JBARJU010000084.1:0-23071 GCA_049800435.1 Solirubrobacteraceae bacterium
GGGGGGCACGCCCTCGTCAAGGAGAGCCCGCACCTCGCCCGCCACGAGCTCGAGCTCGGCCCGCGGGCTGCCTCCCTCGAGCAGTCGCACCGCCTCGCCGTGCTCGACGCGCGTGGCGTCGTCGCTCAGCAGCGAGCGCTCGAGGTGGTGGAGCGCCTCGCGCGAGCCCGGCGCGTAGTACTCGGCGCGCGCCGAGAGCTCGGTGTGGGCGTCGGCAAGGGGGGCGAGTCGTTGAAAGGCGGTGGCTCGACCGGCGAAGGCGACGCGGCCGGCCTCGTAGGCGAGCGAGACCGTCACACGCGCGTCGACGAGGACGCCAAGCGTCTCGATCGCGTCAAGCTGCAACTCGGTGAGGTCGTCGAAACCGTAGAGAAGCACAGGCGTCGAGCCCCACAACGAAGGCGTGCGGCGCAGATCGTCAAGGGCGCGCGTTACGCGCAGCTCGTTGTCGGCCCGGCGCATCCGGGCGAGCGCCTGGTGGTAGCCCTCGAAGACCTCGCACACGCGCTCGAGCGTCGCTCGCTCGCCGTCTGGCCCCGGCGTCGAGGAGCTCCATGCGCGCAGCGCTCCGCGCAACCGGGCGGGGGTCACGCGTTGGGTCTCGAGCTCCGCGACGAAGCGACCCAGCTCGTGTGCCATGCCCGGCCGTGCGCCCGCAAGCCGCGCGAGCACGCGTTCACGCGCGAGCGGACCGAGCGCCGCCCGTGGGGGATGGGCACTACCCGCACGCGCAAGCGCCTCGCCCAGAAGACCTTCGAAGCGCTCGACCCGCGCCCCTAGTGTGAGCCCTCCCTCTGCCAGCTCGCGGCGGTAGCGCGCCTGGTCGGCCTCTGTGGGGACGATGAGCAGCGGGTTCTCCCCGTGTGCGACGTGCGCGCGCACGGCCTCCATCACGAGATGGGCCTTGCCCGCGTTGGCAGGCCCGGTTATGAGCGCGATCGGCATCCCGTCCATCCTCGCGCACTGACCCGACGTGGCCGGGCGCTCGCTGTCTCCATCAAGCCGCGCTTGCGGCCACTGCCTCCTGGTCCTCGGCGGGCGTGCCCTCCTGCCCCTCCGCGGAGTTGGCCCCCTTGCCCTCTACACCCTCGGCCTCAGCGTCGGGCGGCTTGGCGCCCTCCTTGGCCCAGGCCTCGTTGAACTCGACGCGCCACTTGCCCTCGTCGTCTTGGGAGAGCGCGAGGTGCCCACGGAAGGAGCGTCCGGAGCGCGCCTTGAAGCCGGTGACTGGCCTCGCGGTATGCCCGGCGCGGATCAACTCCCGTGCGACCGCCACGGAGAGCTGCTTGCCCGACTTGCCCTTCCAGATGACAAAGCCACAGCCCGGATCGTCGCGCGCCCAGCAGGAGTAGCCCTTGCGATTCTCTTTGATCTCGTGCCCGCATATCGGGCACGGCCCAAGGTTGGCGCGCGGGATGCGCACGTCCTTGAGTTTCACGTCGAGCTCTTTGACGGTCATCTCGGCGAAGCCGGCGATGTCGGCCATGAACTTCTGGCGCGAATCCTCGCCGCGCTCGATCTTGTCGAGGCGGTGCTCCCACTGGCCCGTCATGTCGGGGGAGGTGAGGGCGTGCTCGCCGAGCAGCCTGATGACGTTGAGTCCCTTGTCTGTGGCAACCAGCGAGCGCGCTTCGCGTTCGAGGTAGCCCACCTGGATCAGGCGCTCGATGATCGCCGCTCGCGTTGCGGGCGTGCCGATCCCGGAGTCCTTCATCGCCTCACGCAGCTCGTCGTCCTCGACGAGCTTGCCGGCGGTCTCCATCGCGCCGAGCAGCGACGCGTCGCTGTAGCGCCGCGGGGGCTTGGTTTCCTTGCGGGCGCTTGCGATCTCGAGCGTCTGCGCCGCTTCGCCCTCGTTCAGCTTGGGGAGTTGCTGGTCGACGCCCTCGTCTTCCTCGGCGGCGGACTTCGCCTCGGAGGGCATCTGGCCGTATACCCCGCGCCAGCCCGGTACCAGCAGCAGCTTGCCGCGCGTGCGAAAGACGCACCCGCCGGCGTCGCCGCCGGCCGGTAGCACGGTAGTCTCGACGCGCGTGTTCTCAAAGACGGCCTCAGGATGGAAGACCGCCAGGAAGCGCCGCACGACCATGTCGTAGACACGCTTGTCGTCATCGCCCATGCGATCGACGGCGTGCTCGGCCCGGGTGGGGATGATCGCGTGGTGGTCGGTGACCTTCTCGTCGTTGACGACGCGTGCTAGCGGAAGCACGTCGAGGCTCGTGACATAGGCGGCCGCCGTGGCGTACTCGCGCTGTCCGCCGACGAGCTCGGCCGTGGGCTTGATCTCCTCGACCATGTCGGTCGTCAGGTAACGCGAGTTGGTGCGGGGATAGGTGAGCGCCTTGTGCTCCTCGTATAGGCGCTGCGCGGCGCCGAGGGTGCGCCGCGCGGAGAAGCCATAGCGAGTGTTGGCCTCACGCTGGAGGGTCGTGAGGTCGTACAGCATCGGAGCGCGCTCGCGCTGTTCCTTCTTGTCGAGCTTGGTGATCGTGCCCTGCTTGCCCTCGCACGCCTCGACGATCGCGAGCGCTTCCTGCTCGCTTGAGATGCGGGGCTTTGAGCCCATGTGGAAGCGGCCCTCGTACACGCGCGAGGCGCCCGCCTCCGCGCCGTTGGCGCTGGCCTGGTCGGTCTCGGCATCGCCCGCACCACCGTTGCGATCGGCCTCGCCTCCCCCGCCGCCCGCGATGCCCTCGAGCGGCCCGGGATCGAAGGTCGCGTCCACCAGCCAGTAGGGCTCGGGGACGAACGCCTTGATCTCTTCCTCGCGGCGCGCCACGATCGTAAGCGTCGGGGTCTGCACGCGTCCGAGGGAGACCGCGCCGTCAAACGAGGATTTCAAGCGGATCGAGGCGGCGCGGGTGGCGTTCATGCCGACGATCCAGTCGGCCTCCGAGCGCGAGCGGGCGGCCTGCTCGAGCAGGGCGTAGTCCTCGGCTGGGCGCAGCGACTGGAACGCACTCTTCATGGCGGCGGTAGTCATTGAGTTCAGCCACAGGCGCTGTACGGGCTTCTTGGCTTTGGCCTTCTCGTAGAGGTAGGCGAAGATCAACTCCCCCTCGCGCCCGGCGTCGCACGCGTTGACGACCTGCGAGACGTCCTCGCGCCCGAGCTGGGCGGTGACCACCGACATCTGCTTGCGCGAGCGCTCGTCGCGCACGACGAGCTTGAACTTGGTGGGCACAATCGGCAGGTCTGGCATCCGCCAGCGCTTGTACTTGGCGTCGTATTCGTCGGGCTCGGCGAGTTGCACGAGGTGCCCGACCGCCCACGTCACAACGTACTCGGGACCCTCGAGCCAACCTTCCTGCTTGGCGAACGGCCCGGGCAAGACGCGCGCCAGATCGCGCCCCACCGAGGGCTTCTCCGCGATCACGAGGGTCTTCGACATGGACGCCAGCGTAGCGGGTGGGTGGGGAGGGCTATCTCACCCGCCGATCGGGGCGCGTGGGTTGGCTCCCCAGAAGACCTGCGTGCCGAGCATCCCGATCAGTGTCACGAGCACCAGGTTGAGCACCGTCGACTTGGCCGTGGCCGTGCCCACACCCACCGGTCCGCCCGATGCGTTGTAGCCGTAGTAGCAGGCCACGAGCACGATCGCCGTGGCCATCGACATGGCCTTCACCATGCTGTACAGGTAATCGGTGGGGTTCTGGTACTGCCAGAAGATCAAGAGATAGCCGCCCGAGGAGACCGAGGCGACCTGATGGACCACGGCGATGTAGGAGGCAAGAAACGCGACGCCGATCCCCGTGGCGTAGACGAACGGCAGCACCATCCACGCGGCCAGCAAGCGGGTGGCGCAGAGGTAGGAGATGGAGTCGAGCCCCATGACTTCCAGCGCGTCGATCTCATCGTTGATCCGCATCGCGCCGAGCTCAGCCACGATGCCGGTACCGATCTTCGCCGCCATCATGTAGCCAAACGCGTAGGGAACGGCCTCGCGCAGATCGCACCACCCCGCGAACGCACCGGCATAGGAGGGCGCTCCCTGAGACTGAGTGAAGTAGGCGCCCTCGGTGCCGCACGCGCCCACTCCGACGATAAATATGAGCGCCCAGATCACGAGCGTCGAGGTGACGATCAAGATCCCCGACTGGCGCACCGCCTCGCCGAAGAAGCGCAGCACACGCAGACCCACGACCTCGCGCAGGACTCGCCCGCCAAACTGAGCCATCTCGCCCGTGGATGACAGCCACTGGCGTGGCGTGGCGGTCGGCTCGCTCATTTGATCACGAGGATGTTGGGATGCGTGGCGAGCAGCATTTGCGTGAAGGCGTAGTTGAAAGCCCCGAACGCCAAGAACGACACCACGACCGCCTGGTTGACTGCGCGTCCGACCCCCTCCGCGCCGCCTGAGGCAGTCATGCCCTTGTAGCAGCAGACGATCGCGATAATCGCCCCGAAGAGAACCGTCTTCAACGTCGACCCCCACAGGTCGGTGGTCGAGGTATTGGCGAAGAACGTCACCCAGAAAGGCCCCAAGGGCTGGTGGTTGACGACCGCGGCAAGCAGGCCGCCGAAGAGACCGAAAAGGATCGCGTAGATGTTGAACAGACCCGTGGCGAGCATCAGCGCGAGGAAACGGGGAACCACAAGGCTCTTGACGGGATTAACGCCGAGCACCTGCAGCGCATCGAGCTCCTCGCGGATCTTGCGTGCCCCCAGATCCGCAGTGATCGCGGTGCCGGCCGCCCCCGCGAGCACGAGACCGGTGATGATCGGCCCGATTTCGCGGACCACCGCCAGCACGAAGAGCCCGCCAAGACGATCCAGGGCACCGAACAGGCTCAGGAAGTTCGCTGCCTGCAGTCCGGGGGCCCCGTAGGAGAGGGCGAAAGTCGACACCAGCAGCGGCAACCAGCAGACTCTCAAGATGAACAGGAACTGCCAGACAAACTCGCCGCCGTAGGAATAGGGGGGACGCAGCGCCGAGGAGATCGTCTTGCCCGCGAGGATGACCATATCGCCCGTTTCCTCGAGCAGATTGCGGGTGGGAAGGAGTGCTCGTCTCAGGAGCTCGGCCCCGCCCACTCGAGGACCGATCGCCGTGACGCCTTCCGGGCCTGTCCGTACGTGGGAGCTTCCTTTGTGGGAGCCTCCACCCGCGCCGCCGCGCTCCTCCTCGCGCTCCAACCCATCCATAACGCCAGTGTACTAGTTCACTGGCACTTTATGTTTTCCAGAGGCGAGCCACTAAAGTTGAACGCATGGCAAGACACGACCATCGCGATGTGGGCTCGTCAGGAGTGGGTGCGGTTCGGTCGACCTCACAAGCCCCGGGCGCGGGCCACACCTCGGAGGCCCAGCTCGACCTCGAAGACCTGGCGATCGATCGCCAGGGAGAGATCCCGATCGGGGTCCAACTTGCCTGGGCGTTGAGAGCGCGGATCGGCGACGGGCGCCTGGCCCCCGGGCGTCGATTGCCGGGCCTGCGCGAGCTCGCCGAGATGGTCGGGATCAACGCGAACACGGCGCGAGCCGTCTACCAGCGCCTCGAGCAGGAGGGCTTGATCGACAGCCGTCAGGGCACAGGCACGTTCGTGGCGAGCGTCGCTCAGGAGCCCTCGGCCGTCGGACAGATCGCCGCCGACGCCGCGCGCCAGGCGCGCAGGACAGGGGTCGACCCGCGCGAGGTGGCGGCCGCGCTGTACGTGACGGGAGAGCCGCCCGCCGGTGACACCGCGCAAGCGGGAGAGCGGCGCCGCGAGCTGCGCACTCAGATCGCCGCGCTGGAGCAGGCGCTCTCGGAGATCCAGGCTCGCCACCCCGGGCTGATCCCGACCCCCTCCAAGCCCGTGCGCAACGCGGGCCCGCGCCTGCTCAGCGCCGCGGAGCTCGAACGGGTGCGAACCGAGTTGGTGCGACGCTTGGCCGCGGCCGAGCCGCTGCTACAGGCGCCGGCCAAGGAGAGGCGGGTAACCGAAGGAGCCGGCAAGAGCGTTGCGCGCGCCGGCCGGCAAGCCGCGGAGGTCAAGCAGTCAAAGCCCGTGGAGGCCAAGAAGCCGACTCGACCGCGGCCGAGGACACGCCCGTCGACCGCGTGACGGCGATTACCCGCCGGAGCATTCCCCCGTCCCGACCATACGCCCGGCACCCGCCAGGGCACCGGCGACCGTGGCGTTAGCCACCCCATAGCCGCCGGAAGGGCCGCTGCCCGTGGTGGAGGCAAACACGGTCGTGAGGACGCGGCCCTGACGATCGACGAGCGGGCCTCCCGAGTTGCCCGGACGTACGAGGCCGCGCAGGGGCGTGAGCAGGCGCGAGACGGGCCCGCGACCATAGGCGTCGTCGGTGACGATCGGTTGTGTGGCGCCGATGCGTCCCGGTCGCGCATCGAGAGAGCCATTCTCCGGATAGCCCAAGATCGCGCCCGCCCGACCCGAAGGAGGGTCGCCGACCAGCGCGAGGGACGGCAGACTCAAACCCGGGACACGCAGGATCGCGATGTCGTTGGTGGGGTCGAACGCGATCGCGTAGGCCGAGAGCTGCGGTTCATGGCCTGCGACCTCAACGGTGGTGTCGTGCTCGCCGGCGACGACGTGCGCGTTCGTTACCACCACCCCAGGCTCCCCGACCCAGCCCGAGCCCTCGATCGCAAGGCCGCAAGCCGTGCCGAGCACGCGCACGACACTGCGCGAGGCCGAGCGCACACCGGGATCGCGTGCGATCGCCGGCGGCGGCGGAGACACGTTGGGAAGCGGCCCCGAGATCGACGGCAGCGGATCGAGGCTCGCCAGCACGTTCAGGATCGGCCCGGTGGGCGGCAGGAGATGGTTGAGCTCGCGCAGGATCGACGAGCGCTGGATGTCGGCGCGCAGCTGGGCGGTGCCCGCCGTGTGCACCACAACCGCGGCGAGGATCCACGCGATCGCGAGCCCGAGGGCCGCGCTGAGCAGCGCGCCGAGCGCGCCGTCGAGTACGCCAAGGCCCGGCAATACGAGCGTGCGACGCAGCCTGAAGCCGAGTCCCTCGAAGCCCGTCGCGAGGATCGCGCCCGCGAGCAGCGCCCCGATCAGGCCGAAAGCCGGCGCATAGGGAGAGGAGGAACCCTGCCTCAGCAGTAGAGGACCGAGGCGAGTTCCGATGAATGAACCAAGGGCGAAGCCGCCAAAGGAGAGCACGGCGACGATGAAGCCTCGCCGGAACCCGAAGATCGCAAGCAGGAAAGCGAATACGACGATGATCCAATCGAGCCGCGTCACCAAGCATGTTCTACCGTCCCGGAGGGTCCTCCGGGCACGCCCATCGTTTTGAGCCGGGCCATGAACACCTCCACCGCGCACCATCGGCGCACGCGACGCGTGACGCCGGTGATCGCGCTCGCCGCGATCGCGTTCGCGATCGGAGCGATCTTTGGCTCAGGCCACCACAGCTCCCCGGAGCAGCGCATCGTCCAGCAGTTTGTGAGAGCTTGGGCGCGCGGCGAGTACGCCACGATGTATCGCGACATCGACGACGCCTCGCGGCGTTCGATCTCCGCGAGTGCCTTTGCCGCCGCGTATGAGGCGGCCGCGCGCACGGCGACGGAGACAGGCTTGAGCGTGACAGGCAAGGCGCGCGGGGACGGCTACGGCGCGATCGTGGTGCCTGTGCGCGTGCGCACGCGCCTGTGGGGAGAGCTCGCTGAGAGCGTGCACGTGACGGTCGGCAAAAGCGCGGCGGGTCCGCGCATAGTGTGGAATCGTGCACTCCTGTTCCCGGGACTGGGCGCCGGAGAGTCGCTCACGAGACGCACCACGCTCCCGCCGCGCGCGGCTCTACTTGCCCGCGACGGCTCGGTGCTGGCCGACGGGGCGGCAAGCGAAGCCGGGGCTCGCAGCTCGCCTCTTGGATCTATCGCGACGGCGGTGGTCGGGGATATCGACACGATCCCTGTGGCACGACGCGCGAAGCTCCAATCCGAGGGGGTTCCGGCCGATGCGATTGTGGGCGCGAGCGGCTTGGAGCTCGCGCTCGACGACCGCTTGCGCGGGACGCCGGGCGGTGAGCTGCTCGCCGGCGAACGCGTGCTCGCAAGCGTCGAGGCCAGGCCGAGCGGGGCGGTCCGCACGACGATCTCCACCGCAGTGCAACGTGCCGCGGTCGAAGCGCTCGGCGGCCAACTCGGCGGGATCGTGGCGATGGACCCCGCCAGTGGAGGAATCGAGGCGGTGGCGGGCATCGGCATCGACGACCTCCAGCCGCCGGGATCGACATTCAAGATGGTGACGCTCACAGCCGCGCTGGAAGCCAGGGTTGCGCGTGAGAGCACGGTGTTCCCGTATGCCACCTCGACCACACTTGACGGCGTGAAGCTCGAAAACGCCAACGGGGAGTCGTGCGGGGGAAGCCTCGCGCTCGCGTTCGCGGTGTCGTGCAACTCGGTGTTCGCCCCGCTCGGGGTGAAGGTGGGCGCCGCTCGCCTGGTGGCGACCGCGGAACGCTTCGGCTTCAACCACGCTCCCGGTTTGGAGGGGGCGGTCCAGAGCAGCCTGCCGCCTGCCACCCGCATACAGGGAGAACTCGACCTGGGATCGACGGCGATCGGCCAGGGTCAGGTCCAGGCGAGCGCGCTTCAAATGGTGAGCGTGGCCGCCACCATCGCCGACGGCGGCAGGCGCCCGGCGCCTACATTCGAAGTGCGTCACGTGCCCCGGCCGCGAGCGATAAGCGCCGCGACCGCGCGCACCGTGAGGCGGCTGATGATCGGCGTGGTGCGCGAGGGAACCGGCACCTCGGCGGCGATCCCGGGCGTGACGGTGGCCGGCAAGACCGGTACCGCCGAACTTGGGATTCCGCGCTGCGCCAAGAGCGAACACGGCTCGGAATCCGAAGGATCGGGTAGCGAAGAAGCCGAAGCCAAGCCCGGCGCCGAATGTGTGCGGGGCAGCAAAGATCCTCAGAACACGGACGCGTGGTTTGCGGCGTTCGCGCCGGCCTCCCGCCCACGAATAGCCGTGGGGGTGCTACTCGTCAAAGACGGCGCGGGCGGAGACACGGCCGCGCCGGTCGCCCGGCAGGTGCTGGAAGCGGGCTTGCGCTGAGGGGCCGCGGCGCGCGCGCCATCGAGCCTCCTTGCGTTCCCGACGACCAGTGCCCCTGGGTACGCCGGGGGACGGGCTAGACGTCCAGCTCGGCCGAGGCCGTCTGGGTCGGGTCGAGGGGATCGATGATGTTCAATTCAAGCGGACGATTGTCAAGCGAGACGAGCTTGATCTTGTAGAGCAGTAGCGCGCCTTGCGTGGGACCGTCCGCGGCGACGGTGTTGAGCGCCGGTATGCGAGCTTTCGGCGCCAGCGGGCCGGCGTAGGCGACTCTTTGGTAGGAGAACTCATTCGTGGGCGACGGGACGACGGGTATGTAGACGTTGCTCTGGGTATCGCTGATCGTGAGTTCCTTGGCCGCCAAATGAGGCGCGGAGCTTTCGTTGTAGACCTGTACGAACACGGCGAACCACTCTTCTCCCGGACGCAACCTGAGTTGTGCGGGAGTGAGACCCGTGAGGTAGGACGCGTCCTCAGTGTCGGCGGGATTGAGCTGGCGCGAGAGCTGAACCTCGTAGATCAGTGGACCCACGTTCAGATAGGGAGCGTTCTGGCCGGACTCGCCGGCATAGGTGCCGGTTGTGACGCGGGTATGCGAGTCGTCTGAGCACGCGCCGAGCGCGAGCGCCGAGACGAGCAGCAGGGCAAGCAGCGCGAGCTTGCCGAACGGTCGAATCCCGGCGCGGGTGCGCGATCCCGTGGACGAGGATGGTCCGGCAATCGAGGATCGGCCGGCAAACGAGCGGCGCTTGGCGACGGGGCGGGTCATGCGAGCGGGCAGTTTACCCGCCGGCAAGCGTGACGCGCTCTCCGCGACCCTCACCCCGCTCGAGGATCGAGCGCAGCCGGCGCATGGCCTTCTCGTTCTTGCGCCGTAGCCATGCCCGTCCACCGAGAGCCTCGAGGATGCGGTCGGAGAGGACCGCGGCTTGTGTCTCGAGCGTGAATTGGACGCGCGTGGCGCCCCCGGGCGCGGGAGCGAGCTCGTAGACGCCGAGCGTGCGCACGCGGTTGGCCTTGCCGGTGCGACCGACCTCGACGATCCGGTGGGGCCGTGTGACCTCGGCGAACGTTGAGTCGCCCCAGCTGAAGCGGTTACCGGGAGCCCGTATGCGGAAGCGGGCGCCGGCGCCGCGACCGATCGAGTCCTCCCTGAGAAGATGCCAGTCGACCAGATAGTGGTCGGTGAACTCAGGATGGTTGGCGATGTCCTGTAGGTAGTCGAACACCTGCTCGCGCGGGGCGGAGATGACGATCGAGACAGTGACCGGGTCCACGGCCGCAGTGTATTCGTCGAACGAGCGGTCTCGATGTCAGGCGGCGCGAGCGGTGAGGCGCACCGTTTGGCCGAGCTCACTGTGGCGCATGACCTCGCTTGCAAGCGGGGAGCCGCGGCGCGCCTGGCGGCACAGCTCGCACACGATCCCCGCCTCGCGCTCGTACACGTGGATGTGCTCGCCCACAAGGGGGGTGCGATCGCAGTCCGCGCAGCGGTGCCGATCGGCCGTGAGCGATCCGACGCCGCGTCGCAAGAGGAAGCGCTCGAGTTGCTCTACGTCGTCGGGAGAGGCCATGCGGCTACTTTCGCCGCGCCCGGGCAAGCTCCTGCCGCGCCGCCCGAGGCCTATCCTGCGCTCCGAGCCGACCGCGCGACCTCGCGTCCCGACCGGTGCCCCGACGGGTCTTTACCGATCTTTCGACTGGAGTCGTTTGGGCGTCGATCAGGAGGGGTAGCCTGCAAATATGGTGCCAATGCACCGGCCTGCTCGTGTCGGTTGAAGCCGGTTTGACACCCTCGTTATGATTGCCACAAGATTCCACCTTGCAGAAAATTCCCGAATGCCCGGGAATGAGAGGAAGGGGATACGCAGCATGGAATCGCACACTTCGGGCACGATGGCCGGAACCGGGTCGTTCCGCTGTCAGAGATGCGGATATGTATTGACGCTGACCTCTATGGACGCCCTGCGGGACTGCCCCGATTGCGGCAGCCACGACTTCGTGAGGGCGTCCCTGTTCAGCGCCGCCCCGGCCACCGTGGAGAAACCCGTGCCTCCACACTCGCACGAGTCCCCGGAGTGGATGGTGCGCGCCAGGGAGGATCTGACCAAACCGGGCGAGTATGTGCTCTACGAGGACGGCGAGGACACCAGAACGGTGGCGCTCACACGCGAGTGGACCCGCATTGGGCGCAGCCTCGCCGCCGACGTGCGCTTCGACGATCCGACCGTGTCGCGACGGCACGCGCTCGTGGTGCGCCAGCCCGACGGGGTGAGGGTGCTCGACGATCGCAGCCTCAACGGCGTGTTCGTGAACGGGGAACGCGTCGAGTGGAAGACGCTGCAAGATGGCGACGAGATCCTCGTGGGTCGCTACCGCCTGCGGTTCGTGAGCGTGCCGGTGCAAGCAGCGGAGACGCCAGCCACCGGGCACGTCCACACGCTCGGCTGACAGCCGAGCTCGCGCATTCCACGTACTATCGGCCGCCATGGCCCAGACGATCGCTGTGCTCTCGCAGAAGGGCGGCACCGGTAAGACGACGACCGTGCGCACGCTCACCGACGTGCTGCGCCGGATCGACGTGCGCACACTGGCGGTGGATCTCGACCCGCAGGGCAACCTGTCGGACTACTTCGACCTGCCGCCCGAGAGCGAGCCGACGATCGCCGACGTGCTCGCCGGATCGGCGACCGCCAAGGATGCGATCCACCAGGACACGATCCCGGCAAGCTTGAACCTCGCCGAGACCGAGTTGATGCTCGGCGGCAAGATCGGCCGCGAGATGACCCTCAGGCGGGCGCTCGCGAAGGTGCAGGGCGACTACGAAATCGTGCTGGTGGACTGTCCGCCGTCGCTGGGCCTGTTGACGGTGAACGCGCTGGTGGCGGCTGATCATGCGCTGGTGACCGCGGAGGCACAGTACTTCGCGCTTCAGGGCGTGGAGCAGGCGATGGAGGTGATCGAGATCGCCAGGGACAGCCTCAACGACGAGCTGTCGCTGCTGGGAGTTCTGTTGAACCTCGCGGACATGCGCACCGTGCATTCGCGCGAGGCGCTCCTGTCGCTGAAGGAACGCTTTGGCGAGAAGGTGCTCGACTCCGTCGTGCGCTCCTCGATCGCGTATGCCGAGTCGGCCGAGCGAGCCATGTCGATCCTCGATCACCGGCCCGACCTGGGCGCCGACTATGTGGCGCTTACCGACGAGCTGCTGGGGCGCCTGCCGGGCATGGAGAGCGCCCGCGAGCGCCTGTCGCGCCTGCGCTGAGCGTCCCTCGCGCTGGTCCTTGCATAAGAGGCAAGTCACTTGTAGGGCCGCGAGTGACCAAACAGGCGAACGCTCGCCGCTCAGCCGGCGAGCTGCGGCGTCGGCTCTCCCCGCTCGATCCGAAGGCGCTCGGTGAGAGCGACCATCTCGAACTCGGGGATGCAGGAGCCGTGCGTGAGCGAGCGGGGCGCAAGCAGGCGCGCCAAGCGCCCACCCGCCAGAGCGGCCGCGCAGGCGGCAGCGTGCGCGGAGGTGAAGCGCAGGCCATAGAGCTCGCGCACGCGTGGGGGCAGCGAGCCGAGCATCACAAGGTCGTGCAGGCGCTTGGCCGGCCGGCGCGTGGAGGGCACCGGGATCTCGAACGCCGATGCGTAGCCCATGAAGCGGGCCTCCTCGGTCAGGTGCAGGTCCGGTCCGGCGAGCTGGTGTTCGTACCAGTCGCGGAACTCGCGATAGGTGGGCGGGGCGACGGAGCGCGGCATATGGAAGAGCTCGGCGAAGCGCAGGTAGTCCTGCCAGAGCGATTCGCGCTCATAGCCACGCAGGGGGCGCACCAGCCGCTCGTAGAACCACTCGGCGGAGTCGGCGATCACCGCGACTGTCCACAGCATCAACTCGGGGTCAAACGCCGAGTAGGGCGTCCCAGCCGGGTAGTGGGGTCCCGCGTCGTGGGGCAGCGCGCCGACGACGCGCTCGTGCATGCCATCGACGGTGGTGAGTACACGGTCGGCCTGCGAGCGCGTACCGAAAAAGACGGCCTCGAACATGCCGCCCGTATGGGTGATGCGCCTGAACGGGGTGCGCTTGTTGCGGGTGTGTTCGCTGGTACCGACATAGTTGAGCGGCTTGATCGCCCCGACGCAGAGCGCGCGCTGGCCGTACATGAGACCGACCGCCTTCTCTTCGTGGACCATGCGCAAAGTCGAGGTGGCCCGCGGGAAGTAGCCGTCGTCAGCCCCGTCCATAGGTGCTCCTGTGTGACGCGCGCATGGTCATACGCTACATCTCCCCCACATAGGCGCCCTGTGCCTCGAACGGGGCACGCAGGAGCGTGGCCCAGCCCTCGATCTCCGGCCGCAGGGCCTCGACGACGGCGCCGGTGTGCTCGTAGAAGCACCACACGAGCACGGTGGGTCCGGCGCCCGAGATCGTGGCGCCAAGCGCTCCCAGCTCGCGTGCGCGCCGAGCCAGGGCGTAGGAGCGCGGGAACAGGTGCGAGCGACGCTGCTCATGCAGGCGGTCGTGGAGGCCGCGCGCGACCAGGTCCCAGTCGCCTCGGGCAAGCCCGAGCGTGAGCAGGGCGCCATGGGCGACGTTGAAGACGGCCTGCTCGAGCGGCACCTGAGCGGGCAGTGCGTCGCGCGCCTCACTGGTGCGTACCGCCTCGTCTGGCACCACGGCAAGTGCCTCGAGGCCCGTGGGCGGCTCGAAGCGAGTCGCCTCGCCGTCAGCGCATATGACGAATCCACCGTGCAGCGCGGCCGCGACGTTGTCGGGGTGGCCCTCGATGGCACTCGCGCAAGCCAGCATGTCGACATCCAGCTCGAACAGATGGTCGGCGGCGAGCAGGCCCGCGACGATCGCCGAGGCGCTCGATCCGAGACCGCCCGTGAGCGGTATGGAGGAGGCGATCCGAAATGTGAAGTCGTCCGCCGGATGCAGGCTCTCAAACGCCCTCACACAGAGGTTGTCGCGGTCGTGGGGCACCGCGAGGTCCGTCTCGATGGCAAAGCTTCCCGTCTCGAGCACCTCCAGCTCGAGGTGTAGGCCGAGTGCCGCGGCGAAGCAGTCAAAGCCAGGCCCGAGGTTCGCCGAGGACGCCGGGACCCGCACGACTCGCCTGCGGATCACCCGAGCCTCCAGGTACGCCCCCGCCAGCGACCCAGACCATGCTTCGCCGATCCCGGCTTGAGGTCCAGGCCCTCCTCCCGGTCGCTACCGATCACCTAAGGACCGCCTCTTCGATCGCGGCTATGTCCGCCGTACACGGGATCACTTTGCCGCCGTTGTGCTCAATAGCGGTCTGTGGGTCCTTGATGCCGCGACCGGTAAGCACGCACACGATCTGCTGTGCTCCATCGGCCCCGTACTTGAGCAGTCCCGCGACCGCCGCCGCCGAAGCCGGCTCGCAGAACATGCCTTCCTTGGAGGCCAACAGGCGATAGGCGTTCAGGATCTCAGCGTCGCTGACCGCGCGGATCGCACCGCCCGACTCGCTCACCGCGGCGATCGCGTCCTCCCCGCGCACAGGGTGACCGATGCGGATCGCGGAGGCAACCGTTTCCGGGTGCTCCACTGGGTGGCCGAGCACGAGCGGCGCCGCGCCCTCGGCCTGGAAGCCGAACAGCTTCGGGGAGGCCCCCATCTCACAGAAGCCGCGCCAGTAGGCGGTGATGTTGCCGGCGTTGCCGACTGGGATGCAGAGCGCTTCCAGCTGCCCGTCGAGATCCTCGTGCAGCTCGAACGCTGCCGTCTTCTGGCCTTCGATGCGGAATTCGTTGATCGAGTTGACGAGCACGATCGGATGCGACTCGGCGAGCTCCCGGACCAGCTTCAGGGCCTGATCGAAGTTGCCCGCAAGCGAGATCACGCGCGCACCGTGGATCAAGGTCTGGGCCATCTTGCCTTCGGCGATCTTCCCGTCGGGGACGATCACCGCACAGGTAATACCGGCACGCGAGGCGTAGGCGGCGGCACTCCCCGCGGTGTTGCCCGTGGAAGCGCAGATCACGGCCTTGGCGCCATCGCGCACGGCCGCCGAGACCGCACAGGTCATGCCGCGGTCCTTGAACGATCCGGTGGGGTTGGCGCCCTCCAGCTTGAGGCGCACGCTCGCGCCCACCATCTCGGAGAGCACAGGGGCTCGCAGCAGCGGCGTGGAGCCCTCCTGGAGGCTCACGATCGGATCGCCCTCCTCGAAGGGCAAGCGATCGCGGTAGCGCTCGATCAGCGGCACGTGGCTCTTGCTCGTGGAAATCGTCTTGCTCACATGAACTCCTCTTCGATGACACGTATTGCCCGGGGGGTCGAGCGCAGGAAGTCGAGCGCGGCGATGCGGCGCAGGGCCTCGCGCAGGCGCGACTCGGCAAGGGGGTGGATGACCATCACAAGGCGCGCGTGCTCACCGAGCCCGTGCTGTGCGACCGACTTGATCGAAGCGCCCTCCTCGCCGAGCACCTGGGCGACGGCCGCGAGCGTTCCCGGCCGGTCGGCGACCTCCATGTGGATGTAGAAGCCGCTCTCGACGTCCTGCACAAGCGGCAATGGATCAAGCGGCGGCGAGGGGGCGCAGGGCGGGAGCATCGCGCTGACGAGGTCGCCGAGCACGGCGCTCGCCGTCTGTCGGCCGCCCGCGCCGGGGCCGGACATCGTGATCTCGGTGATCGCATCGGACTCGACGGTGACGGCGTTGAAGGGTCCGCTGACCGAGGCGAGTGGATGCCCGGAGTAGAGGAAGGCGGGGTGCACGCGCACCGACAGGCCCCCGTCGCGCCGCTCGGCGGTGCCGATCAGCTTGAGCCCGAGCCCAAGCTCGCGCGCGTACTGCAAGTCGTCGGCCTGCAGATGTTCGATCCCCTCATAGAGCACCTGGTCGAGGTGGACAGGGGTTCCGAAGGCGAGCCGCGCGAGGATCGCCATCTTGGCGGCTGCGTCGCGACCGGAGACGTCCTCGCTGGGATCGGCCTCGGCGAAGCCCTGGCGCTGGGCCTCGGCGAGAGCCTCGTCGTAGCTCGAACCCCGAGTCATCTCGGTGAGGATGAAGTTGGTGGTACCGTTGACGATCCCGTGGACGCGCTCGATGTGTGCTCCCGCGAGCGACTCAGAGAGCACACGCACCACCGGCACTACGCCTGCCACGGCGGCCTCGAAGCGCAACTGGGCGCCACCGGCGCAGGCGGCCTCGAACAGCTCCTCACCGTGCTGGGAGAGCAGCCGCTTGTTGGCGGTGACTACGTGCTTGCCCGCGCCGAGGGAGGCGAGCACGTACTCGCGAGCGGGCTCGATGCCTCCGATCAGCTCGACGATCAAGTCGGAACCGCGAAGGATCTCCTGGAAGCTGCCGCTGGTGGTAGTGAGCGTGCCGATCAATGCCGGCGCTCGTCCGGCGATCCGCTCAATCTGGCCGGCGCGCTCCTGAAGCAGCGTGGCAAACGCCGAGCCGACCGTGCCATGGCCGAGCAGGCCGACGCGGAACGGTTCAGCGGACATCGCGGGCCGTCAGGTCATCGAAGCTCTCGCGCCGCACGACGACGCGCGCGTCGCCGTCACGGCAGAACACGACGGGTGGGCGCGGCACGCCGTTGTAGTTACTGGCCATCGCAAAACCGTAGGCGCCGGTGGCTGGCGTGACGACGATGTCACCGGGCCTCGGATCGTCGAGCAGGGCATCGCGCACGATCACGTCGCCCGACTCGCAGTGCTTGCCGGCGAGCACGCAGGGCATGTCCCCACCGAGGCGATCGGCGATGTGAGCTTCGTAGCTTGCGCCGTAGAGCATGGGGCGCAGGTTGTCGGACATGCCTCCGTCGACGGCGACCCAGGTGGAGACGTTGCGCTTGACCGACTCGACCGTGTAGAGCGTGACGCCGGCGTTCGCCGCGAGCGCGCGCCCGGGCTCGACCAACAGACGCGCGTCCGCTGGGATGCCGGCCTCGCGGGCGGCGCCGACGAGGGCGCCAACCCACTCGTCGATCTCAGGTGGATGCTGGTCGGGTGTGTAGGCGACGCCGAGCCCCCCGCCGAGGTCATAGATTGAAAACCCACCCACCCCCTCGCCGATCCGTGCAAGCGCCGCGGCCTCGCGACGGAACGGCTCCAGGTCCAAGAGCTGGGAGCCGATGTGGGCGTGGATCCCGTGCATCTCCAGGCCTTCGACGCTCCGCACGCGCTCGATCGCGGCGGGAGTGTCGGCCATCGAGAACCCGAACTTCGAAGCAGCCTGGCCTGTGGAGATCTTCTCGTGCGTGTCGCCGCGCACGTCCGGGGTGACCCGGATGAGCACGGCCTGTTTGATACCGAGCACCTGCGTGATCCGAGCCAGACGGTCGATCTCATCGAAGTTGTCGACCACGATCAAAGCGACTTTCGCCCGCAACGCCATGCGTAGCTCCACAAGAGACTTGGCGTTGCCGTGCACGAGTATCCGCTCGGGCGGAAAGCCCGCATTCAAGGCCAGGTGAAGCTCGCCGCCTGAGGCCACATCGCACCAGAGACCCTCCTCGGCGAACAGGCTCAGGACCGCGGTGCACGGAAACGCCTTGGAGGCGAACACGACCTGGAAGTCCTCGTGACCGGCGCTGAGGCCGGCCCGCACGAACGTGCGCGCCCGCGCACGCAGGTCATCCTCGGCGACGAGGTACGCCGGCGTGCCGAATTCGCGCGCGAGCTCGATCGTGTCGCACCCCCCCACCTCGAGCCGGCCACGCTCGTTGACGCGACTGCCCAGCGGAAACACGTGCGAAAGACTCGCGCTTATAGCCATGTCGGGATTATGGCGCTTCACCCCCGACGGAACTCGGCGCGGCGGCCCGCCCGGGGCTGTTGGCCGGTCTTGCGAATATGGCTGCCCCACGCGCGCGGGTGCTAATTATTTAACAACATGCCTGTGTTAAGCAGTGGTCGCGCGCGTACGCGTGGGGCGGGTGGGAGGGCCCGATACACGAACACCACCCCCCGACGAGGCCAGGCCACCTCGACGAGCGATCGCGACCAACAGCACGACCCCCACCACCATCAGCCCGACGCTCTCGAGCTGCGGCGCGGTCAGGCCGGCGAACACCTCCTTGTTGCGGCGGATGAACTCCACCAGCAAGCGCTCGAGGCCGCTGAAGATGAGATACAAAGAAAACACGATCCCGGGACGCACCCGAAAGCGCAACTGCCAGAGGAAGTAGGCCAGCAGGCACATCGCCAGCGTCTCGTAGATCGGGGTCGGATGAACCGTGACGCCCGGCGGCGTGGGAACGGTGCCATGCGGATAGCCCATCGCCCACGGCAACGACGAGGCGATGCCGTAGTCGCCGTCACCGGAGACCTGGCAGCCGATCCGCCCGATCCCATAGCCGAGCGCGAGCACCGTGGCGCACATGTCGACGGTGACGAGGTTGAGCGCCGCTCGCCAGCGCATCCACGCGATCACCCCGAGCGCCCCGCCGATGGCGCCGCCGTACCAGACAAGGCCCGACCCGGAGAAGATGGAGCCGATCAGGTCGTGCTTGACGGTGCTGTAGTTCTGGATCAGGAAGTACACCCGTGAGCCGACCAGACCGCCGATCAGCGCCGCGAATACGATCTCGTACGCCCAGTCGACAGGCTTATCGAGCTCCCGCAGCCGCCGCGCGATCACGAAGCCGCATGCGAGGAAGCCGAGCGCGAACGTCACCCCGAACGTCTTGATCGAAATGCCGAGCAGGTGGACTTCGGGCTTCACTGGGTATCCGTTGGCGGCGACATCGGCACCCGCTGACTCTACAATCAACACAGATGGCCAAGCGACGCTCCAACTTCGGCAAAGACGGCGGCCTACAGGCGCGCATGCTGGGGACGATGTTCCTGCTCGGCCTCGTCTACGTGGTGTTCGTCGGAGTCCTGTTCGCGCTCGGGGCAGCGGCCGGCTTCATCATCGTGATCGCGCTGTTCATGCTGGCGATGCAGTTCTTCGCCTCCGACAAGATCGCGCTCGCCACGCTCGGCGCCAAAGAGGTGACGCCCGAGGAACAGCCGGAGCTGCACGGGATCGTCGAACGGCTGTGCGTGCAGGCGGATCTGCCCAAGCCGCGGGTGTGTGTTATGGAGACCTCCATGCCCAACGCGTGCGCTATGGGTCGCTCGCAGAAGAAGGCGACCGTGTGCGCGACGACCGGCATCCTGCAGATGCTCGACACCGCCGAGCTCGAAGGCGTGATGGCCCACGAGCTCACGCACGTGATCAACCGCGACGTGATGGTGATGACGCTGGCGAGCTTCTTCGCGACGCTGGCCGCGCTGATCGCTCAGTTCGCGCTCTTCTTCGGGGGGGGCTTCGGCGGCGGATATGGCCGCTCGAGCGAAGAGGAGGAGGACGTGATGATCGTGCTGCTCGTCTCGGTCGTGGTGTACGCGATCTCCTTCCTGCTCCTGCAGGCGCTCTCGCGCTATCGCGAGTTCGCGGCCGATCGCGGCTCCGCGGTGCTGACCGGCAGGCCGAGCGCGCTGGCCTCGGCGCTGCTGAAGATCAGCGGCACGATGGAGCGCATTCCAAGTCAGGACATGCGCAGGGCCGAAGGGATGAGCGCGTTCTTCATCGTCCCGGCGCGCACGAAGAAGTCGCTGATGAACCTCTTCTCCGACCACCCAGCGCTTGAGAAGCGCCTGGATGCGCTCAACCGACTCGAGACCCAGCTGCAGAGCGCCGCCTGATCGGGCGGCCGGTCCCCTCCACTCTCAACGCTCGCCCGACGCCAAGCCACCCCACTCCCCCACGCCTGCCCACACTCCGACGCCGCAATGGGACTCCGCGACATATTGACGGGCCGCCACGAGGTCAAGGGCCCGGCGCCCGACCGCCTGTTTGCGATCTCGACCGCGTATGTGGCCCTGCAGACCGAGCACCAGATCGAGCCGGCGGGCGCTGCCGCGATCGTCTTCCAGGCGCTGCAGACGAGCGAGTTCGAAGCCACGATCAAAGATATGGAAGAAGTCGTGAAGGCGACCGGCGGCGACAGCGGCACGCAGGTGCACACCGAGGACGACAGCTTCGGCTACCGCTGGATGGTGCTGCGCGACGACTCCGTGGAAGACCTTGCGGTGGGCATAAACGCGGTGAGCGGATCGATCGAGACGGCCGGCCACGGCGAGCGACTGTTGTGCGCCGTGTTCGCCTTCAAGGACGCCAGGGGCAAACGGCTCTACTTCATCTACAACTACAAGCGTGGATTCTGGTACCCGTTCGTGCCAGCCTCAGGGAGCGGCAGTTCGACCTCGACGCACCCGACCGGGGGCTCCACCGAGCGCGCCACCGAGCGCGAGCTGCAGCTTAAGGCCCAGATGGCAAGCGAGCTACCGATCGAGCCGGAACTGGAGCGGTGGTTTCCCTTGTGGGGTATCCCGATCTAGAAGAGGGTTGACGTGGGTTGCGCGGCCTGTGACCGACGCTGCGACGGGCCGGCCATATGTGTTCGTTAAAAGAGCGATTCACAATAGTGGCTACAAATAGTAGTCACTATTGTCGTCGACTCAAAAAGTGGGTATATCAGTCCGGGATCAGGCCCTCGCCCGTGAACTCCTCGGCGGCCTCGGAAAGAGTGATGTCGTCGGGAGGCAGGATCAGGTCGGAGGTCTCGATCTCCTCGTCGCCGACGAGCGACCCATTGGCACGGATGTAGCCGAGCAACTTGGAGAAGGAGGCCTTGAAAGCTGCCTCATCGCCGGCGTCGATCGCTGTGAGCACGGCGGAGTCGAGTTGGTTGAGGCGATCGTGGGCCCCGTCTTCCAGCCGGTACTGGTCCTCCCCTGAGATACGCACGATCATGCCGACTGCTCCTTGCTTGGCGCAGCCTCGGCCGGCTCACCCTCGGCGCCCGATCCGAGCTGGCCGGCGCCGGCGCCGGCGGCTCCTGAGCCGAGTTCGCCCTTCAACTTCGCCAAGTCGTCGTCGACCGCGGACTTGCTGGAGAGCGATTTGAGCTGACGGTCGATGTCGTCTTCGCCGGGGCCGAGCGCGGTGATGTCTTCAAACGTGCCGGCCGCTTCGAGCTCTTGCACGGCATCGGCGCGGGCCTTCATGTTTTCGGTCTTGTCCACGGCGCGCTGCATGGCCAGGCCGACGTCGGCCATCTGCTCGCCCACACCGGTAGCCGCTTCGGATATCTTCACCTGCGCTTCGGCTGCGGAGTACTGGGCCTTGATGACCTCCTTCTTGGTTCGGAAGGATTCGATCTTGGCGCGCAGCTTCTGCTCGGAGTCGGTCAGCTTCTGCTGCTGATCTTCCAGTTCTGAGACCTGCGTATCGAGCGACTGGAGCTCTGTCTGGGCGATGTTCTTGCGTTCCAGCGCCGTGCGCGCGAGATCCTCCTTGCCAGAGGAGACCGCCTGGCGGGCCTGAGTGTCGAGCTTTACGACCTGCTGCTGAAGCGATGTCTCCTGCAACTGTAGGCGCTTCTTGGCGGTCACCACGTCGGCGATGCCCTTCTTGACGTTCTGAAGCTGTTCGACCTGCTTCTGGTAGCTGTAGTCGAGCGTCTCGGCGGGGTCTTCGGCGCGATCCAAGAGCTTGGAGACCTTGGCCTTCACGACGGTTGACATGCGCCCGGTCAAACCGGCCATCTGATCCTCCTGTGGGCGGGGACGTAGGCTACAAGCGTAGCCGACGCCAGCGCTCAGAGGCTCGTGGGATGACGAACCGTGAAGCCTTCGTTGGCCGGGCGCAGCGGACGCCAGCGAGGGCCCTGCTGGGCGGTGGGATCGTCGGCCGCGCTCGTGTCCAGACGCAAGCCGGCAACCGTCATGTAAGCGTGACCCGGATTTGTGAAGACCGTGACCCAGGTCCCGATCCCGTGAGAGCCCCACCCCATGAATTCCGAGGAGTCCTCCGGAACGGTAAGCAGGGAGGCCCCGTGCAGGGCGAATGAGACGGTGCCCGAACAGTCGTAGCCGGGCGAGGCGAACGAGGCGTGGCCCCCGCCGAAGATGTAGGGCAGGCCGATGATCTGATTGCCTGTCCAGACAATCGCCTGGACAGCTGCCGGGGACGACATCGGCGCGGCCGCGAGGCCATTGACCAAGCGCGCGATATGACCGGGGACGAGTAGCTCGGGCTTGGCAACCACGGGCACCGCGGCTGCGCTCCCACCGGTGACGGCCTTCTGTTCGCTCGATGCCTGGGCCGAGACAAAGGGAACGATCTGCCCGGTGGCCGTCTTCTCGTAGACGGGACCTTTATAAGCGAGGCTTGTCGAATGGGAGGTGACGGGTGCTGTGTGACGCTTGACCGGCGGCGTCTTGGCCGTGGGGGTGAGCGCACCGCCGGCGACGACGCCGCCTGTTACAGCCATCGCCGATGCGGGTATGCCAGCCAGCAACAGCATGCAGAAAATCGTTGAGCAAAGTGCCCGCAAACGCAAAGCAACCTCTTTCGTCGGCCTGCGGGGTTAGCTGACGGGCTAGCGCTGAAAGAGCCTGCGCTTCCCACGGATCGACCGTGGGATTCGCCCCAACAACTTGGGTCCCCCGTTCCCTGACTTCTTGTCAGGGATTCGGCGTTCGCGGCAAAACGCTATCAAAGTGCAATGACGGTTGCAGCGAATGAATAGCTTTGCAGCCGTTTTTGCCGCAAGCACGGGGTTCGTGGATGCTCGATTGCAGTCGCCCGAGCTACCTCAGCCCCACGTTCGCGCCGGCGCAAACCCCGCTCGAGCCCCGCAGCCGTCGGGAGCGAGGGGTAGCGTGCGCAGCCTATGGATGTCCCCTCCCTGCGCTCAGCGGCTCTAACGCTCGCCCTGTGCGGTGCGCTTGCCGGGTGTGGCAAGACGCTGTCGACCCAGGCCGTCGAACACGGCACGGGCCCGGTGGCGGCCGTCGGGGCGCACGGGGCCGGAGGGCTGTCCACCAAGAACACCACCCGCCTGGGGGGTTCGGGCAGCACGATCGACGCCGCGGCGGTGGCCGTGGCGGTGTATCCGGGCCTCACGCCCGCTACCCGCCCACAGGCGGCGATGTTGGTGGACGGCGGCGACTGGCCCGCCGCGCTCGCGGCTTCGGTGCTGGCGGGCTCGCCGCTTCACGCGCCGCTGCTCTACGGCTC
>JBARJU010000085.1:0-9204 GCA_049800435.1 Solirubrobacteraceae bacterium
GTGCTGCACGAGGCCCTCGCCGTCGCCGAGGTGGCCGGTCACCGCGAGACACTCCTCGCCGCGCTGCGCGAGTTGGCCTACACCGACATCCAGGCGGGTCGCCGAGCATCGGTCGAGCACCGTCTGACCCGCGCCGAGGAGCTTGCCGACAGCGACGCCGAGCACGCGGCGATCCTTGCCGTACAGGGCATGAACCGCTCAGACATGGGCGACTACGCCGGCGCCTTCACGGCCCTACTCGGCTCTCTTGAGCGCGCCGAGCGCTGCGGCGATCGCCGCCAGACCGCGGTCTCGCTGACCCTAATCGCGCGGGCGCAGTTGCTGCGGAGCGAGACGAGCGAAGCGATGTGCGGTCTGGACCGTGCTTTGGGGCTCGTCGAGGCCGAGCGCTGGCTGTCGTTTCGTCCGTTCCCTGAGGCGATGCGCGGAGAGGTTGACCTGCAGCACGGGGACACGGCGCGTGCGGCTGAGCGCTTCGAGCGAGCGTTCGCGCTGGCGTGCGAGCTGCAAGATCCATGCTGGGAAGGTCTCGCGGCGCGCAACCTCGGGCTGCTGCACCGTGCCCGCGGTCAGCTGGGCGCCTCGCGCGAATGGATCGACCAGGCGCGCACCCGCTGCACACGCCTACCCGACCGCTATGTCTGGATGCACGGCCACCTACTCGACACGGCGATCACGTTCAGCCTCGAGGGGGCAGAGCGCGAGAAGACCCACAAGCTGATCCGTGCGCTCGGCGCGCTGGCGGCCCGGACCGAGATGCGTGAGCTCGTGGTGCGAGGTCTCGTTCATGCCGCACGAATCGGGCAGGCCGGTGCGCTCGACTCGGCGCGCACGCTGGCTGTCGCGATCGACAACCCCACGCTGACGCCGCTCCTCGTCGCAGATTCCTAGTCGCACACGCCCGCGCACACGGCCTTGGGACACGATTGGCGATGCCGATTCGACCGGGCGGCCGTGAGCGTGACGATCGGCGCGCAAGAACGCGGCCGACACATCCAAACCCTGATAGGAGAACACATGCCCAAGTACGTCATCGAGCGCGACATGCCCGGAGCCGGGAAGCTCAGCGCCGAGGAGCTGCAGGGAATTGCAGCGAAGTCCAATCAGGTGATCGGGGAGCTCGGCCCAGAGATCCGGTGGCTCACGAGCTTCGTCACAGACGACAAGGCCTACTGCGTCTACGTCGCCCCGAACGAGGACATCCTGCGCGAGCACGCTCGCTGCGGCGGTTTCCCCGCGGACCGCATCTCCAAAGTCTCAACCGTCATCGACCCATCGACTGCGGACACCGCCGTCACGGCCGCAGCCTGAGAACCGCATTGCCCGAACCGAACTCCTCGCCAGCCGCGACATCGAAAATCCAGTAGGAGGCAACACATGAGATCCATCCCACGTAATGAGGTCCCGGTCGTCATCGCCGACAACGGCGTCGAGGTCCGTCTGCGCGACGAGGACGGTCTCTCCGTCGGGTTCGTGCGGCTGCCCGCCGGTGCCGACCTGCGCCCCGCCACCAAGGGCCTACCGAACGATCTGTGCCCTTGCCCTCACTGGGGGTACATGATCAAGGGCCGCGTACGGATGCACACCTTGGACGGGCATCGGGACTTCGCCGCCGGCGAGGCGTTCTACTGGGCACCCGGGCACGCACCCGAGGCGCTCGAGGACTCTGAGTACGTCGACTTCTCACCCACGGACCAGTTCCGTCCAGTGATCGAGCACATCACCTCCGCAGCAGGGGCATCCGCGTGATCAGGCGCGGTCAGCGCCGAGCCCGGGAATACTCGCGGATGAGGATCACCCGATGACGGAGGCGATCGTGCTCGGCGCGGGCGCCGCTGGGCTTGCGGCGGCGGCCACGCTTGGAGGCGCGGGCGTCGAGGCGATCGTGCTCGAGCAAACCGACCAGGTCGCGGCGAGCTGGCGGAGCCGCTACGACGGCTTGCGCCTCAACACGACGGGCGCGATGTCGACCATGCCGGGGTATCGCGCGCGCCGTCGGCATTACGGAGAGTTCCCGTCGCGGGAGGCGTGGATCGAGTACCTCGAGAATTACGCCAAGCATCACAAGCTCGACGTGCGCTTCGGCAACGAGGTCCAGAGTGTTGCGCGCGAGAACGGTGGCTGGCGTGTCGGGACGAATCGCGGCGAGCTGGGCGCGCGCTTCGTTGTCCTCGCCATCGGCTACGACCATGACCCCGACCTTCCCGACTGGCCTGGGCGTGATGGCTTCACGGGCGAGCTGATCCACTCCTCGGCCTACAAGCATCCCGAGCCTTACGTCGGCCGCGACGTGCTCGTCGTCGGGCCGGGCACGACGGGCTCAGAGATCGCGACGCTGATCCACCGGGGCGGCGCTGGGCGCGTGCGCGTGTCCTGCCGGACGCCCCCGAATGTCATAACACGCAAGATCCTGGGGCTCTCGATCAACGTCTCCGGGATCGTGCTCAATCACGTCCCCGTTCGCGCCGCAGACGAGATCTCGTGGTGGTCACAGCGGATTTTGTTCGGCAAGCTCGACCGTTATGGGCTCCCACGCTCCCCGTATGGGATCGCCACAACAACGTTCAAGCGGCAGCAAACGCCGATCTACGACGATGGGTTCGTTCGCCTCCTCAAGTCCGGCGAGATCACGATCCTTCCTGCGGTTGCGGGCTTCGACGGCTCGGACGTGCTGCTCGCCGACGGCACCAGCATTCAGCCGGACGCGGTCATCGCGGCCACGGGCTACCGGCGCGGCCTGGAGTCGTTGGTTGGTCACCTCGGCGTGCTCGACGAGGACGGTATCCCGCTCGTCAGCGGCGGCAACCAACACCCCTCGGCGCCGGGGCTCTTCTTCAACGGCTACCGGACCGATCTCAGCGGCCAGTTGCGTCTCATGCGACCCGACGCCCGAGCGATCGCGAAAGCGGCAAGGAAACAGAGGCCTTAGCCATGACTGGTTCTCGCTCCCGCTCGCCGGTGGGACCGCGACGTTGGTGTAGCTTGTGCCTAGGCGAAGCACGATCGGCGTGTCAACAAAAGGGAGGTCGTTTTGTCGTCCAGTGTGGCGGATTCTGAGCTGAAGGCGCGTCATCGCGCGATGTGGGCATCGGGCGATTACCCGGATATGGTCGAGACGTTCCTGCTACCGCTAGGGCCGACACTCGTTGAGGCCTGCGGCATCGGCCCCGGCAACGTGGTCCTGGATGTGGCAGCCGGTACCGGCAACGCGTCGATCCCCGCGGCTAAGGCCGGCGCTCATGTCACCGCCAGCGACCTGACACCTGAGCTGCTTGACGCGGGCCGCGCACGCGCCGAGAGCGAAGGGCTGACTCTCGAGTGGGTTGAGGCTGACGCCGAGCACCTGCCCTTCGAGGATGCTTCGTTCGACGTCGTGATGTCGTCGATCGGCGCGATGTTCGCACCTCACCATCAAGAGGTCGCGGATGAGTTGGTCCGCGTCTGCCGGCCGGGCGGCACGATCGGGATGTTGAACTGGACGCCCGAGGGCATGATCGGCGCGCTGTTCCGCACGATGGGACCGTTTGCCCCGCCGCCCCCGCCCGGGGCACAATCTCCTCCCCTGTGGGGTGGCGAGGACCACGTCAAGGAGCTGTTCGGCTCACGCGTCGACTTCGGCACGCTGCGGCGCGAAGACCTGTCGATCACGGCCTTCGAGCATCCGCGTGACTACGGCGAGCACTTCAAGGCGAAGTACGGCCCGACGATCACCGCCCAGGCGAATGCACGCAAGAACGGCCAGGAGGCCGAGTTCGTCGAGGCGCTGAACTCCTTCTGCGACGAGTGGAACCGCGGTACGCCCGAGCAGGCGCGCTTCGAGCAGGAGTACCTGGTCGTGGCCGGCACGCGGGCCTGAGCACGCGGTTGCGCGGCAACGGGGCTAGAGATCCACCTGGTGGGACTGGTAGTGACTACTGATCTTCCTGTAATGCGCTAATGGCGAGCGAGATGGTAAATGGGGCGGTCCTCTATTACGAGGAGCGGGGGAGCGGGCCGCCACTCTTGCTCGTGCACGGGACCGGCGCATATGCCGACATCTGGTCCCCGGTGCTCGATGGGCTCGCGCGCTCCTACCGCGTCATCGCTTATGACCGACGCTCGCTGCGGATGCCGATGAGCACAAACGTCGCCGTCGGCAGAGCCTGACCAGGGCATCCGAGCTCCTCGCATCCACGCTGCGCGCGACTGCCCCGGGCGGCACTTGCACGATCAGCGCGATGTACGCCAAACGACTCACGCCGATCCCGCTCTACCACTATTTGCCGCCTGTGCCACCGTCGGTACCGGCCGGCCCACGTGCGCGCCGATTTCCAAAACGTCCTCGCCCTGCTCGCCGACCCGTGTGTGCACACCGATGCCCTGATCGACGCGATCCATCCGTGGAGGGACGCCATCGCAGCTTTTCAGGGAGACGGCAAGCACGTCATCACCCGCGACTGAAGCGCACCCTCCGGCGCGCGTGCCGTTGCGCGTCGCGGCATGAGCGTGGACGGCTCAGCGCTTGGCGGCTCGAAACAGGTAGCGATTGAGGCTCAGGAAGTAGTCGCCGCTGCGGGAGAGCGCGCGCAGGTCCTCGCTCCATGCGATGGCGTCGGCCTCGGTGAGTCCCTGCCGGCCGGGGATGAAGTCGGCGATCAGCTCGGTCATCCCAGCGCTGTAGGTGTTGTGGTTGCTGCGCACGTTGACGATCGGCACGACCTGACATAGGTCCACGGTCAGGCCTGCGTCATCCAGCAGGCGGATCAGCCTGCGCGGCAGGTGCGGATCGACGAGGTGCTCCTCCCAGGCGTCCAGCACGCGCTGCATGCGCAGTGGGTCTCCGGAGTGCCAGACGATCGAGTCCCAGTCTGTGTCCAGGACGAGCGCGCGGGCGCCGGGGCGCAGCACGCGAGCGAGCTCTGACAGTGCCTTTGCGATGTCTTGGACGTACTCGTACACTTGGGTGCACACGACCGCGTCGAAGCTCTCATCTCCGAATGGGAGCGCACACGCGTCGGCGTGCTCGAAGCGTGTCTCAGCTGCGCTGTCGGTCGAGTCGAGTCGAGCGGTGGCGATCGCAAGCATGCTCTCGCTGATGTCGGTGCCGATAACCGTGCCGTCCGGCGCGACGCCGGCGGCCAGCTCAGCCGCGAGAAAGCCTGGGCCCGCCCCGATGTCGAGCACCCGCTCACCAGGCTTGGCCTCAAGCGCCAGAAGCACCGCCTGGCGCTGGGCGACCACGTCAGGCGTGCTGTAGATCGCCTCGATGCGCCGCGAAGCCTCATCGTCGAATTGCAGGGTTGCACTCATCGCACGCGCAATATGTCAGAGCCGCAGGGCGTGCGTTGCGCCACCCGCGGATCCTCACGGCGCCTTGGCCAGGTAGCTGTGTCCGGCCGTCACCGCCAGGTGGCGGTGGTTGACGAAGTTCGTGACAGCAAACACGGTCGGTGACGACGTGAATCAGGGTGCAGGCAGTGTGCGGATGTCGTGACGGTCTTCGGCTACGCTCGTCCGGCGGCCAGCAGGACCAGGTTCGGAAATCTCACTGCTTCGCCATCTCCGGCCGCTTGCCGGATGGCCTCGGTTATGGCGGCCCAGGTCTCATCCTGCACCTCCTGTGGGTGCGGAGCGATCATCGCGGTGATTGGCGGGGCGATCTCTCTGATGAAGGTGGTGAACTCCTCGGGGGACTGCCACTCGAAAGTGACCTCGGCCTCCTCGACCTCGACGTCGAAGAAGCCGGCGGCTTCCAGCAGGCCGCCCAGCGCCTGCAGGGTCGGGCGCGAGAGCGGACCGGGTGTCCCTGGCGGAGGGGGCGGGACTTTGAGATGCTGCATAGCGGTCCGCATGGGAATCGCGAGGAACGGAACACGGTCCGGTGATCCCCACGAGCTGATCGCCATCCGCCCGCCAGGCTTTAGGAAGCTACGAATACGCGCCGCGGCGGCCTCTGCGTCGGGCTCGAAGATGATCCCCCAGCGTGAGAGCGCGGCGTCGAAGCTGGCCTCCCGGAGGTCCAGAGATGCTGCGTCCGACTGAACGAACTCGATGTTTTCAAGCCCGGTAGCAGCGGCGCGCTCACGGCCGAAGGCGATCATCTCGGCAGAGATGTCGCTAGCCACTTCCCCCGGATAAAGGCTGGGGACTGAAACGGCCGCGCTGGGTTGGCGCGGCCGAGTCAGGCTCATTCATGGTTTGCCCGGTTGGAGGTGCGGGCCGGTGGAGTGTTTCAGCCGGTTCGGATGGCGAGGGTGTCGAGGTCGTAGGCGAGGATCGCCCAGCTGGTCCACGTTCTCATTCCTTCATGACCCTTCAGTCGAGAGCGGCGTAGGCCGTAGCCTCGCTTGAGGTGGCTGATGCGGCCCTCGATTCCGGTGCGATAGCGGGCGCGACGCTTGCGTGTTCTGCGGGAGCCGGGCTCGTGGCGTCCCGAGAGCTGGATCTGGTTCTCGTTCATGTCGGGGAATGCGTCTTTGGTCGGGTTTGGCCAGAAGCCGCCGTCGCCGACGATCTCCCGGGGTTTGATCCCGGCATGATCGAACTCGGCGGCGGTCTGGGCGAGCAGCCGGTTCTCGGACGGGTTCCCCGGGGCGTGGCCTGCGGGCAGGATGAACCCGCGGGCACCTTTGCGGGTGTTCTCGGTCACCTCGCATATCTGCGCGACATACCCGAACTCGGTCGGCTTGCCGAGCTTGCCCTTGCGGATCGGCCGCGCATCGGGGTCCGCCAGAGAGACCAGCCTGTCGGTGATCTTCAACCCGTGCGCGCGACGGTCGATCTGCTCTGCGACCCTCTGGCAGCGAGAGGCGATGGTCTCCAGTTCCTCGGCCGCACGCAGCTTGGCGCGCGCGCCGCGACCACGGGCGCAGGCTCGCGCGCAAGCGGCAAGGCGCTGCGCTTCCCTGGCCTGGACAGCGATCAGGCGCCCAGCGCGCTTGTTTAGCTTCATCACCTGCGCCTTCGCTTCTCCCGTGCGGCGCGCGAGTGTCTTTGAGATCGCACGGACTGTCTTTGAGATCGAGCGCGAACGGTCCCGGACTCGCACCGTCTTGCCCTTGACCATCATGCTGACCTTGCGGCCGTGGCGGGCCAGCGCTCGCGCGCCCTGAAGCGCGAGCATCGCGTCGGAGGGATAGCGAATGTCCGCCTCGATGACAGTCGAGTCGATCCGCGCCGCCCGTGGCCTGAAGCGCGTCTCGCGCTTGGCCTTCTCGATCACGATCCTGGTTATCTCCTCCACGGCCTCCGGACCCAACCGGCGAGCGAGCTTTCTGACAGTCGACTCCTCCGGCACACGCCGATCGATCGCTACCTGGCAGAACCGCCGCAAATGCAACGAGTCCGAAACCTCCCTCACCAGTGTTTCGTAGCCCCAACCGGTGCGCTGCTTGACCACCATCAACCGCACGAACGTACTCATCGAGATCGACGGGCGACCACGCTCGCGCGAGGACTGCTCCCAAGCCCCCGCTATCGGAGCCAACAAGCCGGGATCGGACAGCACGCGGTCCAGCCTCGCCAGATCCCCCGGCAACTCGCGCGCCTCGATCGGCAGCACCTCGTCCCACAAACACTCCACCTGCTCGCCAACGAGCGTCAGCATCAACCCTCCAATCGTCAGGAAACCCATGCATGAGCAGGAGGAATTGTCTTAAACACACCGGACGGCACGACCCCTTCTGACCGACCCGGATGCGACCCTCACCCAACAATCGACAAACAGGAGAAAGGGATGCCCAGACCAGGACGCAACGAACCATGCCCCTGCGGTTCAGGACGCAAGACAAAGCGCTGCTGCGGGGTGAAGCGCGGACCCTCAGAAGACCAGCTCGCACGTGCTCACCTCGCGCTGCTCGGACGCGAAGTCACCACCGACCTCGCGGGCCTTCCCGACGGAGCCCTGCGCCATCTCTGGGAGAACCTCATGGACATCCCCGGCCAAGACCTCTCGCTCCTGGTCACGCTCCCCAAGCTCATCGGTCCCGACCTGCAACGCCTGCGTGAGTCCATCGCCGAAGACGACCCCGACTGGGGTTGGGACGCCCTGACCACCGTCACACGGGAAATCGACACGCCCCAGCAGCGAGCCAAGCTCGCCGACGCTCTCGTCCGCCTACGCGACCAACACCGCCTCAACCGCCATCAAGCAGCCGCCGCGATACTCGACCTCGACAGCCGATCCACCCGCTTCATCGCCGCCAGCCTCCTGCAAGCCGTCGCCATCTCAGTCGGCGCCGAACAAACCCCCGGCGGCCTACACCTCGCCGCCTAACCCAAACCATTTATCCGGGGAAAGTAGCCAGCACAGCTCCCTCGGGCCCAGCCGCCCTGGCTGCGGTCAACGACGGCTCCCCGTAGCCGGCGGCCACGTCCAACACTCGGCTGCCGGGCTCAACGCCGGCCATCTCGACCAGGCGCTCGCTGATTCCACTCGCCGCCCCGTCTATCAGCTCCGACCATTTGCGCCAGCCGGTCGCAGCGCTGTTCCACTGATGCCGCTGTCCGTCTCGGAACTCGACTGCATCAACTGTCTTGGAGTCCATGGTCACCTCCCGGCCGGGCGCCCGATCCTACACCTTCCCAGCCTGGGCTTAGGCGCAATACCGTTGACTTAATAGTACTTTGTCGGTTCGCCTCGATCGGCCGGATTCGGCTCTACACGACATCGACGGCGATAATCCTGCATTGGCCTGGTTGAGCGGGATCTCCAGGTCCGAAATGCCCCGGAATCAGCTCAAACTGCCGAACCGACAAAGTACTATTAGGAGCCTACTGCCAGCAGGAACAGGTTGAAGACGGCTAGGGCGGTGCAGGCGAGGGTCAGCGCGATCACGATCAAGGCGTTCGCCCGCTCGGTGCGCTCTCGGGCTGCTGACTTCGACATCGGGGGCGGCAGGTGGGTTGGCGTGTCGGGGCGGATCCACTGGACGTCCCGTGAGCCGCTCGCGGGCGTGAAACCCACGTGGCTGGACTGTCCTGCGCTCAGGTCAAAGGGGCTCATAGCCGCCAGCCCGATAGCCGGAGACCGGTTCCTCCTCGGTGCCCGCGCCACCCAGAGCCGCATATGTGAGCCTCTGCATCAGGCCGGCTTGCCCGTGGCGGCTGGGGGCGAGCAGCTCGAGCACCATCAGCACCTGGCGCGCGAGCACCAGCGCGATCAACCCGAGCGCCATCAGCCAGGCCGCGTGGTCGAGGCGATGGCCGAGCCTGATCTCCACGGCG
>JBARJU010000086.1:0-44144 GCA_049800435.1 Solirubrobacteraceae bacterium
TCACCTGCCGCCTCCAAGGCCGCTCGATGTTCGCCTACCTCCGCGAACTACTCCGCGCCCACGCACGCGGCGACCCCCTCCCCACGCTCACCTGAGCATCACCAGCACAAAGGACTGAACGCTTACCGCTTTTGCGCAGATGGCGTTTACCAGCGGTCATCGACGCGGAACAAATGCGGAACAAAATCTTTCGGAACTCAGGTTGATTCGCTGGCAACGAGAGCCCTAATGCCGCGGGTTTCGGTGGCCAGACCGAGGGAGCTGATTGCTCTCGTCCCGCCCAACGACCGGAATCGAACCGATGTGGGCGGCTTTGCAGTGCGTCGGAACACGGTGCTCTCCGCTTACCTAAGCGGTTCTCGGCGACGTCAGGTGCTCTCGGGTACCCTCAAAAAACGCTCGTGCTGGGAGAGTTTTGGGAGAGTGGCAGGGCACGGAAAGCTGGAGCGTACGCAACATGATGCGCATGCTTTTGTGCTCCGACCTTGCCTTCGCGCTGTATACTCTGAGGGCGCGGATGAGCAGGTAGGACAGGTTTGTGTTATCCTGTGGTAGCGATGAAGACTCTGCACCTTGATCCGGCTGCTCATGGGCAGGCGGCGCTTGTGACCGATGAGATCGACAGGTTGCTCGGCGAGGGCAAGCGGATCGCGGTGACCGTTGCCGAGGAGCAGGAGCTGCTCTCGCCCCAGCAGGCGGCGGACAGGCTTGGGTTCTCTCGCCAGCATGTCGTGCGGCTCATCGGCTACGGCGAGCTTCAGGCACAGAAGCTGTCCGGATCGAACTACTGGAAGATCCCGCTCGCCTCGCTGCTCGCCTTCGAGAAGCGCCGTGATCGAGCGCGCGGGCTCACCGACAAATGGTCACACGACCTCGACGCAATGGGCGCACCGCTTGAGTGAGCCGGACAGGCCGCCGCGGGCAGTCCTCGATACCGACATCATCTACTCGCGCGTGCTCCACGAGCTGTTGGGGCGCGTTGCGAGCGAACTACGCCTGCTCGACCTCTTCTGGAGCGATGAGCTGCTGGCCGAGGCGAGGAGGTCGCTGGTCGCGAAGAAGGGTCTGTCCGGCGAGGTGGCCCAGCGATGGGTCGACTACCTCCCGCAGAGTTTCCCCTCCGGGAACACCGACCTCGACGCTGTGCCCGCAGCCATCGATCTCAGCACTCTGACCACCGATCCCGCAGACACCATGTGTGCGCACTGGTGGTAGCCGCGGGTGCCGACTATCTCTTCACGCACGACCGTGGGTACCTGCGCGAGGGTCTGCGACGTCTTGACGTTGAGGTTGTCGCTCCCGACGAATTTCTTGCCCCCGCGTTCGACGCCGACATTCGGGGACTGCACGACATCTTGGAGTTGCAGGCAGGCAGCTGGGCGGGAGGACGACCTATCGAGGAGCTGCTCACCGTGATCGAGCGCGCTGGCGCGCCGGCTCTGGCTGACAAGGCGCGCCGCTCGCTGAGCCTCTGATCGGCCCCTGCGCTGACCAACACTAGTGTCATTGGATACCCCTCCGCGTCTGCTCTTGCCCAGAAGCGGGAGCGAGCCGAGGGTCCTGGCAGACTGCTGGTGTCATCCGCAGCGGTCGTCTGCTCGGCATCGGGGCGCGCGACTGCATTGACGCGAAAGCGCAACGCAGGCACGAGTCCTATCGGGTCGGGGTCTCGCGAAGGCGCCACCCGTGCCATATGCCGGCGTGCGATTTATGGCAGGCTCTCCGACCGTGCGCGAAGCTGTGATCTGCGAGCCGCTGAGAACAGCCGTCGGCGGTTTCGGCGGCGTTTTCCGCGACATGCCGCCCACAGAGCTGGCCGCGACGGTCATCCGGGAGCTTCTCCGGCGGACATCGCTACCGCCGCTGGAGATCGACGACGTGCTCCTCGGCCAGTGCTATCCGAATGGCGAGGCGCCGGCGATCGGTCGGGTGGCCGCGCTCGACGCGGGTCTGCCGACCGAGGTTCCGGGGCTTCAGCTCGACCGGCGCTGCGGCTCTGGCCTTCAGGCGATCATGCTCGGCTGCATGGAGGTCCAGACAGGTGTTGCGGATCTCGTCCTCGCGGGGGGTGCCGAGAGTATGAGTCAGGCCGAGTTCTATGCGATGGGTCTGCGCTGGGGCATCAAGGGCGGCGGCGTGACGTTGGAGGATCGGCTGGCGCGGCCGCGAGTGACCGCCGGCGGGCTCCACTTTCCGGTGCCCGGCGGCATGATCGAGACGGCTGAGAACCTGCGCCGGCAGTATGGGATCTCGCGCACGGAGCAGGACGAACTCGCACTGCGCTCGCACCAGCGCGCGGTTGCCGCTCAAGAGAGCGGCGTATTCGCTGAGGAGATCGTTCCTGTGTCCGTCAAGAGCCGGGAGGGTGAGAGGCTGATCGAGCGTGACGAGCACCCGCGTTCGGACACAACGCTCGAGCGGCTCGGCAACCTGCGGGCACTGATGGCGCGCGCCGATCCCGAGGCGACGGTGACCGCCGGGAACGCGAGCGGTCAGAACGACGCCGCGGCCTTGTGCATCGTCACCCACCCGGACAAGGCGGCGGAGCTCGGCTTGCAGCCGTTCGCCCGCCTCGTGACGTGGGCAGTCGCAGGTGTGGCGCCGGCGAGCATGGGCATCGGTCCCGTCCCGTCGACTCGGCGGGCCCTTGAGCGAGCCGGGTTGAGGATGGAGGACATGGACCTCATTGAGCTCAACGAGGCGTTTGCGGCACAGGTGCTCGCAGTCCTACACGAGTGGGATCTGCCCGACGGCCTCGAGCGCGTCAACGTACACGGGTCGGGCATCTCACTCGGTCATCCCGTCGGAGCGACGGGCGGGAGGATCCTGGCCACTTTGCTGCGGGAGTTGCGCCGTCGCGGTGGGCGCTACGGGCTTGAGAGCATGTGCATCGGGGGTGGTCAGGGAATGACCGCAATCTTCGAGAATGTTGCACCGGCGCGCGTGTAGGGCGCTTCGAGAGTGGCGCACAAGCTCGATTAACCGCACTCCCCCGACGCTGACGGGAAACATGTAGTTGAGCCCGAGACGCTAGCTTGCTGCGCACACGTAACGTGACGGTCGGTTTTATGCGCCTAACGGGCTCTAGTCGCCCGCGAGCGCGGGTGCACTTGGCCAGGAGATGAACGATGGAGAACGACGACTTGCAGGAAATGGTGCGCGCGGTAAGGCAATTCGTGCGCTCCGAGGTAGTCCCGGAAGAGACGACGATCGAGGAGAACGACGCGATCCCCGGGCGCATCCGTCAGCAGGCCATCGACATGGGTCTCTACGGGTTCGCGCTTCCCATCGAGCACGGTGGGCTTGGCATGACGATGACCGAGGAGGTGCAGCTCGTGTTCGAGCTGGGCTACACGACCCCGGCGTTCCGGTCGATGTTCGGGACCAACAACGGCATCGCCGGCCATGTGCTGATCGAGGGCGGCACGGACGAGCAGAAGCGCCACCTGCTGCCCGGACTCGCCTCCGGGGCGGTGACGGCCGCGTTCGCGCTGACCGAGGCGGAGGCTGGCTCTGACCCGGCCGGGCTCGTGACGCGCGCACGACGCGACGGCGTCGAATGGGTCATCGACGGCGCCAAGCGCTACATCACGAACGCGCCCATCGCCGACGTGTTCATGGTCTTCGCCCGCACCAGCAAGGCCGAGAAGCCCAGCCAGGGGATCTCTGTGTTCACGGTCCCGCGCGACGCCGCCGGACTCAGCGTCGCTCCCAAAGACACAAAGATGGGTCAGGCCGGTGCCTGGACCGCCGACGTGTACCTCGACGAGGTCCGTGTGCCCGAGTCCGCGCTCGTGGGCGCGAGCGAGGGCACCGGATACCTAACCGCGATGCGGTGCCTCGCGCACGGGCGGCTGCACATCGCGGCCCTGTGCGTAGGGCTGTCCGAGCGGCTCGTCGACGAGTCACTGAACTTTGCTGTCGAGCGCAGGCAGGGCGGCAAGCCGATCGCAGAGCACCAGCTCATCCAGGGGATGCTCGCCGACTCACAGACCGAATACCTGGCCGCCCGCGCGCTCGTGCTGGAGAGTGCCCGCGCCTACGACAGCGGCGCGGACCGGCGCATGGCACCCGCCGCCAGCAAGTACTTCGCCAGCGAGGCGGTCGGTCGCATCGCCGATCGCGCCGTACAGATACACGGCGGCGCAGGCTACATGCGGGGCGTCCCCGTCGAGCGCCTCTATCGCGACGCGCGCCTGTTTCGCATCTACGAGGGAACCAGCCAGATCCAGCAACTTGTAATCGCTGGGCAGATGGTGCGCAAAGCGGCTCGGCCCGCGGGCGTATCGACCTGACCGCAGCTCACCCGCAACGAACCGGAATCGTCAGGTCAGGAACCGGCGGAGGTCGTGGTGGAGGCGGAGGCGGCGGGGGTAAAGGCGTTGGCGCTTTTTCAATCGGCAGCCCGAGCCCGGTGCCCATCGAGAGGCTCTACCCTGTTGAGATCCTGGGTGACAGAGACCATCAAGATCGGGGCTCTCGCGACCGCTTGACCGGGACAGTCTGGGTCGTCTTGCTCGGTGTGTTGCTGCTCGGCTTCACTGTCGCCGACAGCTCAGCACTGCCGCACAGAACCACCCAAGCCGGCAAGACCAGCGCGCCCCTCTGCCGAGGCAAGGCCCAAGCGCCTGCGGCCAGCGCACGTCAGCTTCTCGTTCGAATGCGGAAACGAAGATGTCACCGCGTTCATAGTGCAGGCCAACCGCGCGCTTCACTTCGTATACGACCCGAGCTACGCGTTCGGCTGCGAACGCAAGACATCCAGGTCGTTCTCCTGTGAAGACATCCACTCCGGTGCCAGCTCGGTTGGGTCGGGCCTCGCCACGGTCAGCGAACCGCTCTGCCGTCCCGGCGCACACCTGATCCTGCGGATCACCCACGCGCTGAACTTCGAATCGACATTCCGTACGCCATTCACGCTGAAGGGGCCGTGCTGAACCGCACCTGTGCGGTCCCCCGCTCAGCAGCGAAAGCCGAGGTCGTTCAGCACCCGCTTGGGCACGTGTGCCGAGCAGAATTCGTTGGTTCCCAGGAAGGCCTCATGCCAGATGCCGTGCCGCAGGTGCAGGATCATCTCACCCGCCGTGCCGCTCCGGCCCTTCTGCACTGCCGCCTTTGCATAGCTCTGGCTGACGGTGGACACTCGGATACCGCTCACCTGCCAGCCGCGCCCTTCCAAGTAGAGCGGGGCGTCTTGGCGTATTTCCCTCGCCTCTCCTCGTGTGGGTGATCTCGACGCTTGGGCGTCTAGGCCCAACCCCAGCACCAAGGCGAGCATGGCGGGAACGAGGAGTGCGATTCGACGGAGTATGAGCGTAGGGTAACGGCGGCAACGGCAGCAGACCGAAGTCGACGCGGTCGGGGCTTGGGATTGTCGGCGTGATGCTGGGCCTGGCGGCGTTGATCGTCGCGTTCGCCGCGGCACGGCGTCGCCCGCCGAGCGCTCCGCGGCGGAGTCGCCCTAGCTTTCGCATCTGTACGCATTGCGAAAGTCATCGCGCGCGGTCTCGCTTGCGGAAAGGACGAGGACTAGGTTGGAGGCGCGGCGAGGCAAGCGCTTGCGCTTCGCCCCGGCGCAGCGAGCGTGTGCCGATCCTCAATCGGTGTTCTCGGAGGTCGTCCATTGCGTGTGTCTGCGGAGCGTCGCTGGAGACGCCTGCTCGCTCGCGCAGAGCAGGAGTGCGGACCTATCGACCGTGCTTGCGCATGCTTGGCGCGCCCAGATCCGAACCATTTGTCAATCTGACCCGTGCTTCAACATTTGGGGCGATTATGATCTTTCAGTCTTACAAGGTGGCGCTCGAGTACACCCCGACCCAAGCGAAGAGGCTCGTCGTGGCACCCACGGTGCGCAGCATGTTCGGGTGCGTTTCAGGGTCAGCAATTGCCCCGCCCCACCAACTCGAGAGCCATAGTCCGTGCCCGTTGCCCGCGTTCGTGGCCGCAGCCGCCGCGTTGACCTCCGCGAGCGTCAACCAGTAGGGCTCGCCCGTTGCCTGCCCGTAGGCCATCATCCACTGCATAAAGATCGCGTCGTACTCGGGCCCGTAGTTGTATTTGTAACCATATTCATCGACGTGCTGCTCGGCGAGCGTGGCCGCCACCCGTCCCGCCTGAACACAGTAGCCTTCTCCCTCCCCGTCGTGACACAGCAGGTATTGCGCGTAGATCAGGGGAGCCTGCACGTAATCGTTTACCGATTCCGGCTGGTTGGGCATCTCGAGATAGAGCTGGCGTTCGTCGTGGTTGTCGTTGGCGTTTGCCCAGTCGACATACATCTTCACGTCTTCCAGCTGCCAGCGTTCGTGGTCTTCGCTGTAGAGCAGCATGCCCAAAAGACTGTCGGAGGCGAGAGCGGGTCCCGAGTGGTAGGGGTGGCTGGTATTCCACCACATTCCCCCGCCCTTGTCCCAGCCGCGGGCGGCGATGAAGTGAAACGCGCGCTGGGCGTCAAAGAGCCAACGGCGCTCGTGGGTGGCCTTGTAGGCGTTGAAGAACGCGAGCCCCTCCCAGCCGTTGTCGTCGAAGAATGCCCGAACATTTCCTGCACGGTCTCCCGGGTAAGGGGCGTAGCCGCCAAGCGCACCGTCCCAGTAGCGCTCGTTCGCATGCGCGAGACGGTCTACGAGCGCTTGGTGCGCCGATGAGGGCGAGGTCATCTCGAGCGCGTCAGCGGTCTCGAACAGCGGCACCTCACCCCAAATAGTGACAAGTGGATAAGGCCCATGGGTGCAGCGGCGGTATTCGCAGTACCAGGCGCCATGGCGCCAGTGCGAAGTCTGACTAACCCCAGCTTCGGCGAGCTGCTGGTAGGCGAGCAAACGCGGAGGCGGAAGTTCGACAGACGGTTTGCGCCACGGGGTGAGCGGCTGGAAGCCCCCAAGCCCGGTTTCGCTCGCGAGTGCCACTGACGCCACAGGCGCAGCCGCCGAAGACGCACGTCCGGCGCTCCCGTTCGCTCCCGCCGCCAGCGCCCCGCAGACAAACGTTAGCCCGGCCACGGCGAACGTCACGGCAGCTGCCGTGAAGATCCCACAGGCCGATTTGTGTACTGGCGGCTTACTCACCGTCTACCTCCCGACTCCCACGGTTGGGAGTCATGACGCATTGGCTAAGTGACGCAACCTACCAGTGCGGCCAAACCCGCGGTTAAGGAGCTGCAGGACTGCGCCTCGGCGACGACGTTCAAACGATCGAGCTGGCCGAGACTCCGCTTCCCGTCACAGAGGAATCCCACGACTACGACCGCTTCGCGAGTCGAACGAGCACGCGCCCGACATCCGTGCGCGCTGCCGCAAGGGACGAGCACCAGTCATCCCGGCGCCAGCTCGGCAGGCTTCCGCTTCCCTCCGGCGTAAGCGAGCGTGTCCTGGCCTCGTAGCCGTGCTGTCGAAAGTGGTCCGTTGCGGCAATTGGGTCTCAGCAACGCTCGGCAGAAGTTCTCGATCCGCCACACCGAAGCGGTCACGCAGCGTGTCCACGAGGCCCGTCGAGCGCTGGACCTCTCGATCAACTACTACGAGCAGTTCAAGCGCTACGGCGATCAGCTCGCTTCCGAACGCTGCACCGAGCGCCAGCTCCGCGCAGTGCTTAACGAGCTCTACCCCAACGGCGCCGGCGACACGGCAAGCACTCGTACCCGTCGCTCACGCCAGCAGACCAAGGACCGCATCGCCGACCTGTTTTTCAGGGGCGATACGCAGGGCAATGCGCCCGGCTCCAAGTGGGCCGCCGTCAACGCGATCATCGAGTACGGCGACTGGATACGGCCGATCCGCGAGGGCACCGAGCGCTTCGGCCGCGTGCTGGACGACGCCACCGATAAGACCCGCGCTCTGCAGCTCGTCGCCGCTGCCCGAGATGCCTGAGCGAGACGATGCCGTCACTCTCCCCGAGCGCGAGCCGCAGGGCCGTCTATCGGTGTTTGGTTGCGCGGCGGCGCAATGTGCTCGTCACGGTGGGCTCGTGGTCGAGCTGCGCGCTCACGCGGATCGTTGCGTGTGCCGCCGTCCGTGGTCCCAGCCTGAAGGCGGCGGTCAGCCGCCCATGCTTGAGGACGAATGTCCTGGCGCACGAGGCGACTGTGCGGCCCCCAAGCCGTCCGGTGAAGCCGATGCGCACCCGGCCGCTCGCTGGCCCGCTGATATGCACCACCAGCTCCCGTCCGTGTAGCGACTCGCTTACACGGATCGTCGCTTTCGGAGTCGGAGGGCCGGTTGAGGGTCCGGGGCCGGCGCCTGGGCCTGAGTTGCCCGGCGGGCTACCCGGGCCGCCAGCGGGCACGTTGACAATCGTGTGCGCGGCATTGGCCGCAGTGCCGTTGCCTGCTGCGTTGGTCAGCCACACGGCGATGTTCCAGCTTCCGGGGCCGGGCACCGTGACCGTCGCGGGGCCACCCGCCGGCGTGGCGGTGGCTGGACCGCACGCGCCTGAGCCTGTCGAAGGACAGACTTGGTAGGTCGCTTCGATGATCGGCGCGACCTGTCCGCTTGGCTCAGTCCAAGTCACCGTGAAGGAGCCGCCCGGTTGCGTTGGGCTCGCCGCCAGCCCTGTAGGCGACGGCGGCGGGTTGTTATCAATCGCGATCTGCTCTGTGGCGACCGTCGATTGGTTGCCAGCGGCGTCCGTCGCCGCGAGCGTGAGCGTGTGCGTACCGTCCGTCAGATTCGATGTTGCCAGGGTCAACGTCTGCGCGCCGGTCGAGAGCGGACAGGGCTGCGGGAAAGTGAAGTTGCACACTGCGCTGTAGGTAGCGACGGGATGACCGTCGGCCGAGAGGGTGATGCTCTGAACGCCGCCCCCCACATCTTGCGCTGAGGTCGTGACGGCCTCGGTCCCCTTGTGAAAGCCGCCGTGTGCGCCCGGTTCCCAAAGGGTGCCCGAGGGTGCGCTGAGCGTCGGCGGCGTCGGATCGCTTACCGTCACGCTCGCGCCGTAGATCGCGGCCCAAACGGAGTGCTCTGTGGCGCCGGTGACACACGTCTGTTCAGAGGGAGCTTGGCAGACCACGCCAAATGTCAACTGATGAGCCGCGAGCCCTGTAACGATGCCGGGTTCGCCTCCCTGACCAGGCGGGCCACCGAGCAAACAGCCGACGTTGGGGAAGGCAACGGTGCAGGTCTCGCCACCGACAATGTTCCCGTCCTCGCGGAGCGCTGGCGACCAGGAGTTGCTTGTGTCGTTTTCGTGACCGAGATACCGTTCGTAGTTAATTGCTGCCACGGTGGTCCCTGCTGGGGCAGTGAATGTCCAGCCTGCGCTTGTGCCTGGGGGAGCGCCCGTGGCGAGGCCCAGCGCATCGGTCGTTGATAGGCCACCCTCTTGGTCGGTCTTGCCTCCCGTTCCTCCAGGGCTGCGGTAGGGGCAGGTGGCGTGCTCAGCGTAGTGCGAGGGATGGGAGGCATCAGTTGTGCCCCATGTCCACGAGTTGTTGACCGCTTCCGGGGCGCTGTTGCAGGCGGTGACTTCGTAGGTCCGGCTCGCGCTGGCGCACGCTGGAGCGACGCCGAGCAGGGAGAGCAAGCCGACGATCGCGAGGCGTCTGCGCATCATCGAGCGCGCCTCACCCTGGCGCTCTTGGATGACGCTAGGCGGGCGACTTTCAGCGTGACCCAAGGACTAGCGCGCTCAACGTCGTAGGGGTCGGTGTAGCGCACCAAGACCTCGGCGACGCCTGCGGATGGAATGGCGATCGTGTTCAGCGCAGCGTTGATCGTCCGCACGAGGCCGAGGTGCCGAGAGCGGCCTAGATGTCCGAGGTAGCGCACCTGCGCCTGAGCTCCGCTCGGGCGTCCCGTCAAGACCAGGATGGTGCGGCCTCTGACGCGCTTGAGTCGCGCGTGAGGTCGCGCGAAGGGGACGATGAGGTTCATGGGTCCTGATGGTGCCACGGCTTGCGGAGGGAGTGCTGGATTGGACCCCGAGGACGGTTTCCCGCCTGGCTCAGCAGCTCCGCCTTCAGCTACGAGCTGGCCGAGGCCGGCGTTGCGGAACGCCTGTGCGATGTCGAGTGTGCCGGCGTGTGCGAGTCACGTATTCCTCCGCCGCTTTCGGTGAGAGTTCGGGCCGGTAGGACATGAGAGCATCGAGCGCGGACGCCGCGATATCTGAGGACTCGCTTGACCCTTGCCAGTAGTTGTAGTCGGCTTCGCCGCTGCCCGGATCGGCGGCGTCTAGGTCGCAGCCCGGCGCGATGAGCCGCAAATCTTCGCCATGGTTCGCGAACGCGCAGAACGCGCCTCCCTGCGTATCCGCCGCGCCAACTGAGAGAACCGAGGGATACGCGGCTGGGTAGTCAACATGGCCGCCGTCGTCATTGCCGGCGGCGGCTACTACCGCGACGCCGTAGTTGTTTGCCTCTTGCAATGCGTTGGTGATTGCTTCGTAGTCCTGGTTCGACGGAACGGCGGAACTGCCGGCGGAACTGCCAAGTGAGAGGTCGATCACCTTAATGTGGTACTTCTGCTCAAGCTGTAGTCAGGTGGTTATCCCGTCTGTGTAGTAGCCAAATGGAAATGTGGTTTGTCCTGGCTCTAGGATTCGCACGGAGACGATTTGGATGGAGTGGGGTGCCGTGCCGACCATGCCCCAGCCATTCGCGGGCGCTCCGGCCATCATCGCGAGCAGGGTTCCGTGCGTGGTCGGCGAGACGTCGTTACCCGAGCCGCCGTCGATCGCGGTTCGGTCAACGACGACGCTTTCGGTGTCGGGGTTGACGTTGACCCCTGTATCAACGAGGCAGAGGCCCGCGGGCTGTGCGCGGAAGCAGTCGCGCGGGCCTGTCCGGGACGCTTGCGTGAGACTGTCGTGGTCGGGCCGAATAGTGCTCTGCTCTTGATTCTGTGGTGTCGTTGTTCTGCCTAGCTTCGATGGAGTGCGGGCCGGTAGCGGCATTCCGGTGCGTCGCGGCGGAGAAGGCACATCACTCCGTCAGTTTGGAAGGGGGGGTCAAACGCGCCGGCACGCCCCGCGGGGTATGGTGATTCGCAAATCGGGCTTGAGGACGGGAGAGCAATGACGATCACCGAGGCTGTGCTGAACGAGACGCGGCGCCAGACGCTTCGGGCGCTGTGCGACACCTTCGTGCCGTCGCTGGCGGCTGAGACGCACGATGAGCTCGAGCGGGACTTCATGGCGCGCGCGGCCAGCGATGTCGGCGTGGCCGAGCAGATCGAAGGGGTGATGGCCGAGTCCATGACTCCTGCGGAGATCGCCGAAGTTGCCGGTCTCATGGACGCGCTCGGCGCGGTGGGCTTTACCGATGCGGACCTTCACACGCGCACGCAGACGGTACATGGCTTCGCTGCACAGGACGCTGGCGCCAAGCAGGGGCTGCGTGCGCTGAAGGGCCTGACGCTGCTGTTCTTCTACGGGCTGCCCGACGCGGCCGGGCGCAACCCCAACTGGGAGGCGCTGGGCTTTCCGGGAGCCAAGTCGGCGCCCCCCTCAGCCGAGCAGGCCCCGAAGACGATCGCCGTGCAGGAGGTCTCCGGCGAGGCGGCGAGCCTGTCGTGCGATGTGTGCGTGATCGGCTCGGGCGCCGGCGGCAGCGTCATCGCGGCCGAGTGCGCGAAGGCGGGTAAGAGCGTGCTCGTCCTGGAGATGGGCGCCTATCGCAACGAGTCGGACTTCTCCAATCTGGAGGTTCCGGGCTACTTCGAGCTGTACTACGGTGGCGGCCTCGCCGCCTCAGAGTCGGGGTCGATCTCGATCCTCGCGGGCTCGACGCTCGGAGGCGGCACGATCGTCAACTACATGAACTGCGTGCGAACGCCCGAGTCGATCCTGGCCGAGTGGGAGGGCCACGGCCTGGAGGGGGTGTCCTCCAGCTCGTTTATAGAGGACCACATGGACGTGGTGATGGGACGCATCGGCGCCAACACGGAGGCGACGCGACAGAACCGCACTCACCAGAAGCTGCTGCACGCTTGCGATGAGTTGGGCTATGAGCACCGGGCGATCTTCCGCAACGCGTCGCTCGACGACGACCCCGAGTTCTGTGGCCACTGTCTGCTGGGCTGTCAGCGGGGATGCAAGCGCTCGGCCATGAAGACTTGGCTGCAGGACGCCTCAGACGGGGGGGCGCGCGCCGTCGTGGGCTGCCACGCCGAGAAGATCCTCGTCGAAGAAGGACGGGCTGCGGGCGTCGAGGCGACCGCCACGCACGCCGACGGCTCGACCACGGCGCTGAGGATCCACGCGCCGACGGTGGTGGTGGCGTGTGGCTCGATCGAGTCGCCCGCCCTGCTGCTGCGCAGCTCCATCGGCGGGCCGGCGGTCGGCAAGCACTTGCGTCTGCACCCGGCGTTCGTGGCGTGGGGCGTCTACGACGAGCCGATCGAGGGCTGGAACGGCCAGGTCCAGTCGGCGCTGTCGGACCACTTCTACGACATTGAGGGCGGCTACGGCTTCCTGATCGAGGCCGTCGGGGCGTTCCCCGCGTTCACCTCGCCCGCGTTCCCCTGGCGATCGGGCGAGCAGCACAAGCGTCTGATGAGCACGCTCCGTTGGATGGCGCCGTTCATCACCGTCGCCCGCGATCACGGCTCGGGCGAGGTCGTGCTCGACGACCTCGGCCGTCCGGTCGTTCGCTGGGGCCTCGACGACGAAGTGGACGCGCGCCTGGCCGTGCGTGCGCACGTGGAGCTGGCGCGACTGCACCACGCTGGCGGCGCGGCCGAGATCGTGACCGCCCACGCCCACGAGCAGCGCTGGCGCCGCGGCGAGCCCTTCGAGGACTTCCTCGCCGGACTCGAACAAGCCAGCTACGCGCCCAACGACGTGGCCTGCTTCACCGCGCACCAGATGGGCTCCTGCCGGATGGGCGCCGATCCCGCGACCTCCGTCGCCGACGGCCGCGGCGAGCTGCACGACGTCAAGGGCGTATGGATCGGAGACGCCAGCGCCTTTCCCACCGCACCAGGCGTGAATCCGATGGTGACGATCATGTCGCTCGCGCATCGCACCGCCGGCGCGATCATTGGTTGAGAACGTGTCTGTAAAAGATCGGCCAAAACCGCGTTAAGCGCACGATCCCCGCTCGTAGGATCTCCCGCAGCGACTCGCGATAGGCGACCACGCCCCACAGGGCATGCCCGAAACCGACAAACATGGTCGCGTGGCTGGGCGAGAGCAGGCGGCGTCCTAATCTCACCCCCGGTCAGCCCGAGGTGCAGCGAGGCGAGCACTTCCGCTTCGCCCGGGCCCAAGCGAGCGTGTGCCGGCCCTCCGCCAATACGCCCGTAGGTCGTCCAACTCGGTAGTGGGCACGGACGCTGTGTCCACGCTCGCTCGGTCTTGCATTGCAGGAGTCTGAAGCGGCACTCGCCGGCGGTCGTGCACGGCGAAGCCTCGCCGCTGATTCCGTTTCGCACTCAGGCCACCGGAGCCATCAGGTGATCTGACCTCGGTTTAGCGGAGTCGTGTTTCTGGAATCCTCCGGCGTTTAGCGAGGAGGAAGCAATGCCCAGCAGGTATCCAGTCGAGGTTCGTAGGCAGGTCGTGGAGCTCGCTCGCTCCGGTACGAGGGTCGCGCAGCTCGCCGAGACGTTCGGGATGAGTGAGGCCGCGATCTATGGCTGGCTGAAGCAGGATCGCATCGATCGAGGAGAGGCTCCTGGGCTGAGCACCGAGGGGCAGATGGAGTTCGCCGCCGCGAAGAGACGGATCCGTCAGCTGGAGACCGAACTCGCGGTCTCCCGGAAGGTCAACGAGGTGTTTCTCGAACAGAACCTGCCCCCAAAAGCCTCTACCCGGTGATCGCCTCCCTGACCGGGCAGGGATTCGACGTTCAGACAGCCTGCTTGATGTTGGGTGTCGCTCCGTCGGGCTACTACGACTGGAAGGTGCGCCCGCCGTCCGCTCGGACGCTCAGGCACGCTTGGCTTGCTGGTGAGATCGCGCAGGTCCACAAGGACTCGGGTGGCACCTATGGGACGCTGTGCGTGACGGCTGAGCTCAGGTACGGCCGCGGGATCCATGTCGGCAAGGGCCAGGTGCATCTGCTCATGAGACGCCTGGGAATCTACGGGCTACCGAAGCGCCGGCTGCCGAGGGGCGCGAGGGTCGGCAAGGCCAGCTCGCTGGATCTCGTGCGCAGACGCTTCAGTGCCGAGGGGCCTGACCGGCTGTGGATGACAGACATCACCGAGCACCCAACCAGGGAGGGCAAGATCTACTGCTGCGCGGTGATCGACGCGTTCTCACGCATGGTCGTGGGCTGGTCGATCGACAGCCGCCAGACCGGGCTCTTGGTCACCAACGCGCTCGGCATGGCGTTGAACAGGAGAGCGCCGAGGGAGGGCGGAATCATTCACTCAGACCAGGGAGTGCAGTTCGCGTCCTGGGTGTTCAGCCAGAAGGTCACAGAAGCGAACCTCGCGCCTTCCGTTGGCGCTGTCGGTGCCCCCCGTTCGACAATGCGATGGTCGAGGCGTTCTGGGCCCGCATGCAGGTCAAAGCTGCTCAACCGCAGAAGATGGAAGACACGCGTCGAACTAGCCAGCGCAATCCACGACTACATCGAGATCTGGCACAACACCCGCAGACGCCATAGCGCCCTGAACATGCTCACCCCCAGCGAATACGAGAATCAACACCAACAACAAGAGATCGCCGCCTGATTCCAAACGCGCAACTCCAAGAAACCCGGGTCAGATCAAGGTGTCCGTCAAGCCGTGTCCACTCCAGAAGCGTTCTGCTTGGTCCTGATTCGCTTGCGGTGCTCGGAGGGGAACCGCAGGTGGACGACGAGAGCGGGCAGGTCTCGTTCGATCACGGCCATCGCCGAGGGGTAGGCCGCCTTGTAGTCGAGGATGATGCCCTGCATCTCCCGTGTCGCCTCTGCCGTGGAGCCGGCCTCATCGAATGCCTTCCACCAGCGGGCCTTGACATCCTGGTGATGGCGCTCGGGGAGCTTGCCCGTGACATTCCTCAGCGCGTGGACCGTGCAGCGCTGCTCGAGCGCTTGCGGCCAGAGCTCGGCGACAGCCTTCCAGATCCCGGGTGCCCCTCCGAGGGTGTGTCGTCGGGGCGTAGCTTCAGGTAGATCGCGTCCAGGAAGCAGTAGACGATGTCGTGCTGCTCAAGGCGCCGGCGGCACCACTGCCGGTAGCGCTCCCGGGTGTCCTCACAGATCCGGGAGACCGTCGACTTCGAGGCGATCGGCTCCTCGAATACTTCCTCCAGCGCGGCCTCCACATCTCTGGTGGACAGGCCCAGAAGGAAGCCGCTGATCACCAGCGACTCCAACGCGTGCGTGCGGGCGACGCCCTTGCCGAGGATCCGGCTCTCGAACCCGAGCTTGCCAGCGTCACGGATCCTCGGGCGTTCCAGGCGCACCGGGCCGCTCGTCGTCTTGACCGTCTTCGGTTCATGGCCGTTGCGGTGACTGGCCGTCTCCTGAGTGCGCTCATAGCGGCGGCGGCCGAGGAACTCGCTGACCTCGTCCTCCAGCGCCTGCTGCAAGATCAGACGGGCACCAAGACGGCCGACCGTCTCGATCGGGTCCTCCTCGCCGCCGACTCCGGCCAGCACCTCATCCAGTTCAGAGCGGAACCTCTCGCTCGGGGCTACCTTCTCCATGCGGGCGTACCTCCATCGCTTAGTCTTGTCAGGACAAAGCGGAGGCTACGCCCGCAACTTCAAATCCCCCGGCTCATGAGACGCGACCCAACAGCCACCGTCCTGAGCGCAAGCGAGCTGTGCGTCTGCACAGATGCTTGCCTGATTCTCCTGCTCCTCGGTGACGGCTACCTGCCCGGTCGTCAGGTGGGCTTGTGCGCCAGGAAAAGGTAGCGGTTGAGACTGAGGAAGTAGTTGGGGCCGAGTTCGGTTAGGTCTTGTGCCCATGCTGTGGCTTCGGCCTCGCTCACGCCGTTGCGATCGGGTACGAACGTGGCGATCAGCTCAAGCATTCCGGCGCTGTAGGTGTTGGGGTCATAGCCGGCGTTGAACAACGGCACGATTTGGCGGTCGGTGACTTCCAGTCCAGCATCGCGCAGCAGCCGTGTGAGCGTACGCGGCAGGTGAGGGTGAACGAGGTGCTCCTCCCACGCGGCGAGCACCCGGTCCATGCGCTTGTTGTCGCTCGAAGCCCATACGATCGAGTCCCAGTCGGTGTCAAGCACGAGCGCCCGGCCTCCCGGGCGCAGCACCCGCCCTAGCTCCAGCAGCGCGGCGGGAACATCATCGACGTACTCGTAGACCTGTGTGCAGACTGCGACGTCGAAGCTCTCCTCCGCATAGGGGAGCGTGTGCGCGCCAGCTTCTTGGTACTCGATCGGGCCGCTGCCAGCTGGTGGTCTGCGCGCCCTGGCGAGGGCAAGCATGTTCTCGCTGACGTCCACCCCGCAGATCCGCCCGCCCCTCCCGACAGCAACGGCCATTTCGCACGCGAGTAGACCAGGACCCGAGCCGATGTCGATCGCGCTCTCGCCGGGCTGGAGCGCGAGTGCCCGCAGGATCGTTTGGCGCTGTTCGATGACATCGGGCGTGGTGTAGATCCTCTCTACGCGCCGGGAGGCATCCTCGTCGAATTGCAGTGTGGCGCTCATAGTTCGCCTTCGGTTGGTGAATGGCTCACTTAGGGCGCCAGGGTACACCTGATGCTCGATACGGTGTCTTGATCGGTCGCTGAGCAGCCGACGGTACCTGCGGGCGAGGTGGCGCTTGAGGCAGCGCATGGCCTCCATCCGTGTCTTGCCCTCGGCTTCCTTGCGCTGCAAGTAGGCGCGGGTCTCAGGGTCCAGCCCAGGACCCAACCCGGTTGACCGGACAACATCGAACGGCAAAGGCCTTCCTGCCAGCGACGCGTCCGGCAAGCCGGCCGCTGCGACCAGAAACCCGCATCCGGTTGCCGGAGCAAGCTCCCGGTCCCCCTGCACGGTCAGTTCCTTCACGTCGGCAACCTGCGCCGCCGCGTGCTGCTGCCCGCCCGAGAGAAGGCGGGCCTGGACCGGATTGGCTTCCATGCCTTCCGGAACCCATGCGCCACGCTCCTGTTCGCCGAGGGCCGCAACGCCGTCCAGGTGCAGCGATGGCTCGGCCACCACTTCCTGCCTTCACGCTCGCGACATACGTCCACCTGCTCGACGGCGACATCGAAGCGCCGCTCGAAGGCGTTCAGGCGGCGTGAGCGAGCTGCTTGACGAGACTCTCGTACTCGTCGGCCAGCGGAGAGGCGCCTAGCGAGAGCAACATGGCGGAATGGCCGAGAGCGGCAAACGCCTCGGGAGAAGTGGTGGATCTTTCCCTCGCGTCGGACGAATACGGTCGCAATCGGTCGCTGGCTACCTTCGGGCGTCTCGGTGTAGTAGTCATGGTTGTAGGTCGTGTTCGCGGCGGAGAGCAGGCGGATGGCCCGCCAGCCGCGCGTACTTGCGTGCTCGCGGAACTGCTCGATCGGGACCTTGGCGGCGACGGCCAGGTTGATCAGTTGCGTGAGGTGAGGCGCTTGACCGTCGAGTGCGTCGATGATCGAGGTGCAAGCCGGGCAGGCGTTGTCCAAGGGGCCGGTCTCGCCCGGGAGGAACATGAAGCTGTAGAGGACGAGGGTGTCCTTGCCATCCTCGAACAACTCAGAAAGGGCGAACCGTCCGTGTCCCATCGGCCTCTCCGCTTGATTCCTCGAAGCCGTAGTCGGTGGGTACCTCGCCGCCCGGCGGGCAGGCTGCGCCGCTGCGCCGCGACTGCCTCGGTCCGCCGGCGTAGGTCGATCTCAGCCTCGAGCAGCTCGTTGCGCGCGAGCCGGAGCTCGTCGGTCTCGCCCGGAAAGCGGACGGTGTGTAGCGGTTCAGTCATTCGTTGCCTCCTTGTGTGGTGAGTAGCTCGGCGAGTGCACGACCTTCGCCCAAAACCATCCGTCCTCATCAGCAAGCGGTCGATCATCCGCGAATCAGTCAGAGCGTGCCAGACACGCTCGATCGGCACCGGGTACAGCCCCTCCACCCTCCTGCTCGCGCTTGAGTTTGGCTATTCGGCGCTGAATGTGACCAGGCGCGGGCCAGCGTCGTACTCGTCCAACTCGCGCAGGTGCCCGTGGCGTCGATCCCAGCTACCGTCTTGCAGGTCGTGCGTCACGTCATCGACCACCCGCTCCCCAATATGTGCCGGCATTCGCGCGAAGTGCTCGCCTCAAGAGGCGGTCAGAGACATTCGATGCTCGGCCTCACCCCACGGTTGCGGGCTTTGAGCAGACATGTCGGACATTCGGTTGCAGATGTGAGGCCATATCGTCAGATTCGCCGCTCAAAAGGTCCGACCGGACGGGTTTAGCGGTGCGCCAGCTTGCGCGGGGGCGACGGTGCCCAGAGAAGAAGTAGGAGACACGGCTCGACTTGAGCGCATGAACCCGTGAACCTCTGTGCGTGACGCACGGCCGAGATGGTTGTGCGAGGGCCCTTGCGACCGGGCACCGTGCCAATCAGTCGCGGAGTTCCACCAACGTTGAACAGCATCGACCAGGCAGGGAAACATGGCTTCATTCAATGAGACGCGCTCAAGGATGCAAGGATTGCCCTCCGCAGAGGACGGGCTGCCGCGTGGTCACGTTACCGAGATCCAGCGTGCTCGTATGCTTAGCGCGGCCGTCGAGGCGATCGAGGAGAACGGCTACGCTCGCCTCACCGTGGCGCAGGTGATAGGACGCGCAAAAGTCTCTCGCAAGACGTTCTATGACCTCTTCGTGGATCGCGAGGACTGTTTCCTTGCTGTGTTTGAGCGCACACTTGAGCAGATGCAAGCGAGGGTCATCGAGGCCTATGAGCCTGAGTCATCGTGGCGCGAGGGAGTGCGCGCGGGTCTGGCGGCCTTGCTGGTCTTCATCGACGAGGAGCCCGAGCTTGCACGACTGTGCGTTGTGGACGCACTCGGTGGCGGCTCGCGGGTGCTCGAGGAGCGAGCCAGAGTGCTCGCCCAGTTGCGTCAGGCGATCGATCGGGGTCGTGATGAGGCGACGGTCAGGCGCGAGCCGCCTAGCGTGACCGCCGAAGGCGTGATCGGTGCTGTCTTCGCGGTGATCCACACACGCCTGCTCGAACGCAGCCCGAAGCCGTACATCGGTTTGCATGGATCCTTGATGAGCATGATCGTGCTTCCCTACATCGGCGTCCGCGCCGCGAGTCGCGAACTCTCGCGGACCGCCCCAGAGGTGCGCAGGCGCGGGAGGGCGGATCCCGGCGTGGGCAAGGACCCGATGGCGGGCCTGGACATGCGCTTGACATATCGGACAGTGCGTGTGCTCACGGCGATCAGGGAGCATCCGGGTGCGAGCAATCGGGAAGTAGCAGACGGCGCCGGTATCGCAGACCAGGGCCAGATCTCGAAGTTGCTCTCTCGTTTGGAGGGACTGGGCCTCATCGAAAACGTGGATCACGCCCAGTCGAAGGGAGCGCCGAACGAATGGTGCCTGACTGAGCGTGGGGGGCGCGTGGAGCGGGCAACGAGACCCATGTGACGCTCACCAGCGGAGCGTCTTCGGCGACGCGGCCGCGAAGGCGCGGGCCGCCGGTCCGGAAGGGGAACGCTGCGGGCAGCCCGTTGCTCTAACTTGGTGTGTGCGGCATGCTCTGAAACGGGGGTGAGCGTCGGTGCTGTGGAAGGGACCGAGCAAGCGTCGTAGAGCCGGCGAGGCCAGGGAGCTACTCGCTGCGGCTGGCGGAGCGTTCGACCGTTCGCTTGACCCACGCCGGACGATGCGAGCCATCGCCCATGTTGCGGTGCCCAGGCTGGCAGAGATGTGCATCGTGGACCTCTTGCGTGAAGACGGAACGTTGGGCGAAACGGTGACGGTAGCCGACCCGGGAGAGGGCGTGACTCGCCTGGAGGCTCTGCGCGCCGAGCATCCCCTCAACCTCGAGAGCGATCACCCGGTGGCGCGTGCGATCCGTTCGCGCGAGCCGGTGGTCGCTCGGGATCTGCGTGACGCCCATACGCTCCAGCAGGTTGCGCTGGAGCCCGAGTCACGCCGCTTCATCCTCTCAAGTGGATACCAATCGGCGATCGTGATGCCATTGCTCGCAAGGGGACGCGTCCTGGGGGCGTTGTCGCTCTTCTACAGTCACGACGGTCGACGCCACGACTCAGAGCACCTCGCACTTGTGCGCGACCTCGCGGATCGTGCCGCGACGGCGCTCGACAACGCGAACATGTACGCGGCGCGCACGCATCTTGCGCGCACGCTACAGCGCAGCCTGCTGCCCGAAAGGCTGCCGGTGCTCGACAGCTTGGCGCTCTCCTCGGCCTATCATCCGGTCGGAGAGGGCAACGAGGTGGGCGGCGACTTCTACGACGTGTTCACCACCCCCCTTGGCTGCTGGCTCGCTGTCGGCGATGTCTGTGGCAAGGGCCCAGAGGCGGCTGCGGTGACCGCGCTCGTGCGCCACAGTATCCGCGCGTTCGCGTTCGTGCGGGCAAGCCCGGCCCAGGTGCTAGGCGCGGTCAACGAGGTCATGCTTGGGCATGCGCTCGCCCAGCGGTTTGCGACCGTCATATTGGCTCGCCTGGACTTGACCGTCGAGCCAGCCCGGGCCGTGGTAGCCGGAGCCGGTCATCCTCCCCCGGTCCTGCTGGCGGCCAATGGCTTCGCAGAGTGTCCAAGGGTTCGGGGCATGATGCTCGGCGTCCGTCCCGGCTCCAACGTGCTCGATCTCGAGCTCGAGCTTGAGCCGGGCTCGACGCTCGTGCTCTACACAGACGGCCTGCTCGACGCGGGCGCGCCGCACCGCGGCCTGACCCCTCGGGAGTTGTGTGACCTGCTTGCCGAATATGCCGGAGCGCCGCCCCAGGTGATCGTCCAGCAACTCGAGCGGCTCGCGCTCTCGAGCGGCGGCGGTCGTCTACGCGACGATGTGGCGATCGTGGCGGCTCGGGTCGATGGTTGACTTTCCTAGGAGGTCTTGAGGCGCAGGGGGCCGTCGCCAATTGCCGACGGCCACGTTTGGTCATCGCCCATAGGAGTCATTTACCGTCGCACTTGTCCCGCTGCGCGTATTACGGTCGGATCAGAAGGGGAGTTGTTCCTTCGCCTACTCACCGTGCATGTCTCTTCAACGACGATCACCCTCGGCGTGGACTGTGCGCTCGTGCCAGGCTGCTTCGCGCTCGCGATCCTTGCCTGGCGCGCGCGCTCTCGCGCAGGACGGCGCTACGTGCGCCTGCGTGTGGTTCCCTACCGCGGCGACGATCCGACCGCTTTTGCGATCGTCGGCATGTTCGAGGCGCTCCACAAGCAACTGCTGCGCCGATGGTGGCGCCGGCTCCTCGCCGGTCAGCCGTCGATAAGTCTCGAGGTCCACTGCCACCGAGAGGCGTCGCTTTCGCTCACCTGTCCCGTAGGCCTCGAACCGCTCGTTGAGGCCGCCCTGCGCAGCGCATATCCCAACTGCCGGCTCGACCCCGTCACGCTCAAGCCGGGAGTGCCTCCGTGCATCGTGCGTCTCAAGAAGCGTCAGTCGTTCACCAAGCGGGCAAAGTTTCTCGACATCTTCGGACACGACTACGCCCCAGCGGTGAATGGCCTGATCACGACGATGGCAGCCTGCCGCGCGCCTGCTTTCGTGCAGATAGCGCTCACCCCCACTCCGGCGCTGTTCGAGGCGCACGCCAAGCACGCTTACAAGCGCCATGAGCACCGGCTCTCGCGCGAGCGCCACCTGAGCCTGCCCCCGCTCGACCGCTCGATGGTGGAGGACGAGGAGCTCAGGGGCGGCCTCGACGTACAGCACCGCCCGTTGTTCTTTGCCGAGTTGCGCGTCATCGCACCGCACCGCGACGTATGCGAGCGGATTGCCTCCGAGTTGCGCGCCGCCGGTGCCGAGAACAGGCTCGTGGAGCGCGGCACGACGGTGCGCCACGGGTGGCTCGGCCTGTACACGCAAAGGGTCTTTCGAGGCGAGGGTAACCCCTTGCCGTCCTGGCGCAAGGGTGTGTTCGCCTCGACAGAGCTCGCCGGCATCTGGCACCTGCCGGCGATCGACTACTCGACCGTCCCGCTCAAGCGCAACCCGCTGCCGCAGGCTCCCGCGCCCCCCGCGATCCTCCGCGTCGGCGAGGGTACGGGGACGCTACGTGACGCCCACGGTCCAGTTTCGATCCACACCGAGTTGCGTCGCCAAAACACAGCTGTGCCGGGCACAGTCGAGCAGGGCAAGTCAAGTTATCTAGTCGCCACCGTCGCCGAGGACCTCCGGCGAGAGCGATGTGCGGTCATCGTCCTCGATCCCAAGGGCGATGCGGCGGAGGCCGCCGTGAGCCTCGTATCGCCGGATCGAACGTGTACGTTGCTCGACTTTTCCCGTCCTACCTGTGGCTTCAACCCGCTCGACGTAGACGCTCCGGCCGACACGATCGCCGACTATGTCGTATCGGCGATGAAGAACCTCTTTAGTGACGAGAACGTCATATAGAGGCAGGTTCAAGATGGCTCCAAAGATTCTCAACCTCGACGCCTACATTCGCGTGTCGAAGGTCGCGGGACGCGCGGGGGAGAGCTTTCAGTCACCCCAGCAACAGCGCGAGCGAATCGAGTCGTGGGCGCAAGCTCACGGCCACATCCTGACCTGGCACGACCCCGAGTTGGACGTGAGCGGTGGCACGATGAGTCGCCCCGTCTTTGACCAGATCATGGAGCGCATCCGAGCAGGCCAGAGCGATGGATTGATCGTCGCAAAGCTCGACCGCTTCGCACGGACGCTCGTAGGCGCGCTGAGTACGCTTGAGGAGTTCGAGCGCCATGGGGCCGTCCTCGTGAGCGTCGCCGACAACATCGACCTCTCGACACCTATGGGCAAGGCGTTCCTCCGAATCCTGCTCGTCTTCGCAGAGCTTGAGCGAGACAGGATCAAGGAATCATGGGAGGCGGCGGGCGCCAATGCCATCGCCCGAGGCATCCACATCGCCAAGTTCCCGCTGACCGGCTACGACAAGGGTCCAGACAAACGCCTAATACCCAATGAGGTGGCGCCCGCGATCCGCGAGGCGTTCCTGATGCGCGGCGCCCACCGAAGCCTCACCCAGATCGCGCGCAGGCTCAATGAGATCGCCCCACGACCGAACGACGGTCTCTGGACTAACCCGATGATCGAGCGCATGATCAAAAATCGCGCCTACATGGGGATCGCCTACCGCGGTGAGAACGTCAACCTGAGCGCCCACGAGGCGATAGTCACAGCGGCCGAGTGGCAAGCGGCGCATCTCGCGCCTGTCCGCTCGGAAGCGCGCGGCAAGCTACCCAATCTCCTCGGCGGCGTGGTCCGATGCGCTGCTTGTCGCTACCTCCTGACGCCCAAAATCGCCGGATCGAGCATGGGCGGCGAATGGCCGACCTACCGTTGCAGCACACGGCATACCGCTGGGCGTTGCCCCAAACCCGCGAGCGTCAATCGGCGGAAGCTCGACGACTTCGTTGAGTCGGCCTGGCGGGAGCAGATGGCCCGAGAGACAGTTTCCGTGCAGCACGACTCCGAAGCCCTTCACGCAGCCACGAAGGCGCTCTCAGAGGCACAAGAGGAGATGGCCGCGTTCGCATCCGACCTGACCGTTCGACGTGTGCTCGGCGATGGCTACCATGCCGCCCTGGAAGCGCGAAGCAAGGCAGTCAACCAGGCTCAAGTCGAGATGCAGCGCGCGCTCGGGCCGATCTCGAACGGTGGGACTATCGAGAGCTACGACGAGCTACCGATCGAGGATCGCAAGCGGATACTTGGAAGCTCCGTCGACGCTGTGATCGTCGAGCGTGGCAATTCCCGAATCCCGATCGAGGAACGCGTGACGATCCTCTGGCGCGGTGAAGGGCCGGACGATCTTCCCCGACGCGGCCGCGACAATGGACCTGTGCGCCCCTACGTGGCTTAGGGGCAACACAACGACATTGGGATGACGTTCGCGTGTGACACGTGCGAATGTCTCGATCGCTGCGCTTCTCGCTGCCTGCGGCATCGGGGGTACAAGTCCCATGTCCTCTAATCCGACGGGAAGCATCCGTCGGGACAGTTTGCGAGCATACGTGCCGATAATTCATCACGGAAGCTCTTGACAGGTCGCGCTACCGTCTCCCGCGATTGCGTGGATCTGAAGAACCGGGCCGTGACTGTCAAGGATCATCGCACCGCTGGTGCTGCCCCGCCTTTAGCTGCTCTCTCGGATCTGAAATGCCCGTGCGAACGACGCGATTCCGTCGCACTCGAGCCCCGGCATTTACGTAGGTATGTCGGATTGGTCCCCGGACTGCGTCCCGGATTTGGAATCCGCTGAAGCGGATTGAACTGCCCGTCGTAGTGGTCTGGAACGTTTTTTGACCGTCGCGGACCGTGGGAGCGTGTTGGTTAGTGGAAGCTTGTTGTGTGGTCCACGACGGTCAAAAAACGATCCAGATGAAATGTGGTTGGAGGGATGGGGTGTGGTGATGGTGGGGCGCGACTGTCCGTGTTTTGCGAGTGGCTCGCGGTTCGTGGAAGGTTCGTGCCGGCGCAGCGGCGACTGTGGGCGTGGATCGTGCCCGCCGTCGTGGTCGGCGAGACGAAACTGCAGCACTCAGGGGTGGGTGGTTGGAGGTCCTTGAGCGTTTGTGACGGTTTGGTTCACGTTTTTTTAGCCGTTTTGTGTCCCGTTTGCCGCTGTTTGGGCGGATTAGTCCTATGTCAGGGTTTTCTAGCGGCATGGAGGTGTGTTGTGCAGACGTACAGGGATGCGGAGATCGTCGCGTGGATCGGAGGTCTTGGCGCGGCGGGTGCCGAGCATGTGATGCGCCGCTTCGGGATGGGTCGCAGCATGGCCTATCACCGATTGGGCTCGCTCACGAGCGATGGGTTGCTGGAGCATCACGCTGTTCTGTTTGGTCGTTCCGGCATGTACTCGGCGACGAGCAGCGGTTTGCGGTGGCAGGGCCTGGACCACTTCGCGTTGTGCAGGGTGCGTGCTGGTGGTTTCGAGCACGCCTGGCAGGTGGCGCACGCCGCCGTTGAGTTGCATCGCGTGATGCCGGGCTGGGATGTCCTGAGCGAGCGGGAGGTCAGGTCGATCGAGAATGATCGCGGCGAGTTGTTCGGCTCGGTGCAGGTGGGTCAGCTCGGCGGTCGTCCGTTGCTTCATCGTCCTGATCTGGCGCTGGTCTCACCTGGCGCGTGTGTCGTGCCTGTCGAGGTGGAGTTGTCCGTCAAGTCGGCGTCAAGGCTCGCGGCGATCTGTCGCGGGTGGGCGAGAGCTCGTCATATCGAGCGCGTGTATTACCTGGCGGCCAGGGGCCCGGGGCGCGCTGTGGAGCGCGCGGTGCGTGCCACGAAGGCGGCGGATCGTGTGAGGGTGCTCGGGTTGAATGACGTCGCCTCGCTGGCGGCGGAGCAGCGTACGGGGATGGAGGCGAGCTGTGTTCGGAATTGATCGCTTCTTGTGGGATCTCGCGATCTTCGCGGGGTTGACTCTCGTTGGTGGTCGCGTGCTCGCGATCGGTCTGCGCGCCGGTGGGTTGCGTTGGACGTGGGGCCTGCTCGGGTTCCTGCTGGTGCCTGTGCTTGTCGGTTTTCCCCTGATCGCGGATGGTCTCGGCGGTGCGAGCCTGGTCGGTTGCTTTTTGGGCGCGCGCTGGCACGCGAGCGACATCGCGCAGGGACGCGATCTTGCCGAGATAGCACGCGCACGCCTCGGACTGAGGGTGATCTTTGCGCGCTGGATAAGCAACCGGCAGGTCCGCCGCCGAGGCTGGGTGCATGGGCAGTCTTTGATCGTCGGTTGCGACGGGCGTGGGTATCCGGTATCGATCCCGGTCGGTGAGGCGGCTGGCTCGCACGTGCTCGTGTTGGGCGCAACAGGGTCGGGTAAGACCGTTAGCGAGGCGTGGATCGCGGGCAGGCTGATCGCGCACGGTCACGGCGCGATCGTCATCGATCCCAAGGGCGATGAGATGCTCAGAGCAGAGTTGCTGGGCGGCGCGCGGCTCGCTCGCCGGCCCTTCCTCGAGTGGACACCGGAAGGGCCGTGTGCGTACAACCCTTACGCGAGCGGCTCAGACAGCGAGATCGCGGACAAGGCGCTCGCGGGCGAGGTGTTCACAGAGCCCCACTATCTGCGCCTCGCGCAACGCTATCTCGGCCACGCCGTCAGGACGATGCGCGCCGCCGAGATCCCGGTCACGGTCCCGGCGCTGATGGCTCATCTGCAACCGGACCAGCTGGAGCTCACGGCACGAGCTCTCCCCGATGAGCAGGCGAATGTTGTCCACGAGTACCTTGACTCGCTGGTAGAGCGCCAACGACGCGATCTCGCGGGAGCGCGCGATCGGCTATCGATCCTTGCCGAGTCAGAGGTCCGGCAGTGGTTCGACCCGGCCGCGGCGCCGGTGATCGATCTGCGGGCGGCCGTCGCCTCGCGAGCGGTCGTGTATTTCGGCTTGGACTCTGACCGGCGGCCGCTGCTGGCGCAGATGGTCGCGGCCGCGCTCGTGAGCGATCTTGTGACGCTCGCGGCACATCTCCAGAGCGATCCGGTCCCGATGGTCGTGCTGATAGACGAGTTCTCGGCAGTCGCGGCCAAGCAGGTAGCGAGATTGTTCGGCCGTGCTCGATCGGCGGGGATAAGCCTGCTGCTCGCCACACAGGAGCTCGCCGACCTGCACGCCGTCGACGGCGGCTTGCGCGACCAGGTGCTCGGGAACGTCGAGACGGTCATCGCTCACCGCCAGAACGTGCCCGATTCCGCCGAGACGATCGCGAAGGTCGCCAGCTCAAAGCCGGTATGGGTCGCCACGCAGCAGACCGAGGACCACCTGATCGGACACGGTCCAGCGGGACGCGGGAGCCGCAGACGCGACTACGACTACGAGATCCACCCCAGTCGGGTCCAGCAGCTCTACACGGGCCAAGCGCTCGTCATCACGCCAGGCCGCGGGCAGCGACCTGTGATCGCAGAGATTCACCATCCAACGGAGGCCTACCGATGATCCCGGCGACACAACACGAGAGTGGGCCGCGACGGCTCGACGGTCCGCTCCTACGACCAGAGCAAGCAGCGGAGCTTCTCGCCGTCAAGCCCAGTTGGGTTTACGACGCCGTTCGCACCGGACGCCTCCCCTGCCTACGCGTAGGACGACACATCCGCTTCACCAGGGCGATGCTCGAGATCTGGCTGGCAGACCAGTGAGCCGACCGGACCCGGCTCAGCTCCGGTTTCGAGCGTTTCGGCTCGTGTGTGTGGGCTCGTGGGCTGGACCGCGCGATGAGCGCTGAGTACTTCGTCGAGCTTGGCGGCAACTCGGAGAAGCTGATGCACGTTCGGTTCACGACATATCGACGCGACATAACCAACTACGCGGTGCTGTTGACGGTCGAGAAAGAAGGGGAGACAGACACGATCAGGCTCTATGACGGCGCCCACGCCATCAACGAGATGCATCGCTACACACGATCCGCGGGCAAGCAACCTGCGGAGGTCTTCCACGGCGGTACCCTTGGGGAAGGAATGCGTGCGGCAACGACGCAGATCAAGAGCACCTATCAATCGATGATCGAGGCATGGCAAGCGCGATGAACACCAACAACGGCGACTCACCCGCAATGCGGGTCATGGAGGAAGCGATCGAGCTCGCGATCGAAGAACGCTCGCCCTACCCCGAACGCGCGGCCTTCATCAACGCGGATTCGCCCGACAACGAGAAAACGATCAAGCGCGCCCTTGGCGAACAACGAGCAGTAGTGCTTGTCTCAGCCGACTGCAGCACACGCGTCTTGCTCCCCGAGCCCGTTCGCGGCTGACACTCGACGAGCAGCTGGTTCCTCCGGTTGGGTCTTGCTCAGCACGGGTGAAGGCGGCTGTGAGAGCGCCCGCGCCACTCTTTGTCCGCCGAGCGGTCAGATAAAATCAGCTGATCAGCGCATAGGGAGTGCTCGGACCAAAGCGGTCGCTCCAGTCATGACGCCCCTAAAGTACATCGTCAGACGGCGACATCAAGGCATCCTCCGACCGCTACCTGCGCAACGCCATCATCGCAGTGCTTGCGTATGACCGACGAAGCACACTTTGGGATGCAGCTCGGCTCCTGTCGGTGGGAGAAGAGGGGTACGCCTACCGCTCGCGCGTAGCCGGGCGCCTGCGCGCTCAGCCCGAGTTCAAGGAGATCTCCGAGTTCTTCACCGACCGTCGATAGTACAGTCAATCGACGCAAGGAGACCAGATGATTGGAGCGAGCGCGAACATAATCCTAGACGGATATGTCAGGGTCTCGCGGACGCGAGGACGGGAGGGCGACTCCTTCATCAGCCCTAAGGTCCAGCGCGCCTGCATCCAAAAATGGGCAGATGCGCGCGGCGTTAGCATCGCCGCTTGGCATGAGGACCTGGACCAGTCCGGCGGCAAGCTTCATCGCCCCGGGCTGGATGCGATGCTCGCGCGCATCCGTACAGGCCAGACTGGCGGCCTGGCGGTTGCGCACCTTGACCGTCTATCTCGAGCGGGGGTCGCGGATGCGCTTCGCCTCGTAGAGAGCGTGCATGAGGCGGGCGCGAAGATCGCTGTCGTGGACCTCGGGATTGATCCGACGACACCCGTGGGCGAGTTCTCGATGACCCTATTCCTCGCTCTTGGCCGGATGCAGCGCCGTCAGTTCCAGGAGCGGTGGCAGGAGGCTCAGGGCCACGCAATTGGCCGGGGGATTCACTTCCGGGCGCCCTTCGGCTACATCAAGCCCGGGAAGGCCAAGCCGATCGTGCCCAACCCGACGACCGCTCCGCTGGTCAGACGGACGTTTGAGATGCGCGCGGCCGGGGAGCCTTGGCCAAAGATCGCGGCCTTCTTGAATGAACGCCACCCGCCGAGCAAAGCTCCCGCTTGGACTCGTTCGACCGTAAATCACCTGATCCGCAACACCGCATATCTGGGTCAGGCGACATGCGGGAAGCACGTCCGGAGAGACGCTCATCCGCCGCTCGTAAGCGCCGAGCTGTGGGAGGCGGCAAACGCGGTGAAGGCCCTGGCACCAAGTCGGGGTAACGGCGAGGGGGCACTGCTCTCCGGGATCGTGCGCTGTGCAGGCTGCCGGTACGTGATGAGCCCGGGAGCGACGAGGGGAGCCGGTCGGCCAGAGCAGCTGCTGACCTACCACTGCCGGCGTAACCACAGCGCCGGACGCTGTCAGGAATCCTGTGCGATCAAGCGCGAGACCGTCGAGCGGTACGTCGAGGATGCGTTCCTTGAGCGCTACACGGAGGTGAGCATCGAAGGCGTGGTCGACAGCGACGATCTCGATGCCGCTGGTCGAGAGGTGGCAGAGGCAGAAGCAGACCTGGAGGCCTTTCGCGACAACGAGCGCATCCGCACGACACTTGAAGCTCTCGGAGACAGCGCCTTCGAGAACGGGATCGCTGCGCGTGCCGAGAGGGTGATAGCGGCGCGCGAGAAGCTCGCCGCCGCGCGCGCCAGTGCAGTCGGCTTTGCCCTGCCGGACGCAATCGGCTACCTGACCCTAACGGTTGCCGAGCGGAGGGCGCTGCTGCGCGCGGGAGTCGGAGCAGTGTTCGTGCGGCGCTCGCCGGTGCGTGGCGGGCGCGGCAGGGTGGCCGATCCCGCCACCCGCGTGCACATCTGCTGGGCTGGGGAGGAGCCGGACAATCTTCCCGGCAGGCACAACAAGACGGTCGTCGCTCCGGCTCCGTTCAGCTGGTAGCCAGTTGGTGCCGGGATAGCGCTCGGCCATCACTTGCGCGAAGGCGAGAGCGACCGCGGCGGCGGCGGCGTCGGGCCCTGCGGCCCTGGCCTGAGGCCGCGCGGCCGCCGGATGCCTGTCGCCGCCCTGGTGGAGTCGTCCCCGGCGTCGCCGGCGAGTCGAGGACCGGGGGCTGGTGCCAAGGGAGCTACTGAGAGATGTTGCCACGTACTCCTATCCGACGAAAGACAGGCAGTGGGACACCGCTCGCCGAGTGCTTGTGAGGCTGGGCTACGATAGGGCGCGATGCAAAACAAAGACGAGCAGCTCGACGTTCGTGCACGCGCAGCGCAGAAGCAGGTCTCGCGCGAGCGAGATGAGCGAGATCTGCGCACGGGTCGTAAGTCCGCCGAGCGGTTGCGCCAAGAGAACGAGCTGTTGGCGCCATTCGCGGGCTCTGCTCGTGTGGACCTCGCTGCCTCGCGTTCGCTTGGGTAGGCGCACATGACCGCTAAGCCGCCCCTCCGAGATGCGGAGGTGGCGCGCATCCTCGGTCTGTTGGAGCCACTGAGCGACGACCGCTCGATCGTGCTCGTGGGCGGCCAGGCGGTGACTTTCTGGACACGCTTTCTGGGAGAGCGCTCGAGCGAGGTTGGCGCGCTCACGCCGATGGCGAGCAAGGACATCGACTTCGAGGGCAGCGCGCGCGCCGTCCGCCGGGCGGCGGACTTGCTGAGGGCGCGAATGCGATTGGCGAGCATGGACGACCACACACCGAACACGGGGATAGTGCTGTTCGTAGACGCCGATGGGATCGAGCGCGAGATCGACTTCATCGACCAGCCCCTCGGCCTACAGGCGCGCGATGTCCGCGACACGGCGGTACGGCTACTCATCCCAACAGACGAGCCCGGTGGAGAGGTGGGCGTGTGGGTGATGCACCCCGAGCGTTGCATGGAGAGCCGCATATACAACGCGCAAGTGCTTGGCAAGACCGACGTGCTTGCGGTGCGCCAGCTCCAAGCGTCGATCGTGTGCGCTCGAGAATGGTCGCGCTACCTACTCGACGACGACCCCTCCCCCGAGCGGGTCAGGGCGGTGCTGCGCATCAACGAGCGCATTTTTCGCAAGTGCATCAACGACCTCCACTTCCGCAAGGTAGAGGCCGATGTCGACGTCGACCCCTTTCAAGCGGTGCTCGCAGAGCACGAGGCGCTTCCGGCGCGCTTCCGCGATACGCGTTACCCGCAGATGCGCCGACGCCTGGAAGAGAAGCGCTCTCGCGCCAGTGACCTCCGCACCTGATCGGTAGGTAATCCAGCCCGCGAGCGTTTGGGCGGCTTTTTTGGGAGACAAGATTCGCTGAGCCACCCGAAGGACGCCTCCGTTACCGGTCGCCACGCCGAACGTCGCGCTGTGCCTATTCAACGGCGCCCTTTGGCGTACACGCTGCAGCCCCGTCTTAGCACCACAAAAACAGCGGTCTCCTGCGATGCCTTCATGTTCGTCCTTGAGTCCGGATTTGCCCCAGGACTGCGTCCCGGATTTGGAATCCGCTGCGCGGATTGAACTGCCAGCGTCGTTGGTCTGGAACGTTTTTGACCGACGCGGACCGCGTAAGGTTTTGGTTAGTGGCAGCTTATGGATGGTCCACGTCGGTCAAAAACGTTCCAGATGAGACGTGGTCGAGGGATGTGATGGGGTTGGAGTAGGGCGCAACCGCCAGCTTTTATGTCATCGCGGTGGTTTGTGGCAGGTGGATATGCCAGCAGCGTCGATCTGGGCTGTGAACTGTCGTCCGTCATCCAGACCGCCGGGACGAAACTGCAGCACCTAGGGGGTGCGATTCGATTCATATTTGGGGTCCTTGAACGTGCTCGGAGCCCCAAGACGATCCCGTAAGCGAACGGTCGTCGATCCGTCCGCGCGGTCCGCTATCGTAGATACTGTCGACGGTTTCTATTCACGGGCGAGCTCTCCGCACAGCTAGCGGATGCCCGCGGCACTACGACAGCCAAGCTCGACGCACCCGTCAACAAGCTCGCGCGACTGCTCAACTCGCCGTCGATCAAGCGCGTGCTGCTCAACAATTCGCTTACCGTCTCGTTCGACGAGGTCATCGAACGTGGCGAGGTGCTCGTCGTAAAGGGCGCGCTCGGGACAATGGGGGCAGGCAACACGAGCGTCTTGATGCAGCTGCTCGTCGGGATGCTCGACGCGGCCCTCGCACGCCAGCAGGATGGCATGTCGGCGGACAGACGCACAACCGTCGCGCTCAAGGTTGACGAGGCGCCGCTTGTCCTCAACCGCGGCTTTGCCGAGACCATGGCACTCAAGCGCTCGGCAGGTCTCGAGACCGTCGCCTGCTGGCAGACCGAGGCGCAGTGGACCGACCGTGACGTGCGCGCGCAACTCGACGCTCTGTTTGCTCACCGGGTCTACTTTGCGACCGCGTCGGTACAGGACGCGCGTACCGCCGCGGACTTGGCGATGGCTGAGTACTCCGACATGGTGCGTCCCGGAATTCGCAATCTCTCGGCGCTCGGACGCCCGGACGTGCGCCTCCATCTGCCCAGGCACACCGCGATCGCCAGCTGGGTCACCCCTGAGGGTCGCCAGTCGCCGTTCATCGCGCACACGATCCCACTGTGCGTGGACGAGCAGCGTCTGGCGCTGCACGCCGTGAGACAGGCCGAACGGGGTGCCCATTATCGCGAGGATCTCAGCCAGCCTCACTGGGAACGGGACGCCGGCGGGCGCACGGCGGAGCATCCTACGGTCGATGAGGATCGTTTCGACACCAGTGACGCCTCTCCACCTAAGTTCGCACACCCCGCTCCGGTCGATCCATCTGCGGTCACACAGACCACAGCAAGCTCCTTCGATGCCTACGCTGACGCCAAAGATATGAGCTCCATTGTCGATTCGGTCCTGTCCACCCGTGAGGTCCCGTCTAGCGGTGCGGTTCCATCGGTTGACGTGGATACGTCCTCGATCGGGAGCCCGATGCCTGCGCCAAGTGCCCCGGCGGCCTCCACCCCCGCAGAGAGCTACCGCGAACTGGTCGAACTGAGCTCCGCGCACAGCGTGCGTTGGGCTAAGCCCGCGACCGCCATCGTCGCGCTCGAGCCCGAGCCGCTCGACATCGAGATCCTCGCGCTAGTTGCCTCGATGAGGCACGTACTCAGCAGCCAGATTCACCGTCGCTTCAACGAGGGGCGCGCCGTCACCACCACTCAACGCCGCCTCAAGCGGCTATCCGATGCCGGTCTCGTGGCGCGCTTCCAGTTCCATCGCCGCGACGGCGGAGGCGTCCCGATGTGTTATTCGATCACGCCCGCCGGACTGCGACTCTCGCTCGAGCACGGTGGCTCGATCGCATCGGAGATCCTCAGTGGCGAGGGTCCTCAGGGGAACGACTCATCTCATACCAATCCGCGTACAGGCGCCCGGCTGTTGAGACAGGCTCGCCACGACGTTCGCGTCAGCGGTTGGGCGCTTGCGGTCGAGCGCTCGCTTGCCGACGGTCTCATCTCCATGAAGGGTCCGCACGAATCGGCGATCGAACCGCCCTCGCGGCCAAAGGGCGGTGAGCGCTCGATGCTCGGGCCGGCCGACCTGTCCCTGCCCGGCGGTAGGGCGCCCCACGACTTCCTGCGCACCGGCGATTCGGGCGCCCGGGTCGAGGTCGAGCGCTTCCAGAGCATCCGGCCCGATGCGACCCTGTGCCCAACCGGGGCACATGAACTGCTCGTCGAGTTCGACGATCGCTTGCCGGAAGGTTCGGGGGCCGCCAAGCTCGAGCGCTACGACCACTACCTTGCGGGCTGGTCGACCCACCTCAGTCGCTACTCCCGTCCAGGCGCACAACTCCCGCTTGTGGTGTTCGTGTGTCGCGATCGCGCACGCGCTCGCGAGTGTGTGCGCCGTGCTGACAGCGTGCTTACCGCGTGTCGAGCCTATGCGGGCGAGTACCCAGCCGACTGGCAGTATCCGGGACGCGATCGCATAGTGTTTGCCTCTGAGCGCGACGTCCACGAGGGTCAGCTATGTGCGTGGAGTGTGTCGCGATTGCCCCCTCACGTACGCGTCGCCACAGCGGGAGGCGATCCGCGAGGGCGCGACCCGCTGGTCGCGTTACGTGAGATCTACCCTGCCAAGCAGCGTTTGGTGGAGTAGATCTTCTGCCCGGACCAGGTCTGTCCTGACTTGCTCCAAGAAGTGCGATGATCTCAATTATTGAGATAAGGTCCAAAACGTCGGAAACAATTCCTGAGGACTCCAGAAGTTTTCTTGACTCTCTAACAGCGGTGGCCGACAATGCCCGGCAGACCCGCTCACTGGGTCTGAAACGACACGGAACTGGGGCCTCTCTGACCGGAGGCGGGCGTCCTGGTTTTGGGCCAACCACCCCCGGAGGGCCGGCTGGCGCGCGACACCGAGAGTGGAAGTCTCCCGGTTCGGTTTGCCACCAGTCGGTCCTCCTCGTCTTTTGGCTTGCGTGGATAACCGGTCGTTGTGCCGCTCCGCTCGAGGGCTATCGCCAAACCGATCGTCTTGACAACCCACCGTGGCCCTGGGTCGGCTGCAGGGCGATCGCCCAGACCGCACCGCGCCCCGCGACGGGTCGGAGTTAGGAACAAGACGGCGGAACTATCCCCAGATGTTTGACAACGTTCTCCTCGCGGCCCATGATGTGCAGGCCGCCGTCGCGCGGGCGGCGTGGTCTGACCCGGGATGTCTCGCGGACTATCGTCCCAATGGGCGGCCAACCCTCACAGAGGGCCGGTTGGGACGCGGCCGCGAGAGCCGGAAGAGGCAGGCCTGCCGGCCGCGGTTGCTGACCCAACCGGCCCTCGTGAAGGATCAATGAGTTCTAGCCGTCGCCTTCTTGACATGGTTTCGCAGGTGTGCAACTATCCCCATTGATCCGAGATCCGGAACGAGGATCATGTCGGGGCATACGGTTCGGTCAGATGACACTGAGCCTCTGCAGCGCGTGTTACTCGTCGAAGGGTGGAGGAGTAAAGACTTCCCGGGAACCGAATGGGCGGACAAGGGAAGAGGGTTCGGTCGTTGCAGTCACCCCCTCTGCGAGATCGAACGAGCTCGGCGCGGCGCTTCTCTCAACCCGCGCCGGAGAACAGGGCCCGCGCGGCGTGCGTGGTACGACCTGAGTCACGGTCGTCGCGCGGGACCCCCTAAGGACCGCGTCGCGCCCATGATCGACCGTTCTTTCGAAAGGCTAGGAAGAGATCCGCGGGTTGCTAGATCGATCGGTTGAGGCTGGGTCGGTCGCCGACACACCCAAGCTCGACCCAGCTATGACGGCGTGCCCTGGGCTAGTCCTACGATGCCCGTAAGCAATAGTCCCGGCCGGATCTCGAGCTTCATTGCGAGCTTCAACACCGTGCGCAGGTTCGGTTCGCGGCCGCCGTTCTCATACACGCTGATCGCGGCACGGTCCACTTTCGCGTCGAGCGCGAGTCTCTCCTGGGAGATGCCCGCCCGCTTTCTGGCGCGCTTCAGGTTTGCTCCAAACAGCGTCGCCGCCTCGCTATCGGTCGCAGCCGGGCGGCGCGGACGGGGTGAGGCGCTCGGGCCGATCCCGCGCAGGGGCTCCGTTGGTTCGATCGCAAGGGCATCGCATATGCGCAGTAGCGTGCGCAGGTCCGGTGCGCGCTCGCCACACTCGAGTCGGCTGATCGCGGCTCGATCCAGCGGCGCGGCTGCGGACAGTTGTGCCTGCGTCAACCCTGCACGCAGGCGCGCCCCGCGCAGGTTGGCGCCAAACCTACGGATCTGTTCAGCTATCTCTGCATGCTCGGCGTTTTCCACAGCTGCATCATTCACAACTGATTACAAAAGAGCCACTGAATAAACGCCACAATCGACTCCTTCTCGCACCGCGACACGCCCAGGCGCCGACCTCAAGGGACACTCACGCCCATAAACGGGCGCAGTGCGATCTCGCATGCAATCTCCGTCAGTCGCGGCAACTCGCGTGTGCGCTCGCTGGCCACGTACACGAAGCACAACTCGAGCAGGGCTCCCGTGGTGGCTTCGACCGACACCGCGTTTGGAGAATTGCCATTTACGCTGAACTCGAGTCCCGGCTCGAGCATGGCCGCGTAGGAACTCATTCCTTCATGCGCTACGGCGGCTGCCTTGGGGCTGGCGGTAAGCGCATCGATCAGCGCAAGGTGCGCATATGCCGGCTCGGAGGCGAGGAACTCGAGCAACACTGCGATCCCGGCACGTACCGCCGATGGCCAATCCTCCTGGGATTCGTAGGCGCGCTCGACGATCGCAAGGGCCTTGCGATGACCGATCTCGTATGCGACCAGGAACGTGTCCTCCTTGCCTGAGAAGTGCTCGTAGAAGGCCTGCACCGAGACTGCTGCCTCTTGGACTATCTCAGGGATCGTGGTGGCTCCGTATCCCTTCGCCGCCGCCAGGTTCGCGAGTGCGTCGATGATCCGCTCGCGCTGATTGTGAATCACGAAGCTGCGAGACACGTTGCCCTCGCCGCGTGGCAGTCCCCTGCGCTCGATCGCGCGCGAGCTGAGCGAGAGCGTCCCCGGCGCACGCCCCCCTATGGGTACCGCCGCGCCCGTCTGGGCGGGAGAGGAGCGCGCGATGGTGGCGACCGGCTCACGCACGTAGCAGGAGACCCAGGTCGTCACGTCGGGTGCCAGCGCGAGCAGATCTCCCTTGCGGGGGCGCCGGACGCGTGCACCCCTGCGTGCCCTTGCGTACAGGATGCGCAGGATTGCTCCGACGAGCATCCTCGCCAACAGCTCGGTGTCGGGTGTCTCTGCGCCAAGCGCTTCGCGCAGTGGCTGGGCAAGTCCGTCGAGCACGGCCTCGCGGCGCTCGATTCCCGCTGGGCCCGCAGCGGTCAGCTCGACCGCGAGCACTCGCAGCGCAGCCGGGCGCTCAAGCGCCAGCGCGAACAGGTCGTTGACGAGCGACTCGATCCTCTCGCTTGGATCCTGTGGGGCATCCTCGGAGCGGGCGACGCGTGCCACCCATTCGCTTGCGACTTCATCGCTCATCGCGAAGAAGCAGGCGTGCTTGTCCTCGAAGTGCTCATAAAAGGTCTTCCGCGATGCCACCGCTCTGGCGATCACATCGGCCACGACAGTCGTCGCGTATCCCTGCTCGCCGATGCTTGCAAGCATCGCGTCGATCATCCGGGAGCGAGGATCGGTCCTCGCTCTCGCGGTCTTGCGAGTCTTGCGGGGCGCCGGCCGACCGGCCGACGATGAGTTCGCTGTGCGTCTATCGGTCCGTGCCACTGACATCCATTGTGACCATCCAGGGCGATTCATGCGAACTGCTCACTATTGCGTCTAGCTCTTGTCAGGCAATCCGAGCGCGATCTGGCGTCGCGCCGCTCGCGAATTTGCCCGTCCTCGCACGCCGTTACGCCGTGTGCGCGCGCAGTTGCCTCCCTACACCCCAGCGCCGTAGCGCAGTCGCCCAGTCCCTCGAAGTCGACTCGGCTGCGGCCCTGCCATCGTTTCTCGCCCTGCCTGTCGAGACCTCCGGGCGCAGTCGGGGGCGCCTGCGGACTTGGCTGCGTCAAGGGCGCGCCTCAGGGCAACGATCGTTACCGTAGTTGGCTAGGCTGCGATCTCCTTTCCCTTGCATCCATGAGCCGTTTCGCCGACATCGGCACTCGATAACTCGCTATCGCGAGAGTCAGAGACACAAATCCGCTCCCGTGCTCGTGCCTCGGATGCGTGCCTTCTCCTGGTCCAGTTCGTGCCTCGGATGCGTGCTTGCGGGACCCAATTCGTACCTAGGTTGTGCACTCCTCGACTATTTCGGCTTCTCACAGTGCTCGTGCGGCGCCGTCGATCGTCGCTTCGGGTCTTGCGCGAGTACGTGTCAAGGCGAGTACGTGTCAAGGCATCTTTTCGGATCGGCGTCCGGCAGTCCGCGTTCGATCGGACTGTGCGGCGGCTCGTCGCGCCGGTGCGACTCGTCAAAGCGCTGAGCGATCCTCGGCCAACTTTCGTAGCTGTGTGGCCGAGATGAGGCTCCTCCGAGGCCCCCATAGGGGGTCTCGGATCTTTTCGCCGGCCGCTTCTCCTCACCGTTCTGCACTTGACGGCCATCCACCGTGGGCCTACAAGGCGATCCATATTCGCCCATCACCGTGCCACCCCACGTGTGGCTCGGTCTCCACCGTCAGGAGCTCTGCATGTCGCCGATCCCCTCGTCCCCATCGCCAACTCGACGTCGGCCGTCCTCCGGACACTCGCGAACTCGGCCGCCTCGGCGTAAGAGGACCGGAACCCCTTCCCACCGTGAGGCGATCGATTCATCCGGTCCGCTCGGGCGCTATGTCGATGGCCAGGGGCGTGGCCGTGACTTGTTCGCCGTCCCCGGTCACGGCGGCAGCGTGCTCGTCCTCGACCGCGATGCCGCCACGCTCTGCGACCGCCGACTCGTCGCTCACCTCGCATCGGACGAGCCCAGCGGCAATGCGGCGCTCGTCTGTCGTCACTACCTCGAAGACACGAACGGCCGCTGGTGCCGCCACGTACGGCCCGAAGATCTCGAGCTCGCGCCGTTCGTCCACCACCGCGAACCCGCGGCGCCGAGCGAACACGATGGACAGGACACATGCATCGTGGATAGCCAAGGCACCTCATACCGTCTAGGCCTGCTTGCGGGTGAGGGCTCGATCGCTCCCCTACGCTGGTGCCGGCGCTCCGCCGCTTGCGACCCAGCATGGGAACATGCTCCGTTGCGCGAGGTCATCGCTGCGCTTGAGAGCTATGAACCGATGCGCGCTCTGACCGAACGAGCCATCGCGCATCACAGCGAGGACCCGACGGTCTCGGTGACGCGTCTGCACCAGGAATTGGATCGGCTCTGTGCCAGCCCCGTCGTGCTCAATCGGGGGATTCGCGAAGCTGTGCTTGACGCGCTCGACCGATGTGGCACGAGCATGAGCGAGATCGCGCTGCGTTGCGGCATCGTCAAGCGCGACCGGCGCGGGAAGGTGAGCGGTGAGACCAGCTGGCTCGCGCGGAGAATCGGGATCATGCCCGAAGGTGGAGAAAAGACACCGACGCCGTGGATCCACAGCGACGTGCTCGCCTCGATCGCGCGCGAGGGTCTCGGCATCAGCCCACGCGAGGTGGAGCTTCAGTGAGCGCGCGTCCCCTTCGCTCGGTGCCCTCCACAGATGCCAGCGCCGAGCAGCGCGAGGCGAGGATTCTCGTCGCCGAGTCGTGCGGGTCCGTAGGTCGGGAGCTCGTCGAGGAGCTTTGTGCCGACCGCTACCGCGCCGTGCTTGTCCATACTGCCGAGCACGCCCGCACGCTTGCACGTGCCGGTCCGATTCGAGCGATCGTGCTTGGGGCACTCGACTCTCCTCGCGGTGCGCTCGAACTGCTCGAGGAGATTCGCCACTGTCCCGCCATATGTGCCGGCCGCGAGCCTAGCGCTGAGCGGCCTAGCGCACAGGTGTGGGATGAGCGCCTGCCAGTGATCGTGCTTGGCTGTGGAGGAGGCCAACTCGAGCTCCTCCGCTCGTTCGAGTTGGGCGCCGACGATTTCCTCGCGCGCGAGGGCTCAAGGGTGGGAGTCGGCGGTGGTTCCGGCCCCTGCTATCTCGAGTTGCGTGCGCGCCTGCGGGCGGTCTTGCGCCGTACAGAGGCCCTGCCCGGTCAACGTTTGATTTGTGTCGGCCCCTTGGCGATCGACACCGACGCGCACCTCGTACGCATCGGCGGGACGCCGGTCGAGTTGTGTCGCCTCGAGTATCAGCTACTCGTTCACCTCGCCGGCAACCCGACCGGCGTGTGCTCCAAGCAGGAGCTACTGCGCGCGATCTGGAATCGGCGTGCGGACGCGGGCGCCCGCACCGTCGATAGTCACGCGAGCCGGCTGCGCCGCAAGCTTGACGCAGCGGGAGCGACAGGCCTCGTCGTGAACGTGTGGGGAGTCGGCTACCGGCTTACGTGAGGGCAACGACGCCTCAAGTCCCATCGGTATAGGCGCTCGGCAAGCGTAGGCGCCGTCGTGGGCGCCGTGTTCACGGGCGCCGGGCTCAACAGGGCGAATCCGGCATGCCGTTCGCTCTTTCGGCGCATTCTCTAACCCGTCTTGACGGGCCTAAGCGGCTCGCCATGCATCACACACCGCGGAGAGCCCTAGGGCTCTCCGCTTCTCGTTAACCCCCATGACCGGCTTTCGGCCGGTCACAGAAAGGAGCGGCTCATGCCGTCCTCTGAATTCACAATCCAGCATCCCCTCGACCCACTCGCCCCGATCCCCGACCTGATCGGCTGGGTGGCCTCGACGACGCTGCACCTAATCGTCGGCCTGGCCCTAGGACTACTCGCGGCGCGCCTCATGCGCGGTCGTCACCTGCGCTGGACGTGGGCCGCATCGGCGCTCGCCTTCCTGTTGCTTGTGCGCCCAGCGCTCGGGGTGTCGGCCACCACACTCGACACAGCCGCCCTGTACGCCGCCCTGCGAGGACGCCACTGGCATCGCGAAGACCAGATGGCCGGGGGCGACCTCGCAGAGATCGCCGCTTCGCGCGGCGGGCCTCTGACGGCCCTGCGCGCTGTCTCGCGGAAGTTGATGCTTCGCGTCAGTTCCATCCAGGCCCGAGACGCGCTTCGTGGCGAGCGCATGCTTGTCGGGCGCGATCTCGCGGGCGCCCCCGTTGCGATCCCGTTCGGCGCGGCCGACGGTGGCAGGCACACTCTGATCGTCGGGGCCACCGGCTCCGGCAAGACCGTCACCCAGACCTGGATCGTCTCGCGGGCGATCGACGCCGGGCTCGGCGCCGTCGTCATAGACCCCAAGGGCGATGCCCGCATGCGGGAGCACCTCGTCGACGCGGCCGAGCGCAACGGTCGGCGCCTCGTCGAATGGACCCCCGAGGGGCCGTCGGTCTACAACCCGTTCGGTCACGGCTCCGCCAGCGAGATCGCGGACAAGGCACTCGCTGGCGAGCGGTTTACCGAGCCCCACTACCAGCGCCAGGCCCAGCGCTACCTGGGACACGCGGTACGTGCTCTGCGTGGCACGGGAGCCGTGGTGAGCCTTCCGGCGCTCGTGGCGCAGCTAGATCCGTCAGAGCTCGAGGCGCTCGCCCGCGGCCTGCCCGAGGACCAGGCGGAGGTGACGTATGAGTACCTGGATTCGCTCACGCCGCGCCAGCGCGCCGACCTCGGCGGCGTGCGCGACAGGCTCGCGATCGTGGTCGAGTCTGACGTGGCCGCGTGGCTCGACCCCGAGAAGCCCGGCGCGCACACGTTTGACCTGCTGAGTGCGATACGAGAGCGGGCGGTCGTCTATTTCGTCCTGGAAGCGGACTCGTTGCCGTTGCTGGCGCGCATGCTCGCGGTCGCGATCGTGCAGGACCTGCAGACCACGATGGCTTCGCTGCAGCGCGCTCCGATCGCGACAGTCGTCGCGATCGACGAGTTCGCCGCGATCGCCGCCGAGCAGGTCGTGCACCTGTTCGGCAGGGCCCGATCGGCCGGCATCAACCTGCTGCTCGGCACCCAAGAGCTCGCCGACCTGCGTCCGGATGGGCGCAAGCAGATGCAGGAGCAGGTGCTCGGCAACCTCTCCTCGTTGATCGCCCACCGGCAGGTTGTCCCGGAGTCGGCCGAGTTGATCGCACTCTTGGCCGGCGGTCGCGGGGCGTGGCGCACGTCGCACTCAAGCGACGGTCGCTGGACGCGCACGCGCTCGACCGTGCCGCTGCTGGCTTCTGAGGACGTGCGGGGCTTGGCCCCGGGTCGAGCCGCAGTGATCGAGCTCGGCACTACTGCCTCGGCGCGCATCGTCGAGGTCTTCTCCTCCATCGCAAACACGACAAAAGGGAGCTTCATATGAGCCGTCAAGGGAAGACACCCACACCCGAGCAGATCGAGATCGCCCGCTGGGCGGCCTCGCTCGGGGCGATCACCGCCGAGGCGCTTGCCCTGCGGACCGAGACGACTGTGGCCTCGGCGCGCGCCCGCCTGGCCGTTGCGCGGCGTCGCGGTCTACTCTCGCGGGATTGCCCGCTCGTCGGCCGTCCCGCGTTGTTCGCCGTTACCCGCGCCGGCTTGCGTGCCTGCGGTTCACGTGGCATCAAGCCGTCTGAAGTGAAGGCGTCGAACGCGAATCACCTGATCGCGTGCGCGGTGGTCGCCGCTGCGCTTGAGCGCTGCTATCCGCACTGTCGTGTGGTCGGTGAGAAAGAGCTGCGCCGCGACGAATGCGAGCGCGGAGGCCCGCTCCCAAGGGCCGATCTGGGCGCCTCGTATGGCGGAGCGAGCCGGCTGCACCGTCCGGATCTTGTCCTTTGGCCGGAGGATCCTGACGGCGGGCTGCCGGTTGCCGTTGAGGTTGAGCTGACCGTCAAGGGGCGGCGCCGGCTCGTGGACATCTGTCGTGGCTGGGCCCGCTGCCGCACGGTCGCGGGCGTGATCTACCTCGCTTCCGCGGATGTCGAGCGAGCGCTTTCGCGTGCGGTCGCCGAGGTGCGAGCCGTCGATCGCATCGCTGTGGTGCCGTTTGACGCGCTGCCTGGGATCGGGGCGCTCGAGTGTGGGTGGAAGTCGTCGGTCGACTAGCCGAAGTTGGACGCCCCACGCGCGCGTGCGTGGGAGCGGTCGGTCGAATAGCCGAAATTAGGGTGCCTCGCACGCGCGTGGGGCACCCTATTTTGGACACTTGCCCGCAACGAATATTCCCAGTAACGACGGGCGATATCGCGGTTTTGGGCGTCTCGCGCCGAGAACCGTCCCAAGCGTGGCCTACCTTCTTGACCAGGGCGAGCCAACAGCAATAAAGGAGAAGGCAAAATGTCGTACTCGAACATCAACCGTGTCGTGCTCGTAGGCCGCCTCACCAGTGACCCCGAGTTGCGGGCGCTCCCGTCGGGCACGAGCGTATGTGGCCTGCGTGTCGCCTGCAACACCACCCGCAAGAACACCGACGGCGAGTACACGGAGAAGCCCAACTTCTTCAGCGTGAGCGTCTTCGGCGCCGCCGGCGAGTCGGTTCACCGTTACATGAGTCGTGGTCGCCGCGTCGCGATCGATGGACGCCTGGAGTGGCGCGAGTGGGAGACCTCCGAAGGCGGCAAGCGCCAGGCCGTCGATATCGTCGCCGAGAGCGTTCAGTTCCTCGACGGACGTGGCGAGCACGGCAACTCTGGCGATTCCTCGGACGACGAGGACTCGGCCGACGGCTCCGGCAGCGGCGAGGAGCGTGAGCTCGTCGGGGTTGGCTCTGGGATTGAGGACGACCTCGTCTTCTAGCCAGCCCCAAGCATGCCTTCGGCGCGGCGGGATGTCCACAGCGGCATCCCGCCGCTGGCGCCCCGGGCGTCATTTTGCGTTTAAAGGCGCGTAAACTAGCCGGCCGCAGCCTTGCCAGCAGGCGCATGGGCTCGCGCGAGCCCTATTCTCGAGTCAACAAGGAGACTTCCCCGGTGCCAGTCAACACCAAAGCGATCGGCAAGAAATACGAGCCCACCACCTACGCGGTGGGTCGAGAGAAGATCAAGGAGTACGCCCTGGCGGTCGGAGAGACCAATCCCGTCCACCTCGACGTAACGACCGCTCGCGACGCCGGCTACGCCGACGTTGTGGCCCCGCCGATGTTCACGGTCGTGTACAGCTCGCCGTCGGTCGCACCCTCGCTGTTCGACCCTGAGGTGGAAATGAACTTCGCGATGATGGTCCACGGCGGACAGGAGTTCGAGTGGGGGCCTGTCGTGGTGGCCGGCGACGAGATCACGACGACTGCCAGCGTGAAGGACATCTCAGAGCGCGATGGCCGCGGCTACTACGTGTTCGAGTCCGTTTCCGTCAACCAGCGCGGCGAGCAAGTGTGCCGCGGAACCTGGACGAACATCGTCCGAGGAGTCTGAGCAATGGCCGATCTTCAAGTTGGAGCCCAGATACCCGAGGTGCGTGTGACCCCAGATAAGTACCTCACTGCTCGCTACGCCGGCGCCTCAGGCGACTTCAATCCGATCCATATCGACGAGGAGTTCGCGCGCGCCGTCGGTCTGCCCGGACGCATCCTGCATGGACTGTGGTCGATGGCACAGGTCGCTCGCGCTCAAACCGAGGCAGCCGGTGGACCCGCGGCGCTCAAGCGGCTGTCCGTCCAGTTTCGAGGCATGGGCGTGCCCGAGCAGGAGGTCGTCGTTACCGGCACAGTGCGCGAGGCAGGCGAGGGCCGCGTGATCGTCGAGACTGTCGCCGAGCAGGGCGGCAACCAGATCATCCGCAACGCCGAGGCCGAGCTACAGGTCTGAGAACGTGTTTGAGAAGCGTCCGCACGCACCTGGCGGCACCCCACGCAGCGCGCTCCGGCGTCCTCGGGAGCCGAAATAGCCCCACTATTCGTGACTGTTCAGGTGGGGTAGGTGTGGGCTGTGAGGCGGCGAACTGGGTTATGTGAACCCGGTTCGTCCTTCGTATGCTCAGCTGGCGGCGTTGGTGGTCGAGCAGGCTGCGGTGATCGAGGGGCT
>JBARJU010000087.1:0-4636 GCA_049800435.1 Solirubrobacteraceae bacterium
CCCTGGCGTGGATAGACGGTCACAGCGACCCCCGCCTCGCGAGCCACCTCGGCGGCGGCCTCAAGCGTCGCGTCAACATCCTCGCGCGGGTTGACCGCCCACTCCAGGTCCTCTGGCGCGTCGCGGCGCTCCTCGCGCAGTCGCTGGGCCGGCACCGGCTCATAGGCGCTCACGAGCTCCAGCGTCGCACCCACTGACTTTGCGAGATCGACCGCCTGGCACACCGCCTGGCCGGCGGTGTCCGAGCCGTCCGTTCCAACCACTATCGACCTGAACATGACTCTCCTTGGCTGCCGTTCGAGCTTCGAGCCAGCCGATCATATCTACCCGGCATCCGAGCATGCCCGCGCTGCCCCGCAGACCTCGGCCGGTCCCCTGCCATATCGTTGTGAGCACGTGATCGACCTCCACTTCCACGCTCTCCCCGGCATCGACGACGGACCCCCCACGATCGAGGACTCGATCACCTTGGTACGGGCGGCCGCGACCGCCGGGACAAGCACGATCGTGGCCACCCCACACGTCAGCTGGCGCTACCAAAACCAGGCTGAGACGATCATTGACCTGGCACGCGAACTGGAGGAGCGGCTAAAAGACGAGGGGGTGCCGGTCGAGATCCAGCCGGGCGCTGAGATCGCGATGACCCGGGCCGGCGACATCGATCGGGCGGAACTGCCGCGCTTGGGAATCGGGGGAGGACCATGGTTGCTACTCGAGCCACCCTTTACCCCGCTTGTCACCGGGCTCGATTCGGTCGTCCTTGGCTTGCAGAGCGACGGCTATCGGATCCTGCTCGCCCATCCCGAGCGCTGTCCGGCCTTTCACAGCGACCCTGAACTGTTGCGATCGCTTGTGCGTGCGGGCGTGCTGACATCGGTCACCGCGGGCTCGCTCGTGGGCCGGTTCGGCGGCGAGGTGCGTCGCTTCGCGCTCAACATGGTGGCGGAAGAGTTGGTGCACAACGTCGCCTCCGACGCTCATGACGAGGTCCGCCGTCCGCCGGGGATCGCGGCCGAGCTCGAGCGGTCTGGGCTCGGCCCGCTGACAGATTGGCTGACGCTCGATGTGCCGGAAGCGATCCTCAACGGTACGCCGATACCTCCACGTCCAGCGTTCACGATCCCACGCATCGAGCGACGCCCGCGCTTTGGATGGCCTCACGTTCGTCGCCGCTAGGAGCCCCGATAACGATCTGGCCCACTTCGCCGGTTAGCGGCGACGCTCGTTCAGACGAGCTTTGCGATGGCGACGATCATCCCGATCAACACGAACACGACAATCGCTCCCTGCAGCCAGATCCACGTCGGTGACATACCTGCCAAAGCCTAGCCGGGTGGCGAGGAGGGCACGTGTTGCTGTCCCCCTTCATAGGGAGCCCGACTATCGTGTAGGGATGACAAGGCGGTTCAGCAAGCTGGCGATCTTGGGTGCACTCGCGACGATGGCGCTCCTCTTCATCCATGCACCGAGCGCGTCGAGCATCGTGGCCCCGAACCCGGGCCCACCGCTCAGTGGCGTGAACGCCACCGGAATCGGCTTCGGCACATCGACCGCCGGGGTCGACCAGCAGATCGCCTGGGCGCACTCGCTCCATGCCCACGCAATCCGGGTGGAAATCCCGTGGACGACACTCGAACCGACACAGGGCCAGATCGACCCGCGTGCGCTCGCGTTCGCCGATCATCTCGTCAACCAGGCCTCCGCCGCCGGCATCAAGCTGGTCGCGCTCGCGATGTGGAGCCCGTGCTGGGCTTCCTCGGCGCCCGCGTCGCTGCTGCGCAAGTGCAGACCTGGCCATGAGGGCAGGGCACAGGCGTGGCCACCGCGCGACCCCAACGCGTATGGCTCGTTCGCGGCGTTCCTCGCCGCCCGCTACGGGTCGAAGCTTGCCGCGATCGAAGTCTGGAACGAGCCCGACCAAGCCAACGAAGATTATTTTGCCGGGCCCAACAAGGCGCGGCGCTACGCGGCGATCCTGCGAGCGGCCTACCCCGCGATCAAGCGCGCCGATCCGCATGTGCCCGTGCTCGGAGGCTCGCTCGTCGGCTCCAACGGCGCCTTCCTGCGGGCCTTGTACGCCGCCGGCATCAAGGGCTACTACGACGGGCTCTCCGTCCACTTCTACAATCTCGTGCTCGCCTCGCTTCGCTACCTGCACGAAGTCCAACTCGCCAATCACGACACACGGCCGCTGTGGCTCAACGAGTTCGGTTGGAGCAGCTGCTGGCCGCGCCGGCGCATCCAGCAGGAACAGGCGTGTGTGACCAAGCAGACGCAGGCCACCAACCTCGCCAACGTGTTCCGCTCGTTGGCGCGCACCCCGTGGGTCGCCGCCGAGATCGTCTACGAGCTACAGGGCTCGCGCAGCGAGGACTTCGGCTTGCTCAGCGAAACCGGCGCACGCAAGCCTTCCTTCGAGGCGCTGCGCAGTGTGTTGATCTCGCCCTTTGGCAAGCCGAGCTCGGTGACGGTGCGCCTGAGCCGGCGCGGCGGCCGCATCCTGGCCAGCGGGTCGGGGCCTGTCGGCGACTACATGCAGCTGGAAGCCTTCAGCGGCCGGCGCGCCGTGTACCGGGTGCAGTTCACGCTCGACCGCTTCAACCGCTATTCGCTGGTACTGCCGCGGGCACTCGGCACTCAGCGTCTACAGGTGAGCCTGTTCCAGTACTGGATGGGCACCGCCAGGGCGGCCAGCGCGAGCATTTGAGCTACTCCGCCTTACGAAACAGCGCGAGAATCGTAAGCAGCGCGATCTTGAAGTCGAGCGCAAGCGACCAGTGGGCGATGTAGTAGTTGTCCCACTCCACGCGTTCGGCAAGCGAGGTCTGTCCGCGCAGCCCATGCACCTGCGCCCAGCCCGTGATCCCCGACCTGACGCGATGGCGGTCGCCGTAGCGGACGATGTCGCGACCGAACAGCTCGACGAACTCCGGGCGCTCGGGGCGGGGGCCGATCAGGCTCATCTCGCCACGCAGCACGTTGATGAGTTGGGGCAACTCGTCGATCGAGGTGCGACGCAGTACGCGGCCCACGAGCGTGCGCCGATCCTCGCCCTCGACTCCTCCCGGCGCGGTGTCCACGGCGAGCGTTCCCTCAAGGGCTCCAACGTCGGGGACGAGAGCTTGCCCGGCACGCGCTACGCCTGCCCGCATCGAGCGAAACTTGTAAAGGTCGAATTCGGTGCCGTCGCGACCTACTCGCCGCTGGCTGAACAGCACGGGGCCCGGCGAGCTGGCGCGCACGGCCAGCGCCGCGAGCACAATCACCGGCGATAGGAGGGCGAGCAGCAAGGTGGCCGACACGCGGTCGATGACGTGCTTGATCGCGAACTGCACGCCCTTGGGGTTCACGCCCGAGAAGGTGAGCAGCGGCAGCCCGCCGACCGTGTCGTAGCCGACGCGATCGTTGATCGTGTCGAACATGCGCGGCACCACCGAGACCTCGATGCCGAGCTCCTGACAGCGCTGGATCAGGCGGCTGATGCGGGCGTCGGCGACGGAGGAGAACGCCACGATCAGGTCGCGCACGCCCGTGCGCTCCACGATCTTGTCGAGGTCCTCGGCCGTGCCCAGCACCGGCACGTCGCGGCCCCCGACCTCGGCGATCGAGCGCGGGTCGTCGTCGAGGAAGCCGACCGGGGCGAGTCCGTACTCGGGATGGTTGTCGAGGCGACGAGCGACCTGCGAGCCGACGAGACCGGCGCCCATGATCAGAACAGGCTTGCCCACCAGGCGGCGGCGGCGGGCGGTGCGCTGGCTGAGCGTCAGCGCGATGCGACCCAATCCAAGCCCGAACAGCACGAAGATCCATGCCTCGATCCAGTCGCTCTGGCTCGGCATCTTGCCGTTGATGAGTATCCCGAGCATCGCGACGGCCACGGCGCCGACCGACACAGCGCTTATGACCGGCACCACCCCGTCGAGGATCAGGGCGCGCAGGCGACTGCGATACAGGCCGCGAAGATAGAGCAGGGAGAGCGCGATCGGCGGCAGCACGAGCAGCGGGGCGCTCGTTGCCGAGACCGCGAACGTCGCGCCGACGCCGCCCAGCGCGATGAGCACGCCGACGTACATCAGCAGCAGATCCACACTCGGGCGCAGGATGCTCCAGCCGGCGCCCTCCAGCAGCCACTGAAGCGGACCTCGGAACGCTCCGCGTTGGAGGCTGTGAGGGAACGGCGCATCGCGCCGGACTGGAAGCTGGCCTGTGAGGGGAAGAGTGGTGGATGTCTGTCGTGAGATCTGCATGCAGTGGGAGACCCGAGGGATGCCCTGTTATCTCTATCGGTCGCTCAAGACTATGGCTGTAGTCGGGAAAACCGCACGGTGAGCACCCCGATGAGCACGAGCGTCGCGAGGATCGCAACGAGCGGAAATACGTCGCCGGCGGAGATTCCGATCGCCGACGAATCGCCTGCTGTCGAGGCGAGTGCGCTCGGATACACGTAACCCTGCGCGCGACCGGAGCGCGAGCCATTGGAGCGCTCGGCCTGCCCGATACTGCCCGTGGCGATCTTGGGACTGGATCCCCCGCCCGCCGCTTGCGTGCCGCCTGTGCTGGCTCCTGTGCCGGCGTTCGTCGCGCCCGAGCCGCTCGAGGAGCCCGCAAGGCCTCCGCCGCCCGCGCCGCTTGAGCT
>JBARJU010000088.1:0-6106 GCA_049800435.1 Solirubrobacteraceae bacterium
GAGCCGGTCCGGCCTCCCCGGGACGCCCACCGGCGGAGGTCCGCGAGGCGCCGGATCGCCGGGTGGCTCCGATCCGCCGGATCTGGGGATCGCCGGCGCACGCTACGGCCGCTATGTCACGATCCTCGCGGCAATCTTGTTCGTCGCGTTCACAGCTCATGTCGCGCTCACCTCGCACAAGAGCACAGCGAGCATTCGGCCGGGGATTCGGGTACCGCCGTTCGCGGCGCCGTACGCCATCGGCGGGCCGCCCGGGGAAGTGGACGTCGCGACCCGCGCGGGCGAGGGTCAGGCGGGCAACGTTCCCGCGTGCGCCGAGCGCGGTCCCGCGATCCTCAATATCTGTCAGCTATACGAACGGGGTCCGGTTGTGCTTGGCCTGTTCTTCGATGCCGGCTCGTGCGCTCGAGCTCTCGACGACCTCCAGCGACTCGCCCTCGAATTTCCGCAGGTCGCCTTCGCCGCCGTGGCGGTCAAAGAAGACGCCGCTTCGGTCGCGCGGCTCGTGCGCTCCAAGCACTTGACGATGCCCGTGGGTGTGGATACCGATGGGAGACTCGGAGGGCTCTACGGGATGGTGAGCTGTCCTCAGATCGCCCTCATCTATCCGGGGGGCTTGGCGCAGAGCGCTCCGCTGCGCTCGCGGCCCTCGATGGCGACGCTGCGCGCCCGTGTTGCCGCGCTGCTCGCCGCCTCGCGCATGCGCGGTTGGAAGCCGGGGCGCGCGTGAGCGGCGAGCCCGTGCGCGGCTGGTGCGAGCGCGAAGTCCAACAGGAGCTGCCGGGCCTCGGGTTGATGTCCGCCACTATCGACGTCGAGCTCGATCGCTCGCTCACGGGCGCCTCCTCACCGGCGGTCCTCGGGCGTTTGCGCGAACTGTCGAACCGCTGGCGAGGCGCCCGCGCGGTTAACGTCCGCCAGGAGCAGATTCCGGCCGCCTACCGCGTCTTCTTCCGTCACATCGGGCTCGACCCGGACGTCACGAGGACGCCGATCGAGGCGGCCGTGCTCGAACGGATGCTCGACGGGGGCTTCCTCTCCGAAGGGCTGCTGGCCGATATCCTCACAATCGGCCTGATCGACACCGCCGTGCCCGTGTGGGCGCTTGACGCCGACACCCTCGATGGCCCGCTCGGCATACGCCTCACTCGTCCCGACGAGCGTCTCGGACGAGGGCCCGAGGGCCCGCGTCTGGGTCCCGGGCGACTCGTCGTCGCCGACGCTGAGCATGCCCTCGCGACGCTCTTCGGCGAGCCGGCGCCCGACCACGCGCCGGGCTCTGGTACGCGCCGCCTGTCGCTGTTCGCCGTGCAGGTGGCCGGCGTCCCGGCCCTGCACGTGGAAGAGACCCTGTGGGCGTGTCGATCGGCGCTCGGAGCCGGTGAGCCCTGAGCGGTGCGCGGCGTGTGACCGTGTGCCACGCCGCTCGAGCGCCAGGGCTCGCTCACGCGATCGGGCGCCCCGGGGCGCCCCCCGGGGCGCCCGTGCCCTTTACCGCAACCCCTCGGCAAGCTAACATCGGGTTGGTCCGAGCGGGAGGTGCATGGTATGGCCCAAACCGAGCAGTTCGTCGTTGAGCGCCCGCGAGGCGATTGGCTTGTGGGCGATCGCGCCGCCGACGAGCGCGTCGCGCGCGAGACGCTGCGAGCGCAGGTCTCAAGGCTCGAGCGTGAGCTCTCGGGCCTGGTGTCCCACACCTTCCCTCACATCTCCCCGCGCGACTCGCGCGGTGAGAGTTTCAACGGGCCGCGGCTTCTGAGCCTCGCCGAGCTCGAGCGATTGCGCGACCGACTGGCGCTGCGTGTCGGGGAGGTTCGCGGCGAGGTCGCCGAGCGCACGGCCCTCGAGCGCCGCTCGCGCGCCCTGCTGGAGCGCATGAAGCAGGAGCCGGGTCGCTACAAGTTCGTGCGCGTGCCGGTCGCCGATCTTGGCGATGGGCACTGCGGAGTTTGGGAAGTACGTCCGCGTCTTGGCTTGATCGGGATGCTCTCCGGCTGGTGGCAGGTCAAGCTCTCATCGGGCTGCCCGTAGCTGCGCCGGCGCCGCACTCCACGCTATCCGAGCGGCTCGTCGCTGTTCTCCTGCGCGCCGGCTCCGCGCACAGCGGCCGAGCCGACTTGCCCCTAGCGCCCGGGGGACAGCGCCGGCTCAGGCTCAGACCGGCTGCCCGTGGCTGAGCCGGACTGCATCCTCCGCGCCGTCGGCCAGGGACTCGGCATGCTTGCCGCTCCAGGCGCCGTCAGCATCGCCGCGAGTGTGCGTCGCTGACGCTCAGTCATCGAGCCGATCGTCTTCTGTTCCGACATCGGGATCTGGGCGAGGAACTTGCGGCAGCGCGTATGGCCCCAGCGGCGCTGGCTCATCAGCAGGTCGGCGACCGCCATGCTCTCGGCTTCCCACGGGCAGTCGAGGATCACCTCGGCGACGCCGATCTCTCCGCCGGCTACGCGACGCTTGAGATCGGCGCGGGCAAGACGCACCTTATTTGCGCGTTCCAGCGCGCGCATGTGCTGAGGGCCGGCAGGGGCGATGGTAGCTGTCGCGTTCATGTGTTCTCACTCCCCGTCGCTGCCACAGGTGCCCCCCGTGGCGCGCGACAAGCTTGGCTGGTTGACGAGTAGCGCGTCCACTCGATCGTCCGTGGCTGTCCCTCGCGAGCATGTCGCGAAAGCCCTCGGCACCCCTCTACCGGTGGCTTGCAGGCGAGCCTCGGACGGTCGTGCTTGGCGTCTTGAAAAGCTAGCCAGCCCGAGCCTCGCGGTCAACAGTGTTCCTCCAGAACGTTCGCTAGAAGCGGGCTTTTTTGTCGACGATTCCCCTTGTGAAGATCTGGACAAGCCGTTAAGGGTCTTTACACCGTTCCGGCTAGTCGAAGCGGTCGCCTCAGGACAGGTCCCCTCGGTTCTCGTGTGGATCGGGCAGCGGACCGGGCAGTGAACCGTGCTCTGACTCGAACTCGCGCTTGACCCTCTCGAACACGTCCAGGGCACGGTCGAGCGTGGCGCGGTCGTGGGTCGCCATCACGCTCGTGCGCAACAGCGCTCCGCCGGGCGGTACGGCCGGGTGCAGGGCGCAGTTGGTGAACACGCCCCCGTCGTACAGCGCGCGCCACAATAGCGCCGCCTTCCAGTCGTCGCCGACGAGTACCGGCACGATCGGCGTCGCGATGCTCTCGATCGGGCTATCGGGCTCGACGCCGACGCGCACCGGCTCGCCCGTAAGTGTGCGATACCCCAGTGCGCTCAGCCCGTCGGCGAGGTAGCGGGCGTTGGCGAGCACCTCGGCGAGCAGGGGCGGCCCCTCCGGGGAGCGAATGACGCGCAGCGCCGCGAGCGCCGCGCCGAGCGCAGCGGGGACCGCCGAGGCGGTGAACAGGAAGGCACGGCTCGAGATCCGCAGGTAGTCGATCACCTCGGCCGGACCGGCAACGAAGCCACCGCAAGCCGCCAACGACTTCGAGAACGTGCCCATCCTCAAATCCACCCTGTCCTCGACACCCAGCAGCTCCGCGGCTCCAGCCCCGCGCGCTCCCAGCACACCCGCGCCGTGGGCCTCGTCCACCATCAGGCGCGCGCCATAACGCTCGCACAGCTCGACTATGTCCACGAGCGGCGCCACGTCGCCCTCCATCGAGAACACCCCGTCCACCACGACCAGCACGCCGCCGCCGTCCTGCTCGGCGCGCTCGAGGGCGCGCTCGAGCTTGTCCATGCGGTTGTGCCTGTATGGGCGCATCTTCGCCTTCGAGAGCAGCACCCCATCGAGGATCGACGCGTGGTCGGCCGAGTCCACGATGACCGTGTCCTTGGGGCTCAGGATCGTGCCGAGCGTGCCCACGTTGGCCTGGTGGCCGGTCGTGAACACGATCGCGTCGTCCTCGCCCATCCACTCGGCGATCTCGCTCTCGAGCTCCAGGTGAAGCGGGGTCGTGCCGTTGAGCAGGCGCGAGCCGGTCAGGCCGGTGCCGTAGCGGGTGAGCGCGTCGCGTGCGCCCTGCATCACACGCTCGTCGCCGGTCAGCCCCAGATAGTTGTTGGAGGCGAGCATGATCCGCGGCGCTCCCTCCATCTCGACGACCGGCATCGCCGGCGACTCCACCGTGCGGAAGTAGGGCATCAGGTCGGCCTCGCGCGCCGCCCTCAGCAGCTCCTCGCGCTCGTGGCCGCGAACCTTGGCGAAGACGTCTACCGAGGTGGTCATTCGGCGAGGGCGTCTATCGATGTGAACTTTTTGGGGATGGCGTCTATGGATGTGTGCATCGGCTCAGGGCCTGTTGAGGTAAGCATCGACTCTCTTCCTATAGTGTGCGCGGCGATGGCTGTCGAGACTTCGGGGCAGACGATGAGCGTCGAGATTCGACCGGTCACGAGCCGGCGTGAGCTCAGCACCTTCATCAAGCTTCCGTGGCGGCTCTATCGTAACGAGCCCAACTGGGTGGCGCCGCTCCTGATGGACGTCAAGAAAAGGCTCGATCAGAAGAAGAACCCGTTCTTCAAGCACACCGAGGCCCAGTACTTCCTCGCCTATCGGGGGGCGCGGCCCGTGGGGCGCATAAGCGCGCATATCGATCGCAACTTCAACGAGTTTCAGGGCAACGAGTGGGGCCTGTTCGGGTGGTTCGAGTGCGAGGACGACCCCGAGGTCGCCCGTGCCCTGCTCGAGACCGCCGAGCAGTGGTTGCGAGAGCGTGGACGCGACCGCATGGTCGGCCCGATGGACTTCACCACCAACGACGAGTGCGGTCTGCTCGTCGAGGGCCACGAGCGCCCTCCGATCATCCTCTGCCCCTGGCACCACCCCTACTACCAGCGCCTCTTCGAGCAGGACATCGGCATGGACAAGGCGATGGACCTCTACATGTGGAGCTTGCATGTCACCGGGCGTGAGAACGTCCACCCGGCGATCTGGGAGGCCGCGGACAAGCTCGAGTCAGAGCACGGGATCGTGTGCCGCAACTTCCGCAAGAAGGAACTCCACGCCGAGATCACCCGCTTTCTCAGCGTGTACAACGCCGCCTGGGAGCGCAACTGGGCGTCGGTGCCGCTCAACGAGGAGGAGGTCCGTCACATGGCCAAGGACCTCAAGCCGGTGTTGGACGAGAACTGGGCGATGGTGGCCGAAAAGAAGGACACCGGCGAGGTGGTGGGCGCCGCGCTCACCCTCCCCGACTTCAACCAGGTCTTGGCCAAGCTCAACGGGCGCCTGCTCCCCTTCGGTTGGATCACGGCCTTGCGCGAGCGCAAGAAGATCGACTCGGTGAGGGTGTTCGCCTTGGGGGTGAAGCCGGAGTACCAGCACACAGGCGTGGCGGCGCGCTTCTACCAGATGCACTTCGACGCGGCCGAACGCACGCCCCAGCACGGCGGCGAGATGGGCTGGATCCTCGAGATCAACAAGCCCATGAACCGTGCCATGGAAGGCATGGGCGGCAAGATCGTGCGCCGCTACCGGGTGTATGAGCGCGAGTTGTAGTCTGACGTGCCCTTTACACTGCTGGGGTGATCGAAAGGAGCGACATTGAGGAAGTAGACGCTCTCCCGGTGCTCACGCCTGAGCCAAGCTCGCGCGAGCTCTCGCCTCGCTCGCTCGCGCCGACGGTTCAGGCGGCGGCGGTGGCCGCCGGGGGATTCGTGGCCGGCGCTGTGGTCGTGGGCGTGCTCGGACACCGTCACAAGCGAACGCTGGCCGCGCCCGCCCGCGGACGCGGGCGTGGCAAACGGGGTGCGCGCGAGATCGTCGAAATCGTAGGGTCCCGCTCGCTGCTGGTCGACGTTCACCTGCTCGGGGCTCCAGCCCGAAGTCGCTGACGCCGCAAGTGGAGCTGCGCGTCGAGGTCAGGCCCGCTTCGCCGTTTCGGTTGTCGCTCGCCGGGGGCATGGACGGCGTGATGCGCCGTCGCGGGAGCGTGCTCGAGCGGCTGCTCCACCAGGGCGCGGAGCCGGTGCGCGTGCGTGTGGCCCAGACCGCCCCTGACGCCGTCCTGTTCGGCGCGCGCTCCGCCACCCCTGAGGCCGCGCGCCATGGGATCGAGCGGATGCGCTTCGCGCTCGGCGTCGACGACGAGCTCGGCGCGTTCTACGCGGAGTTCGCCGACGATCCCCTGATC
>JBARJU010000089.1:0-7702 GCA_049800435.1 Solirubrobacteraceae bacterium
GCGCGGGCGTGGTGTGGCAGATCCACCGCAAGCGCCGCCCGAGCGGGCGGGACGCGGAGCCCGCGACGATCGGGACATCAGCGCCTGCTGCGACATCTGTCGCACCGGCGACATCCGCGCCAGCCGCAACATCCACGGCGCCCGCGCCGGCCACCACAGCCGCGGCGCCCGCGAAGCGCACCATGCGCTGGCTGATCGCGAGCCTGATCGTGTGGCTCGCGACGACGTATGTGCTGTTCAGCTTCATGGGCCACCTGCAGCCGCGTTACCTGGAGGCGATGGCGCCCGCCGTGGCGGCAAGCCTGGGGATCGCGAGCGCCTACCTGCTGTTACGAAGCGCCGAAAAGCCGCGTGTGCGCGTGGCCTTGATCGCGATCGCGTCGCTTGCGCTGCTGGCCGGCCCGGCGGAGGCGTCGATCGACGTCGTCGAAGAACACGCGGGCGACGCCAACCCGAGCGGCTCCGGAGCCCAGTTCGGCCCGTATCTGCGCGCGCATCGAGACGGCGCTCGCTACGAGGCGGTAGCGGCCAACCCGCAGTCGGTAGTCGCCCTGATCGCCCAGGACGCCCAACCGGTGCTGGTGCTACGCAGCGTCGACGGCGTGCTGATGTCGGTGAACCAGCTCCGCACGCTCGTCAGAGAACGAGCCGTGCGCTACGCGATCATCCCGAATCCGTGCTCCGGCAAGCGTCACTGCACGCCCACGACCGCGTGGACCGTGCGCAATTCGGTGATGGTGCGCAGGGGGCTGTACCGCTACGTGGGACCCAGCCGGTTGCGCTGAGCCCTCGCCGAGGCACAGCCGTATGCGAGGCCTGCCTGCTTGCGCTGAGCTGTCACCGAAGCGCCGCGCGGCGAGAAGCTAGCCCACGTGGTGACGGTGACGCTTGCGGTGCTTCTTGTGCTTGCGGTGCATGGCCTGCGCCCCGACCGCCGTCGAGACGTGGCCGGTGCCGGAGCTTAGGAAGTGCATGATCTCGGGGCTTGCGATGCGCGTGTAGACACCGGCGTAGCCGGGTTGGGAGCAGCCGTTGCCGAAGTCCACGAGCCCTATCAGCACGTAGTCGCCGGGCGGCCTTGCCGGTGTGTCGCGGTCAACAACCAGTGGTCCGCCGCTGTCGCCATAGCAAGTGTCGACGTGAGAGCGCATCCCACCGGCGCAGATCATGCGCGAGGTTATCGGCTGTTCGATCGAGGAATATTGTTCTTCGCAGAGCGAGTCGGAGACGAGCGGCATCCGCACAGCGCGCAGGCTCGTCGGGTAGCTTGCCCCGTGACCGGGCGCCGGGTTGACGTCACCCCAACCGCTCGCCGTCGCCACGATCGCCGGTGTGACGTTGGGGTTGGCGTACGTGGACGCTCCGGCCTGCTCGAGCGGGAGTGGGGCGATCGTGTCGAGACCGTTGACGGTGGGCGCGGTCGAGCCCGACCACAACGGCCGGGCGAGCGTGAGCAGCGCGACGTCGTAGTCGCTGGAAATAGGGTTGTAGTGCGAGTCGAACGAGGTCGAGAGCACCGAGGCGCGCACGCTGCCGGGGTCGGGCGAGTCGAGGCTCGTCGAGCCCGCGAGTACCGCCACGTCGCCCGCGGAACCGGCCTGACGACCCCCGCCCCCGACGATGCAATGGGCCGCGGTGGCGACGTGAGTGGCATCGACGATCACCCCGCCGCAGAAGAAGCCGGCCGCCGGCGAGCCGGCGTGGGGATCATAGAGTGCGACCTGGAAGGGGAAGCTCGCGATCGAGGCCCCCGTCCCCCCAACGATGCTTGCCTTCGCGCGTGGGGCTAGACGGGTCTGCTCATAGGCGACCCGGAGTGGCTCCATCCTCCCGCCAACAGGACGAGCCACTCCGGAGCCCCACGCGGCACACGCCAACACTCCCACAGTGAGCGCGAGCCGCGATTGACCCGAAGTAGTGAAGCGGTGCAGCAGCAAACTACTGACCCCTTAGATGATTGCGTCTCCTCCCCTCAGTTGAGTCTAAGATACGATGTACTTCATTGACAATGTATGTCTTGTCTGCATTGCGTACCAATTTGGCACGCCTGGGAACGCGTACGCCTGGAAGGGCGCTGTAGGGCGCAAATCGAGGCCCTATCTCTCAGCAAGACCGCATGCGAGTCGCCGATCCTGGAATTGGAAGGCGTTCGTTCCCGTGAAGGCCACGTCGCCCGCACCGGGGCGGGGTCGATCGGCTCAGAGCGTCAGAGCGCCGACAGCTCGGCCGTGATCTCGCTCACGGCCGACTTGGCGTCGCCGAAGAGCATCGAAGTCTTCGGGTCGAAATAGAGCTCGTTCTCGATGCCGGCGAAGCCGGGGTTCATCGAGCGCTTGATCACGATCACCGAGCGGGAGTCGGCCACCTCGAGGATCGGCATCCCATAGATCGGGGAGGAGGGCGTGTTCTTGGCCGCCGGGTTGGTGACGTCGTTGGCGCCGATCACGAGCGATACGTCGGTGCGCTGGAACTCGGGGTTGGCGTCGTCCATCTCCTTGAGCTGGTCATATGGGACATCGGCCTCTGCGAGCAGCACGTTCATGTGACCCGGCATGCGTCCTGCGACCGGATGGATCGCGTAGCTGACCTCCACCCCGCGCGACTCGAGCTCCTTGGTGAGCTCACGCACCGCGTGCTGGGCCTGGGCGACCGCCATCCCGTAGCCGGGGACGACGACGACGCGGTTGGCGTAGGCGAGCTGGATCGCCGCGTCGGCGGCGCTCGTGGAGCGCACCGTGCCGTCGTGATCGCCGGCGCCTTCGGCGCCCTCGACCGCTCCCCCACCGCCGAAGCCCCCGGCGACGATCGAGGGGATCGAGCGGTTCATAGCCTTCGCCATCAGATTGGTGAGAATCGAGCCCGAGGCGCCTACGATCATCCCGGCGACGATCAGGGCGGGGTTGTTGAGCGCCATCCCGGTTGCCGCCGCCGAGAGGCCCGTGAAGGCGTTGAGCAGCGAGATCACAACCGGCATGTCCGCCCCGCCGATCGGCAGGACCACGGCGTTACCGAGCAGGGCCGCCACGATCAGCATCCCGATGAACAAGAGTTCGGAGTGGGCGCCGGCGATCAGATCGACGCCCGCCGCGACCGCGAGGATCAAGAGCACGAGGTTGACGATCTGTTGGGCGGGCCCCAGCGTGATCGGGCGACCGGGAAGGATTTCCTGGAGCTTGGCAAACGCGATGTTCGACCCCCAGAAGGAGACCGAGCCGACGATCGCGGCGAACACGGAGAAGATCGCTATATACGTGGCCACCCCGCCGATCTGGAACGTTTCGCCGGCGATTTCAACGGTGTGCGAGCCATAGGTGGAGCCGAGGCTGCGGAACTCGACCCACGAGATGATCGCAACGGCGCCGCCGCCCACGCCGTTGAAGAGAGCCACCATCTGGGGCATGGCGGTCATCTTCACCTGGCGCGCCGCGGGCACCCCGACGGCCACCCCGAGCGCGATGCCGAGCGCGATCAAGCCCCAGTTGCCCTCGTCGGGGTTGAGCAGTGTGGCGACGACGGCGACCGCCATCCCGACCGCGGCGATGCGGTTGCCGCGCACGGCCGTGGTCGGCCCGGAAAGCCCACGCAGACCCTGGATGAACATCCCGAAGGCGACGATGTAGAGGACGTAGATGAAGCTTTCGCTTTGCAGGAAGCTAGTGGCAAGGGGCATGTTGCTCATGACCCCGCCTTACCGTCCGCGCCGGCTTTCCCGTCCGCTTCAGCCTTCCCGTCCGACCGCTCGTCGGTCTGCCTGGGCTTGGGGCGCGACTTGAACATGTCGAGCATCCTGTCGGTGACGAGGAAGCCGCCGACGACATTGATCGTGCCGAAGGCTACGGCGATTACGAGCAGCAGCTTGCTGAAGCCATTTAGACCGGCCAAGCCGAACAGGAGCAGCCCGCCGAGCAGCACGATCCCGTGGATCGCGTTCGTGCCTGACATAAGCGGGGTGTGCAGCGTATTGGGCACCTTGGAGATGACGACAAAGCCGATGAATCCGGCGAGCACGAGGATCGCGAGATTGGTCGTGAGCACGCTCGCGAGGATCATGCGCGCGCTCCCCCACCAGCGGCTTCGACGGCGGCCTTCGCGCCCGCCCCCACGATCTCCCCGTCGCGCACGGTGCAGGCGCCGGCGACGATCTCATCGTCGAAGTCGAGCTTGAGCTCGACCTCACCCTCGGCGCCCGGGTGGGCGGGATCGTCTTTCTTGGCGACCAGCAGGTCAAGGAGAGCCAAGACGTTGCGCGCGAACAGCTGCGAGGAGTGCTCGGCCATGCTCGCGGGCAGGTTCGACGGCGCGACGATCTTGACGTCGTGCTTGACGGCGGTCTGACCGGGCTCGGTCAACTCGCAGTTACCGCCCGACTCGCCGGCGAGGTCGACGATCACAGAGCCGGGCTTCATCCCTTCCACGGCCTCAGCCGTCACGAGCTTTGGCGCCGGACGGCCCGGAACCAGCGCCGTTGTGATGACCACGTCAAAACCCTTGATCGCGTCGGTCAGAGCCTGCTGCTGGCGGGCGCGCTCCTCGTCGGTGAGCTCACGCGCATAGCCACCCTCGCCGCTTGCCTCCAGGCCCAGGTCGAGCCATTGGGCCCCAAGCGACTGCACCTGCTCGGCAACCTCCGGGCGCACGTCATAGCCGGTCGTGCGGGCCCCCAGGCGCTTGGCGGTCGCAAGCGCCTGTAGTCCGGCGACGCCCGCGCCCAGCACGAGCACCTTGGCGGGCGGGATCGTGCCCGCGGCAGTCATCAGCATCGGGTAGAAGCGCCCCATATTCTCCGCGCCGAGGAGCGCGGCCTTGTAGCCCGCGATGTTGCTCTGCGAGGAGAGCGCATCCATAGACTGGGCACGCGAGATGCGGGGAATCGACTCCATCGCGAACGCCGTTGCCTTGGCGGCGGCAAGCGCGAGCGTCGTCTGCGGACTCGTGAGCGGCGCGAGGAAACCGATCAGGATCGAACCGGCTCCGAGCAGCGCGACCTCCGGCTCGCTCGGCGGCGAGATCTTGACGACGACCTCAGAGCGCCAAACCTCGCCTGTGTCGGCCGTCATCTGTGCGCCGGCATCGGCGAACGCCGCGTCGGGTAGGAGCGCGCCCGCGCCCGCGCCATTCTCGACCAGGACATCGATGCCCTTGGTCTTCAACTTGGCGACGACCTCCGGTACGAGCGCAACTCTGTGCTCGCCCTCGGCGGTCTCCTTCGGAACACCTACCCGCATGAAGGCTGGGAACGTATCCGATCATGGGGACGGTACGCAGTCAGACTCGGGCTCGGGCGCGCCGACGAGAGGCAGTCGGGCCGCCCATATGCGAGACTCGGCAAGCCGTGACGGTCAACCTGACGCGCATCTACACCAAGCTCGGAGACGGTGGCGAGACCCACCTGGGAGACATGAGTCGCGTCTCGAAGACGCATGCGCGCGTCGAGGCGTATGGCACCGTGGATGAGCTCAACGCCACGATCGGCGTGGCACTGCTCGCGCCGGGCCTGCCGTCGAGCTTCGCGAAGTGGCTCGCGCGCGTGCAGAACGACTTGCTCGACGTCGGGGCCGACCTCTCGGTGCCCTCCCCTCCCGAGGGTGAGCCGGACGCCACCGGCAAGGGTCAGACACGTCTCCGAGTGACCTCCGAGTACGCGCAGTGGCTGGAGCAGGTATGCGACGAGGTCAACGCGAAGCTCGAGCCGCTGCGCTCGTTCGTGATCCCCGGCGGTACACCGGCCGCCGCCCAGCTGCACGTGTGCCGCACCGTGTGCCGTCGCGCCGAGCGCCGCGCGATCGCCGTCGGCGAGGACTGCAATCCCGAGACGATCCGCTACCTGAACCGCCTCTCGGACATGCTGTTCATCCTCAGCCGCGCCGCGAACGATGGCCCGCTGGCCCGGGCAGGGTCCGAGTCAGGAGCGCCACCCGAGTCGCTATGGGCTCCAGGCGCGCACGGCGCCGGGCCCGCCGGAAGCGCTTCCTAGGCGAGCGCGCGCGGGATCGAGCGCGTCCCCATCGCGCCCAAGCGCGCGCAGGGCGGCAAACGCCAAGGCGGCCCAGAAGGTGGCGAGCAGATACCCGCCGACGACGTCGCTCGGCATGTGCCAGGCGAGGACCAACAGCGCAGCTCCGACCGCCAGTGCGAACGCGACTCCAAGGACCGCAACGAGCTGACGGCGCACCGGCGATGCGACGAGTAGTGCGCACCACGCAAGCGCCAGGGCTGCCGTCGCGTGGCCGCTCGGCCACGACGCGCTCGTTATGTGCCTCGGCCCGAGCTGATCGTGCGAATGAGCCAGCAACGGCTTGAGCAACTCCGCGCTGAGCGGCGCCAGCGGAAGCAGGATCGCGACGGCGAGCGCGACCCACGGCAGACGGCGGCGCAATGCGAATACAACGAGCACGATGCCCCACGCCGCGTAGAACGGCGGATAGAGCAGGTCGAGCAGCGCATTCGCCGGCACTTCCACGAGCGGGCGGTTGAGACGCGTGAAGTCATACAACGCAACGGCGTCCTTCACGTGCGTGATCGGCACCAACTCGGCCAAGACCCACGTGAGCGCGAGCCCGAAGACGCTCAGGCCGGCCACGAGCAGACCAAGTCGAGCAAGGCCTCGGTTGGGAAGCGGGGCGCGCGAGATCGCAGACATGCACCCAAGGGTAGGAGCAGCGGCCCTCAGGGGGCTCAGTATGTCCGTCAGCGCAGCACGGGCGCCAGCACGACGCCTACGAACACCCCTGCCGTGCGGGCGATCGCTTCGAGGCGGCGCTGGGAGAAGGTTTGCGTCTGTACGACTCCCCGGATGCTCCCTCTCGCGGTCGTCGAGGCCGATCGATGTGTATGAGCGGGTGCGCCGCCGACGGACTGGCGCGCCGGAGCCGCGGCGCTTGCGCTTGAAGGAGCGCGATTGCCGCGTACCGATGCATGGTGGGCAACGGCGCGCCTCGCCACTGGAGCGATCGGAAACGACTTGCCGGCGAGCGCCGTAAGGGCCTGTGCGGTGACCCACACGGGCGTCTGGGCACTCGTGCGCGAGTAGCGCACGCTGCCGTCAGGGGCAATCAGACTTTCGAGGTATTCAAGCGGCGAGCGGCTCCCCTGGCGTTTGATCGCGCCCACCCTCTGTCCAGCCGCAGCCAGGCCCTGGGCCGCCCACGCGGTCGATTGCGCGTTTGATTCGCCGCCCCGCTGCTGCGGGTAGCCGCCGTCGGAGTTCTGCGCGCGGCGCAGGAAGGCCACCGCGCGGGCGACGACCGGGCTCCGCAGACCGCCCATGTCGACCACGCCCTGTAGGGCAGCGGCGGTGTCGTCGACGTCCTCGCTCCCGCCCTTGCCGGCGAAGCCGAAGCCGCCGTCCGGGTTTTGCTGGGCCTCCAACCAGCGGCCGGCGGCGAGCACGACCGGGTCGCTCGCCGTGTGGCCGGCCGCGCGCAGGGCAAAGATCGCGAACGTCGTGATGTTGACGAGCCGGCCGAACGAACCGTCGCCGGCGCGGGAGCGCATCAGCTTCGCCAGCGGGTCGCCGCCCGGGAAGGAGTGGACGGAGACGCCGCAAGCGCGCAGGGCGAGGATCGTGCGCTCCTCATCGCCCGTGTCTTCGAGCGTCGAGGCTTCGCCGCGGATCGCGTCGAGCACGGTGTGGCCGGCGCGCTCGAAGCTGAGCGGGTCGCGTCCGGCCGCCGCGAGGCCCATCGCCGCCCAGGCCGAGTAC
>JBARJU010000090.1:0-5636 GCA_049800435.1 Solirubrobacteraceae bacterium
CCCCCGTGAGCGCCTCGTCGGCGAGCTCGGCGGCGGCACGCACGCGCGCCGCCTCGCCCTCGTCCTTGACCTCGCGCAGCCGCTCCACCATGCCCGCGCATGGCGCGAGCTTCCAGCCATCCGCCAGCAGCTCGCGTAGTCGAGCGTGCTGCTTGACGCTCAGCGACGCGTCGTCGAAGCCGAGCATCCTCTGACCCTCGACTCCGCCATCGCCGAGCGCTCGCGCGGCCGCCTCCAGCAGCTCCGCCGGGGCGATCTCGCGCCGAAAGCCCTCAGGGACTTGCTCGGCCGACTGGGTGGCGTAGCGGAAGTCGGTGAAGAAGCGATGATCCGCACGCTCGGAGGCGTCAATTACGATAAGCCCGTTAGAGCCGGTGTAGCCGCTCAGGTAGCGCACATTCACGGGCGCGCTCACGAGCAGCCGGTCTACCTTCAAGACGCGCAGCTCTCTCGCGAGCCGCGCCGCGCGCGCGAGCTCGCTCACGCCTTGTGACCGCTGAGCTCGTCGTGTAGCCGCGCAAGCGCCAACCGATACCCCTCGATGCCCTTGCCGGCGACGGACATCACACACAGGTCCTCGACAACCGACACCCGCCGCCAGGGCTCGCGCGCCTTCACGTCGGAGAGGTGCACCTCCGCCGCGGGCAGCGCCGCGGAGGCGAGCGCGTCGTGGATCGCCCACGAGTAGTGCGTCCACGCCCCCGGGTTGAGCACGACGGCGTCGACCAGGTCGCGCAGGCTGTGCAGGTGCTCGACGTACTCGCCCTCGAAGTTCGTGCGAAAGAAGCGTGTTTCCACGCCAATCTCCCCCGCGAATCCTTCGATCTGGCGCTCCAGTTCGTCGAGCGTCAGCGTTCCGTAGTGCTCAGGCTCGCGCTTGCCGAGCATGTCGAGATTGACGCCGTGCATCACCTCTATGCGAAACGGCGCGGGCATCGTGCGAGACAGCCTATCCGCGTGCCTGCAGCTCAGCCACTGCGGCGCGCAGCTCGTCGGCCGGCACGTCGCAGCCGGTGCGCGCGTCTCCGGGCGCTCCGAGCAGCACAAACGGCACGCGCGCGCCGGTGCGCTTCTTATCGCGCAGCGTCGCCGTCAGGATCTGCTCGACGTCCTCGCCGTCCAAACGCACGGGTAGCCCACGGGCGAGCAACAACCCGCGGACCTGTTCGCGGAGATCGGGCCGGTTTGAGAGCCGCAGCGCAGCGAGCAGCCCGAGCCCGACGGCCTCGCCGTGACGGTAGCGTTGGTAGGAGGTGACCGTCTCGAGCGCGTGGCCGACCGTGTGTCCCAGGTTGAGCACCTGACGGCGCCCGGCGTCGCGCTCGTCTTCGGCGACGACGGCGATCTTTGTGCGCGCACACGCGAGGATCGTGCGCTCGTCGAGCGGCTCGTCCGCCGCCACGCGCTCCCACAGCGCGCCACCGGCTATCAGGGCCGTCTTGAGCACCTCCACATATCCCGAGGCCAACTCGCGCTCCGGAAGAGTGGCGAGCGTATCGGGATCGACAATCGCCCCGGCCGGCTGGTGGTAGGCGCCCACGTAGTTCTTTGCCTGGGGTAGATCGACGCCCGTCTTGCCGCCGTACGCGGAATCGACCTGCGCCACAAGCGTGGTGGGCACGTGCACGACGGGCACGCCCCGCTGATAGGTGGCCGCGCAGAAACCGGCGAGGTCGCCTACGACACCGCCGCCAAGCGCCACGAGGTGGTCGGCGCGCGTCATCCCGCCGGCCACCAGCGCGCTCCACACCGCCTCGGCGCTCGCAAGGTTCTTATGAGGCTCGCCGGGCGCGATCTCGACGAGCGCCTGCACTGCGCCGAGGCGCTCGCCATACAGCGCCGCGACGTTCCGGTCGGAGACACAGAATGGACGCGAAGCGGTCCGCTCGAGTGGCCATACGCCTTGGAGCGAGCACACCTCGGAGCTCAGCAGTCCGCGCCCGACCAGGACCGGGTAGTCGCCCGAGGCGGCGCTTGCCCACAGTAGGCGCGTGCCCACCGGCGCGCTCGAGAGCCCGCATAGCGCCGGCAGCGCTCGCACGGCCACACGCGGCGCAAGCGCCGGCAGGATCGCATCGGCCAGCTGCACGTACAGCGCCGCACGGGCGGCGTGCAGATCGCCAAACGCCTTGCGATCCGCGACAAGCGGTCGCTTCTCGCGGCCCGTGCCGACGCCCGCGCGTCTCCAGGCAGCCTGCGCATCGATGTCGAGCAGGACGGTGAGGTGCGGCTCAAGCGCCGAACGCACGCGCTCCGAGAGCACGCTGCCTCCGCCCAGCGCGATCACAGAGCCGGGACCGGCCTGCTCCAGCAATCGGCACACGAGTCGCTCCTCAGTCGCCCTGAACGACGCCTCCCCTCTCTGCTCGAACTCTTCGGCGATCGAATTGCCGAGCTCCTGTTCCAGCAGCCGGTCGCTGTCGAGCGCCTTCACCCCGAGCGCCCCAGCCACTTCGCTTGCGACAGTGCTCTTGCCGGCCCCCATGAAGCCGATGAACACGAGCGCGCGGTTCGGTGCGGAGGCTACGGACGTCATCGTGGCTCCCGATGACGCGCGCCACGCCGCGCCAGCGCTGCTGTCGGCTTAACGGCGCCGGCGGCGGCGCGACTCAACGCGCCGGCCATCCGATCCGCTTGCGATAGGCGCCGAGCGCCTGGCGGACGTCGTCGATGTGGTCGCCCCCGAACTTGCTTCGATAGGCGTCGGCGAGCACGAGCGCCACCATCGCCTCCCCCACGACGCCCGCCGCGGGCACGGTGCACGAGTCGGTGCGCTCGCGCAGCGCCTCGGCGGGCTCGTGGGTGGCTATGTCGACCGAGCGCAACGGCTTGGTCAGCGTCGGCAGCGGCTTCATCGCGCCTCGCACGACCAGCGGCTCGCCGGTGGTCATGCCGCCCTCGAGACCCCCGGAGCGGTTGGTCTCGCGGTAGTAGCCGCGCTGCTCGGAGTAGAAGATCTCGTCGTGGGCTTGCGAGCCGGGCACGCCCGCGATCTGAAAGCCGTCGCCGACCGCGACACCCTTCATCGCCTGGATCGAGAGGATGCCCATCGCCAGGCGCCCGTCAAGGCGCTCCTCCCATGAGACGTGCGAGCCGAGACCGGGCACGAGCCCGAAGGCCTGCACCTCGAACACGCCGCCGAGCGACTCGTTGGCCTTGCGCAGCGTGTTGATCTCCGCGACCATCGCCCGGCCGGCGTCGCCGTCCAGGCAACGCACGGGGGAGCTGTCGACCTCGTCGAAGTCCGCGAGCGCGAGCGCCCGCTCGCGCTCGGGAGCATGCACCGAGGCGATCTGGATCACGTGCGAGCGCACCTGCACCCCGAGCGCGGCGAGGAACGCCTTGCAGAGCGCCCCGCCCGCGACGCGCGCGGCGGTCTCGCGAGCGGAGGCTCGCTCGAGGATGTTGCGCACATCGCTCTGCTTGTACTTCTGCGTGCCGACGAGGTCGGCGTGACCGGGACGCGGCAGGTGAACCTCGGCGACCTCCGCGTCGACCGGCCATGGAGACATGCGCTCTTCCCAGTTGGCGTAGTCGCGATTCTCCACCTGTAGAGCGACGGGGCCCCCGAGCGTTACGCCGTGGCGGATGCCCGCCGTCACCCTGGCTGTGTCCTTCTCGATCTTCATGCGCCCGCCGCGGCCATGGCCGAGCTGGCGGCGCGCCATGTCCCGGTTGAGGTCCTCCGGACGCAGCGACAGGCCGGCCGGCAGGCCCTCGACGAGGCACGTCAGGCCGGGGCCGTGGGACTCACCGGCGGTGATCAGGCGGAGCGTCATCTCCGCCGTAGCTTATTTGCTCACCTATGTCTTGCCTGGCTGCGCGCGCGAGCCCGCGCTCATGCCGGCCCGGGGACAAGCACGACGCTCACGGCGCGTACCGCGCTTGCCTGCCCGATGCCCTGCGCGGCCTTGACTTTGAACCGTGCCTGGGCGGTCTTGGCGCCACGCTTCGCGCGCGCGGTGCTCGCGCCGTCGCTCTTCTTGACGATGCTCACGACCTTCAGTTCGTAGAGGACGGGCTGGCCGCTCGCTTCGATGTATTCCAGTTCCTCGGCGTGTCCGACCTGCACATCGATCGTCTGACATTCGGATGTGCTCGGCAGGCAGATGCCGGATCCACGCAGGATCGGCGGGACCACAAGCTTGAACACGGCGCCGTCGCCATTACCCGTCACGCGTTCGAAAGCGATCAGCGTGTTCCGCTTTGAAGGAAATGCCTGCAACAGCTTGATGTTCTCATAGGGGGTCAGCGTCGCGGGCTGTCCCGGGGTAGTGGAAGCACGCCCGAACAGGACAGAGACGATGTAGGGGAACTGTGGCTTTGCGGGCTTCTTCGGGGCCGGCGCGGGAGCTTCTTTGCCGCCTGGACTCGAACCTCCGGACGAACCCGTTTTGCCCGAAGAGGATCCCCCGGAGCCAGAGCCCGTCGACTTGCTCGAGGAACTCGAGGACGTAGCGGCGCTCGCGCTCTGAGCCTTCGGTGGTTCGGGCAGCGGAATGAAGGGGTCGCGCGTTGGACCGTGGCTCTGATAGCGCGAACCCGCCGGCGTCTCGGAGACCGCCTGATTGGGATTGGAGGGCGCAATCGACACAGGCAACGTTGTCGCCGCGCCTGGGCCCGGAGCGCTCTGGACGACCCCTGAGGGTGTCGGCGAGGAACTGGGGGAACCGCCGGTGAGTGCGTAGCCAACGGCTGCGATCAACGCGACGGCGAGCAGTGCCACCAGTGGCAGCAATCGCCGGGAGAGCAGGTCCGACTTCAGCGATTGCAGAAACTCGGTCATGGGGTCACCTTTACAACGGCCGGAGTGACGGCGCCCGACGGAGTCGAGCCGCCCGAAGTCGTGCTCGACGCGGGGCTGGCTGCGCCCGCTGGGCCCGAGGCGGTCGCGCCTGCGAGCTGCGACTGTCCCGCGGGCAGCACGTAGGCGGTGGCGGTGACCGTTCCCGTGAGCTGAGGCGACGTCGATTTGCTCGCGGCCGAAGAGCCTGTCGTCCCGGTCGCGCCGGGGGCGAGGCTCACGCTGTCGATGGTCAGCAGCCGGCCGTTGACGTGAACGGTGCCGGATGGCGTCTGGACCGTGAAGCCTTCGAGCTGATCAAAGAGCTTGTAGAGGTCGACGAAGCTTCCATTGAAGACGAATGTGAAGGGCTGTTGGGTGAAGGCGGCGCTCTGGGCTGCGGGCGTCGGCGTGGAGCTGGCGGCGCCGCCACCCGAGGAGCCTGTCGCGATCGAGGAGAACTGGACGTTGCGACTGTGCGTCGCGCTGTCGAGCATGTAGATCAGGGCCGGGGTTTCCGTGGTGGCGGGCACGGCTTGGCCAAGACTCACGAGCGAGGCGTAGGCGGTCGAGTACCGCGCTCGCGCGCCGGCCGCCGTGCTCGCCGCCGCTTCGGCGGTCGAGAGCCGCTGATGCGCGGCCTGGACTTCGGCGGTCACCTTCGAGGCACGTTCGCGCTCAGGGGCAACCGTCGTAACCCATGCGGCGCCCAGCACGGCGAGCGCGACGATCCCAATCATCATCAGACGGTCGCGCGTGGTCATTTGGATACCCCCGGGCCCGAGGCCGACACCGGCTGGGCCGATGCGCTTGCCGCGGCCACGGCCGTCGTAGCCGAGGCGCCGGTCGCAGG
>JBARJU010000091.1:0-4474 GCA_049800435.1 Solirubrobacteraceae bacterium
GCGCATGCGCGGCTCGGGACAGCGCCACATGTGGCGCTGTCTTCCGTATAGGAGATTTATCGCTGCGCCGGCTGACGCTACCGCGCAAGCCCACCGAAGATGGCAAACGGGCGGGACGGGCTATTGACCGCGACCCACATCGGCCAGGCGGCGCCCTCAACCGTCAGAGTCGAGCCCTGAGGGGCCTCGGAGCGCAAACGCTCGGCGAGCGCGCGTGCGTCGTCCTCGTCATTGACGCCAAGCGTGAGATGACGCCAATGGCGTTGCACGGGAATCCCCTCGGCGGCCAATCGCTCGGCGAACGCGCGAGCGTCGTGGTGGGTGGGCAGGGTGACACGCACTTCCCACTCCGGGTAGCCGGCCTGCTCGGACTCCTCGGTCTCGGTCTCCTCCAGGCGCTCGTGCTCGGCGGCGTGCTCGGCGGGAGTGCTGGGTAGCGCAAGCGTTGCGTCCTCCCAGCGATCCTCCTCGGGATGCCAGCGCCACGAGCTCACCTGCCCGGAGATGCCCGTCTGCGAAAGGACCGCTTCGACCGCCGCACGCGCCCGCGTGGCCTCCTCGGAGGAGTCGGCGTACAGAAACACATGCCCCTCCTCATGGCTGACGGCAATGTGCTCGGGACTCCGAGCGCCCACACCGCCATCGCGCTCGTGAGCCTCCAGGGCACGTAGCAAGTCGTGTGCGCGCTCGGCGGACACCTCTACGCGGATGCGAAAATCGTCGTGCACTTCTCAGCGTTCGATCGGTTTGGGCACGGGCGAGATGCTAGCGAGCGGCGACTGTCGGTCGGCGACTATGCCGACTCCTCGCGCAGGGTGCGCTCCGAGGGCTCCTCGGGCGCCGCTTCGGTGACGAGCGTGGGGGTGGTGCCTTTCTCGACGGTGTCGCGCGTGACGACGCACTTCTTGACGTCGCGGCGCGAAGGCAGCTCGAACTGGACCTCGAGCAGGATCTCCTCGATGATCGAGCGCAAGCCGCGCGCGCCCGTTTCGCGCTCGAGGCCCTTCTCCGCGACCGCCAGAAGCGAGTCCTCGGCAAACACGAGCTCGATGCCGTCGAAGGAGAAGAAGCGCTGGAACTGCTTGACGAGCGCGTTGCGCGGCTCGGTGAGGATCGAGACGAGGTCCTCGCAGGTGAGCTGGTGGACCGCCGACATGACGGGCAAGCGTCCGATGAACTCGGGGATCAGGCCGTACTCGATCAAATCCTCGGGCAGGCAATGCTCGAAGATTTCGCCGGTATCGCGTTCCAGTTTGCTTTCGATGGCGGAGGCGAAGCCGATGCCGTTGTGGCCGATGCGCCGCTCGATGACCTTGTCGAGATGCGCGAATGCGCCTCCGCAGATGAACAGGATGTTGGTGGTGTCGATCGTGAGGAACTCCTGATGGGGGTGCTTGCGCCCTCCCTGCGGCGGGACCGAGGCCTGCGTGCCCTCGAGGATCTTCAGGAGCGCCTGCTGCACGCCCTCGCCTGAGACGTCGCGCGTGATCGACGGGTTGTCGGCCTTGCGCGCGATCTTGTCGACCTCGTCGATGTAGATGATCCCGGTCTCGGCCTTCTTGACGTCGTAGTCGGCCGCCTGGATCAACTTGAGCAGAATGTTCTCGACATCCTCGCCCACATATCCGGCCTCGGTGAGCGCCGTCGCGTCGGCGATCGCGAACGGCACGTTGAGGATTCGCGCGAGCGTCTGGGCGAGCAGCGTCTTGCCGCAACCGGTGGGGCCGAGCAGCAGGATGTTGGACTTCTGCAGCTCAATGTCGGAATCGTCGGACTGCATCATCTGCACGCGCTTGTAGTGGTTGTAGACGGCCACCGAGAGGGTGCGCTTGGAGGCATCCTGTCCCACGACGTACTCATCCAGCACGTCGTAGATCGCGCGCGGCTTGGGCAGGTTCTCCAGGTCGAACGCGGGCGGCGCCGCCAGCTCCTCGTCGATGATCTCGTTACAGAGATCGATGCACTCGTCGCAGATGTACACGCCGGGACCGGCGATCAGCTTCTTGACCTGTCGCTGGGACTTGCCGCAGAAGCTGCACAGGAGCTGCTCGTTTGAGTCTGTTGGCCTGGCCATCTAGTTCTCTCCTCCCGGCCGCGTCGCCTCGAACACTAGTGCTCGGAGATAACGCGATCGATGATGCCGTACTCACGAGCCTCCTCGGAGCTCATGAAGTAGTCGCGCTCGGTGTCTTTGCTGACCTGCTCAAGCTTCTTGTGGGTGTGCTTGGCGATGATCTCATCGAGGCGTTTGCGTACGTCGATGATCTCCTTCGCGTGAATCTCGATGTCGGTCGCCTGCCCCTGGAAGCTCGATGACACCTGATGTATCAAGATCTTGGCGTTGGGAAGCGCCATACGCTTGCCCTCGGCCCCTCCGGCGAGCAGCAGCGCGCCCATCGACATCGCGATCCCGACGCAGATCGTTTGCACGTCGGGCTTGATGAACTGCATGGTGTCGTAGATCGCAAGGCCCGCGTACACCGACCCGCCGGGGGAGTTGATGTAGATCGACACATCCTTGGTGGGGTCCTCGGACTCGAGATGCAGGAGCTGGGCGACGATCAGGTTGGCGACCTGGTCGTCGACCGGAGTCCCCAGGAAGATGATCCGCTCGTTGAGCAGGCGGCTGTAGATGTCGAACGCACGCTCGCCTCGCGAGGTCTGCTCGACCACCATCGGTACAAGTGGGCTCATGGTCCTCGCTCAGTTTCGCTTCGGTGGCTGGATTCCTTCAGGGCACATCCCGCGCGGGGTGTGCCCCCAGGCTAGCTGGTCGACCCGCGGTCGGTGGGAGTCCACAGTTCTCCCGCGGTCGACTCCGCGGCCTCTTGGTGCTGCTGCCGCTCGGACTCCGGGGTCCACAGCTTCTCGCGCGCCTGCGCCTGCTCGATCGGTATCGGCTTGGCCCGGGCGGCCACAAACTCGACCGCTTGACGGGCCGCGAGATCCTCGCGAACATCCTCCAGGCGCCCCGAAGCGTGTAGCTCCTCGAGGAGCTTCCACGGCTCGACTCCCTCGCGCTCGGCGCTCGGCGTGAGCACCTCGAGCAGGTCATCCTCGCTGGGGACGATCGCCTCGGCCGCCACGATCGCGGCGATCGCGGCTTCGCGGCGCAGCGACTGCGCGGCCTCCTCGGCGAGCTCGGCAACCATGTCCTCCTCTTCGCGCCCCGTGATCTTCAGGTAGGCCTCGCGGGATATGCCGCGGTGGGAGAGCGAGTGCAGCATCCGATCCCACATCTCGCGGGACTTCGCCCGTACGAGCGTCTCTGGCGTGTCGACGTGAGCGCCGGCCACGACCGCATCGAGCACAGCCTCGTGGAACTCCGCATCGACGCGCTTCCCGTCGGCCTCGCCCAGGCGTGCGCGAATGTCCTCGGTGAGCTCCTGCACCGAGTCGAAGCCCATGTCCACGGCGAAGTCCTCGTCCACCTCAGGGAGGTGCTTGTGCTTCACCTCCTTCACGGTCACCTCGAATGAGGCGTCCGCGCCGGCTAGCTCCTGGCTCTGATAATCGGCAGGGAAGGAAACCTGGATGGTGCGGGTCTCCCCCGCCCCTGCGCCCTCGAGCCCCTCCTCGAAGCCGGGAATGAGGTTGCCAGAGCCGAGCTCGACGAGTTGGTCGCGGCCCTCGCCGCCGTTGAAGGGCTCGCCGGCGAGCGAGCCGAGGTAGTCGAGCACCACGAAGTCACCGGAGGCGGCCGGCCGCTCCGCTGTCTCCAGACGAGCCAGGCGCTCGCGCAGCCCGTCAATCTCCCGCTGGATCGCTTGGTCCTCGACGGCGACCTCGCGACGGCCGACCTCCAGGCCCATGTACTGGCCGAGCACAGCGGTGGGCAGTACACCTATCTCGATCGAGAACTCGAGCGCCGCGCCTTGCTTAGGGAGATCGGCGAGGTCCAGTTGGGGGTCGCCCACGGGAACGATGCCGGCGGTCTCGATCGCGTCGGAATACCAGTTTCCAAGCGTGTCGCGGACAGCTTCCTCGAGCACTACATCCCGTCCCACCCGCTGAATCACGAGCGGCGCCGGGACCTTGCCGCGACGAAAGCCGGGGATCCTCATTTCGCGACCGAGCTGGCGGGCCTTGCTCTCCAGGCGAGCCTCGATCTCCCCTGGCGGCACCTGCACCTGGACACGCACGCGCGACTCCGGCAGTTCTGTGACGGTGGTCGTGAGGGCCGCTGTCATGGCTGCCACGATACCGTGCCGATCCGTGACCGACTCCGCTCATAGAGCACGACGTTTTGAGAGATGGTTGTGGACCGGCCCGATCGGCCACCTCGTGGGGGGAGCGCTCGACTTTGCCCAAGCGCTCGCGCACTATGCGCGTGCGCGTCGTGTGGGGCGCTGAAAACGGGCATAACGACACGACACCGAGCGCCCGTGTCGACGGTCCGCAAAGAGCCCCCCCACGCGCGCGTGGGGCATGCCTTTTCGCACATCCCACACACGACGGCCGCACGGTCCAGTGG
>JBARJU010000092.1:0-1571 GCA_049800435.1 Solirubrobacteraceae bacterium
GGGAGCCTGCGAACATTCGTCATGGCGTGCCTTCCTGCCGGCCATCACCGGCTTCGGTCTTCAACAACCGGGAAGGTACGCCGCCTTTCCCCTCAACGCCGTCCACAACATTCGGTTATAGCTCCGCGCGACCGTCAGCTTGGGAGTGCTCGAGGGCTCTCGCGTAGTCTATGTCCACCGTTTTTTCGCACACAAAGCGGGTCAGTACGAGGCCGATCTGGGCCTTGGTGTGGGGGCGTATGTGCCCGTGCACTGCACTGCGATCGGCAAGGCGTTGCTCGCGAGCCTCGGTGAGAGTGAGCAGGCAGCGATCCTTGCGAGTCTGACGCTCGCGCGGCACGGTCCAAAAACGATCACGAGCAAGCGAAGGTTGGCCGATGAGCTGGCGCGGTTTCGCCTTGAGGGGTTCGCGGTTTGCGATGAGGAGCAGGCAGCGGGAGCTCGTTCGATCGCCAAGGCGGTCGTCTGCCCGGGTGCGCCGCGACTGATGGCTATCAGCGTCACTGCCCCTGCTCGCGGGTACACCGTGAGCAGGCTGAGGGACGATTTCGGAGCGCACCTCGAGCGGGCCGCAACTCGCGTGAGGATGGCGTATGGTCGAGCAGTCGCTCGCGACGAGCGCCCAACCGGCGGGGAAAGGCGTAAGGGTGGCTGACTTGTACGGTTCCGGAACCCGGTTCCCGCAACCCGTCCTGGACCGAATCTACGGCGCCACCGGTCATCGGACGGACCCGTTGCCTCGACCCTGCGTCTCCGCCACCGCCCGCGCCGCGATCTCGCTGCCGGCGAATGGTGTGATCGCGATGTACATGACGTAGTCGACGAGCTCGGTTACACGCCTCGTGCGCCCGTGCAGGATGTAGTCGTGGAGCAGCTCGAAGATGCCGCCGACCGACGCTTCGCGCATCACCGGGGGTGGCATGTTCGGGTAGCTGTCGTCGGGGCCGATGTCCAGCAACTCTATGTATGAGAAGTTGGCCTCGTTCACGCGACCGGCCACGTGCGGGTAGGCGATCAGGATGTCCACGCACGCGAGCCTTGCTATCGAGGGCTCGGAGGCGAGGAACTCGAGCAGCGCTGTCAGGCCGAGCCTCACATTCCGCGCCCAACTCAGTTTCAGGTCGAGCGAGCGGTTGATCGCGGCCGTCGCCTTGGCGTGTCCCATCTCGAACGTCGCCAGGAACGCCTCCTCCTTGTTCTCGAAGTGCTCGTAGAACGTTTGCAGCGAGATCGCGGCTTCGGCCACGATCTCCTCGAGGCTGAGCGCTGGATAGCCCTTCGCGGCGGTGAGGTTGGCCACAGCGTCGAAGATTCGTTCGCGCTGGTTGTGCGCCACGAAGCCCTTGGGCAGGTTGTGCTCGCCGCGCGGCAAGCCCCTGGGGGCCCAGCGCGGCGAGGGTGAGAGGGTGCCCGGCGCCCTGCCCCCCTGTAGGTGACCGTGGCGGCGCGGGCGGGGACGCTCGGGAATCTCCCGTGGCGTCGGGTAGAACGCGGCGATCCACGCCACGAGGTCCGGGGTCAGCTTCTGCAGCTCGATCTTCAGCGAGCGGCTCGAGCGCTCGCGCCGCACG
>JBARJU010000093.1:0-9379 GCA_049800435.1 Solirubrobacteraceae bacterium
ACCTGGCCCTGCTGCGCGAGCGCTTCGGCGACGGCGCGGTCGTGGCGGGCACGATCCGGGTTGAGGCCGACCGTCCGCGGGCGGGCGTCGTGGTCCACACAAGCCAGTTCCTGCGAGTTGACATGGCTTCCCACGAGCCCTCGGCGCGCGAGCCGATGGGGCGGCTGGCGAGCATGCTCTCCGATGCGGGTGTTCCCGCGCGCGTGGGGGACAGCGAGGCGCAGGTGATGTGGTCCAAGCTCGTGCGGCTCAACGCCTTGGCCTGCACCACCAGCGCATACGACAAGCTGCTCGGGGAGATCCGCTCGACGCCTGAGCTGCGCGCCGACTTGGTCGGTGCGATCGAGGAGGGTTGTGCGGTGGCCCGAGCCGAGGGAGCCTCGATCCCAAGCGATGACCCGCTCGGCGAGCTGGCCGCCGCGCACGACACGCTCGGCAGCTCGATGCAGCGCGACATCGCGGCGGGACGCCCGCCAGAGCTGGACGCGATTCCGGGCTCGGTGCTGCGTGCCGCGGCGCGTCACGACATCCAGTGCCCGACGATCGAGCGGCTCGTGGCGATGATCAGAGTTCGCGTGGCGAGCTGACCGGCGAGATCATCGGCAACGCTTGGGTGGAGACCGCCTCGACGACCTCTTCCTCTGACTCCATGGCGCCCTCGTCGTGCTCGCCGTCGCACAGCACGCGGAAGTTCGCGCTTTGGCCGCTGTCGGCGTGGATCGTGATGCCGGGCAGGATCTCCTCGCCCTCCTCCAGGCCGAGGCGCTCCATATCGAAGTGCGCCAAGCCGATCCCGTAGGCGGTATGTGTCGGGTTCTCGCGGTCGTGAGCCGCGACGGCCTGCGCGAAGCGCTCGAGGTTCTTGGCGATCTTGCCGGTGTCAGCCATCGGTGGCGAAAGCCTAGCGCCAAGAGTCGCGCCGGTTCGCCCCGCGTTACGCTCGGTAGCGCGATCTTCACGAGCCTCAGGCGGGATCGCGAGCGTCAGGCGGGAGCTTCTCGCGCACGAGCGGCGCCACCTCGGTGGCGAACAGCTCGGTGGCTCGCATGGCCTTCTCGTGGGGCAACACGCCGACGCTGATGTGGCCGAGGAAGCGGTCGTGGCCGAACAGCTCGTGGTGGGCGAGGATCTTCTCGGCGACCTGCGCGGCGGTGCCGACGAGCAGGTGGCCCTCCGGGGCGCACCCGGCGTCAAACTGGGCGCGGCTCATCGGCGGCCAGCCCCGCTCGCGCCCGATGCGGTTCATCATCTGCGAGTACGGGCCGAAGAACTCGTCCGCCGCGCGCTGGGTGGTGTCGGCTATGTACATGTGCGAGTTGATGCCGACCGCGAGTCGGGCCGCGTCGGCGTCGGTGCGCCGCGCGGGGTCGGCCCGTGCGCGCCGGGCAGCCTCGCGATACAGCTCCACGAGCGGCACGAAGCGCGCGGGAGCGCCGCCGATGATGGCGATCATCAATGGTAGGCCGAGCACGCCCGCACGCGCCACCGAGCCGGGCGTGCCGCCGACCGCGATCCACACGGGCAGGGGCTGCTGTAGCGGTCGCGGATACACAGCGGCGTCGTGAAGCGCGGCGCGGTGGCGCCCGGACCAGCTCACGCTCTCCGACTCGCGCAACGCGAGCAGCAGCTCGAGTTTCTCGGCGAACAGCTCGTCGTAGTCCTCGAGGTCGAGGCCGAACAGCGGGAACGACTCGGTGAACGAACCGCGCCCGGCCATGATCTCCGCGCGGCCGCCGGAGAGCAGGTCGAGCGTCGAGAACTCCTCGAATACGGTCACGGGGTCGGCGGAGCTGAGCACGGTGACCGCGCTTGTGAGGCGAATCCTCTCGGTGCGGGCCGCCGCGGCCGCCAGCGCGACCGTGGGCGCGGAGACCGAGTAGTCGCGCCTGTGGTGCTCGCCAACGCCGAAAACGTCGAGCCCGAGCCGGTCGGCCAGCTCGATCTCCTCGATGAGCTCTTTCAGGCGCTGCGCGACGCGCGCGGGTGAGGCTCCCGGCGCTACGTCGGCGAAGGTGGCGAGACCGAGTTCCACGAGGCACGCACTATACGAATCGAATGGGCCAGCTCACGCGTATGCGGGACGCTCTCGGCCCCGAGCTGCGCCGGCGTGGTCTCAACTCTGCCCGACGATCTCGATCCGATGTCCGTCGAGTTGGTGGACGGTTTGCAATTCATACACGCGCCAAGGCGAACGAGGCCGTAGCAGGGCCCGGTGTGGCATCAGCTTGGTGACAGAACCGTGATGCCGTGCTGCTTGGCGCCTGTGGTCAGTTGCTTGTCGTAAGTCATCAGCGCGTCAAGTTCGCCTGCCTTGGCAAGGCGCACGGCGGTGGCGAGGTGAATTGCGTCCAGTGTGGCGATGGTTGACGGAGGAACTGTCTCTGCCGCCGTGAGAATCGACTCGTCAAAGGGGATCAGCGCCACTTCCGCCAGAAGCTCTCCGACTCCATCGAGCAAGTTCGTACGAAGGCCGACCCGCCGCAACTCCACCCGCAGCAGGCGGCTGGCTACCCGCCTGTCGTAAGCACGGAGGCTATCTTCGATCGCTGTCGCGTCGGGTTCGTCGAGCAGCATACGCCCAAGCGCGCTTGTGTCGACATAGACTGTTGTCATCTCTCAGATGCGCTCGCGACGACCCTCGGCGAGGATGGCATCTGTAGTGCCAGCGGGCATTCCCGATCCGAGACGGCCTTCCGTTCGCAGACGTTTGACGGTCTCCACCAGGTCGCCCTTCGGGATCGTTGCACCGTACTTCTCGGCGAGCTCCAGGTAGCCAGGATGCACATCCGGGTGTGACGGCATGAGCCTCGCGACCTCGTGGCCATGCTCTGTGACCGTCAGCGTCTCGCCCTCCTTGACGCGCTTTATGTAGCGGCTCAGATTCTGGCGCAGCTCGCGGACTCCCACCGTCTCAGCTGCAGGCGTTGGGCGTATGGCAGCCATTGTGCGTCAGACTGTAGCACAACGGATCTCCTGCCTGCCTGCCTGCCTGCCTGCCTGCCTGGCGCTTCTGGGCTGCCTCGATAATCTCCAATCGCTACATCTCAAGGATCTCGACGCGATAGCCGTCGAGATGGTGGACGGTTTGCAACTCATGTATGGCATGAGGTCAATCTGGTGCTGATGGTTTGCCCTTCTCGGAGGGGCGAAGCCAGAAGGGGAATGCGGGAACTATGCGCGGCCGGGGAGGAGATTGAACGCCTCAACGTGGTGCGGGCGTACAACGGTGAAGTGGCGGCGATCGAGTGTTGCCACTTCGGTTGCGCCAAGGCGCTCGGCGGCAGCGATGACCGATGCGTCTACGGTGCCAAGGGGAAGATCGTGGTAGCGCGCGACCAACTCTGCGATTCGCAGGATGTCCTTGGGGTCGACCGGCTCCAGGCTCATCTCGCCGGCCGCGAGGTCGCCGAGGAATCGAGTCTCGGCCTGCCAACCGAGACGACTCGCGATCAGGTATGCGACCTCGGTAATGACGAGGGTCGGGACGATCAGGGGGCCGGGATGGGTCTCCAGCAACTCAAGGCACGCCTCGTGATGAGCGTCGTCGCCGTCCACGTAGGCGTAGAGTGGCCCGGCGTCAACGATGAGCGCTATCGCTCAGCTCCGCGCTGATGATTTGCTCGATCCGCTCGGAGATGTCGGCGTAGCCGCTGTGGCCGGCGGCAGCGGCTCGCAGTTGGCGACGTCCGCCTCGTAGGTGGGCTTCGAGCGCCGTGCGCGTGACGTCTGAGATGGTGATGCCGCGGCGTCTCGCCTCGTGCCGTAGCCGCTCATCGAGTTCCTCGGAGATCTTTACCGTCGTGCGTACCACGTATGCCAGCATACCATGTCAATGGCCCCCGGCTGGTGGTCGGTTACCGATGAACTCGATCCCACCAGATCAGATCTTCGATACAGCGAGCGTTTCTACATCTCCAATATCTCGACGCGATAGCCATCGAGCTGGTGGACGGTTTGCAACTCATCGCCGACGCGCCTGACGGCGTTCAGGCGTACACGAGTTCGGCGCTTGCGGTCGTCGCAACCGGCTCCGGGTGCAGGGGCGCCAGCGTCACGGTTGCTGGCGCCTCCCCTGGGCCGGCGAGGGCAAGTGCGATTCCTTCCTGGAGGCTCTCCCGCAGCTCATCCAAGTTGTCGCCCGTGGCGAACACACCAGGGTGCTCATCCACCGTGGCCCATAGCGACCCATCCTCGAGTCGTACGTTGACGTGAAGTTGCTGAGGCTCAGGCATCGTGCTCTCCTTTAAAGATATCGGGTCAACCGCGCTTGTCCTCAAGACCTGCCTCGCGCCGCAGCTGTGCCTCGAAGCCCTTCGAGTATGCGCGCCGCTTGTTCTCGGGAAGCGTAATCGGCCTGTATCCGGGCTTCGTCATCTTGGCCTGGTGCTTGCCGCCACGGTCGAGCGTCCAGCCCTCCCGCTGGAGGCGCTTGATCCATTCCTTCTGAGTCGCCGGCATGACCGCACGATCGTGGCAGTCGATCCGGCGTTATCCCTACATCTCAAGGATCTCGACGCGATAGCCGTCGGGGTCTTTCACGAAGCACAGCCGGGAGCCGCCCTCGCGCACCGAGTAGGGGGGCTTCTCGGGTAGGATGCCCTGCTCGGCGAGGCGCGCGAGCGTGGCGTCGAGGTCGGGGGCGGCGATCGCGATGTGGCCGTAGCCCGTGCCCATCGGTGCTTTCATGGACCTATACAGCTTCCTGGTGATACAGGCAGGCTAGCCAACGACGCGGCGCTCGCCGCAGGAAGGTCGGGAGGCATGAGGCTCGATGAATACCGGCGCGTATCGCAGGTCAACGGACGCGAGGGCGAGGGCTTCCAGAGCCCCGAGCTACAGCGCAAGGCCATCGCCGTCTACGCCCGCGCCCACAGGCACACGGTCGCGCCCAACCCCGAGGAGCTGGACGTGTCGGGCGGCAAGCTCAGACGTCCGATCCTCGACGCGATCATGGAGCGGATTCGCAATGGCGAATCGGACGGGATCATCGTCAACGACCTCGACCGCTACTCGCGCGACGTGCTCGGCGCGAACCTGCTCCTGGTCGAGATCAAGAAGGCGGGCGGCACGCTCGTAAGCGTCCACGAGAACATCGACGTCACTACGCCGGACGGCAAGATGATGTTCGACTTCCGCATGGCGATCGCGGAGAACTACCTCGCGCGCTCGCGCGAAAAGTGGGCCGAAGCGCAGCGGCACGCAGTCGAAAAGGGCATCTACACCGAGCCCTACATCCCGGCGGGCTACGAAAAGCGCGAGGACCGGCATCTCTACCTCAGCCCCGATGCTCCGATCATCAAGCAGGCATGGCAGATGCGGATTGCGCGCGAGCCCACGCGGGGCATCGTCCACTTCCTCAACGAGAAGCTGCCGCGACCGAATGGTGGTCTGTGGCTCGACGCGACGGTCGAGCTGATGTTTGCCAAACGCATCTACGTCGGCGAGCTGAGCCGTCGCGGCGTGACCAACAAAGAAGCGTGCGAGCCGCTTGTCAGCGAGGCGGAATGGCAGGCCGCGCAGATCACGCGCAAAAAGACCGGCCCGCGGACACAGAAGGAGAACCTGTTGACGGGCATCATCCGTTGTGCAGGATGCCGCTATGCGATGACGCCCGCCGAGACATCCGTCAAGCGTGGCAGCGGGCGGACCTACGTCGCCGTCTACCGCTGTCGGCCGGAACATGCCCCCGGCCGTTGTCCGTCGCCCAGCTCGATCACGCGCAAGAGCATCGAGCCGTATGTTGAAGATGCGTTCCGGTCAGAGATGGCAGGAACACGCTTGGTCGCTGCGGAGACCGGCACCAAGATTGAGCAGGCGCAGGATCAGCTCGCGCGCCTCGAAGCGGAGCTAGCGACGTTCGCGGCGGACACGACGGTTCGGCATACGTTGGGCGAAGCCGCGTACCACGCGGCCATCACGAGCCGAGCGGACGGCGTAGCCGCTGCCAGAGAGACGCTACGGTCGCTCTCAACGAGCACGGCGACCCTGGCGGGGGTCGAGACTTGGGACAGCTTGTCAGTCGATGAGCGGCGACGGATTCTCGGCGGCGCTATCGACGCCGTGTTTATCCGCCGTGGCTCGGGCGCCGATGACCGAAGCCTCATCGTTTGGGCGGGTGATCTCAAAGGAGACTTGCCCACCGGAGGGCGAGGCAACGGACCGATCGCGTCCTACGTCTGGTAGCGGCGTGAACCGATAGGCGGGATGACGAGCATGAAGCACCTGGGCCAGCGTCCCGGCCGCCTTCTCCTTGGCACGCTGCGGCATCCTTGAATAGATGCCTCCGCTGAGCATGGAATCCCACATAGCGACACGGGCAACGTAGCAGGTTTGCGCACCTTTCCAAGCTGGTTCGACGGGCGCTCGGGATGGATTCCCCCTTGACGAAGCATGCGGCATACCGTAAGGTTGACGGTACGGTAAACCAATAGGAGTACGGCATGGAGCGAACGATCGGAGTGGACAAGGCGCGAAGCAAGCTCGGCCAGCTCGCGGAGGAGGTTGCGGCCGATGATGAGGCCGTCGTCCTCACGCGGCGAGGGCAGGCCGTGGCGGTCCTCGTGAGCCCGGCCGAGTACGACCGGCTGACCGAGACCAGGCGCCGGACGGCTCAGGAGGAACTACAGGACCGCTTGGCTCAGGTTCGCCAGAGCGTCGCCGACGCGGGCCTCGACGTGTCGGTTGTGGATGAGGCGATCACGGCAGCACGGGCTACTGAGTGACCCCGAGGGTTGTCCTCGACACGAACGTCATCGTGTCCGGTCTCGGCTGGCGTGGGGCGCCCGCCGCGATCCTTGATGCTGTGAGCGAGGATCGGCTCGTGCTCGTGACCAGCGCGCCGCTGCTGGCAGAGCTGCGCCGGGTGCTGGAGTATCCGAGGCTCGCCAAGGTTATTAAAGGAGGCGCGCAGCTCGCCGACCTCGTTGCGGCCAGTGGCGTTGTGGTCGCACCGAACCGCGTGCTTACAGTCGTCAACGACGAGGATGACAACCGCGTTCTGGAGGCGGCGGTCGAGGGTGCCACCGACTACATCGTTTCCGGCGACACGGACTTGCTCGACCTGGGCTCCTTCCAAGGCATCCCGATCATCGCGCCTGGGGAGTTCGCGGCGACGGTGTTGGGTTGGGGTTCCGGCGAGCTGTAGGTACGCCAGGGGCTTTAGGGAGTGCGTGCTATGGCGAGCGAAAGCGAGGTCGGGTCAAGGCACCTTGCCAACAGTCGCTCTCGCCTGCGGGAGTGGAACCGCCAACCACCGGCCGAGTGCTCACCGCTGTAGACCACCGACCACTGCACACTCACCCCTCGGTGCTGCTGTAGGCGGCAGCGCCATAGCTGCGACTGCGGTCAGACGACAAGCATCAATCCCCACCACGACATACACGCCTGCGGTAGCGCATCGCTGCTGTGCCTGTTGCCATGTTCCCCTGCGTGTCGCTTCGCGCCGATCCGTTGTGCCAGTGCTTCCGTTGAGCTGCGGTCCTAAATGCACTCGCTCTGCTCGGGACACTCCGCGCCGGTTATCTCTGGCGTGTCGGTGGCGTCGAATCCACCACGGAGGAAAACCAATGGCAACCAGGGCTCATCAACATTCGCCGCGCTCTCGCCGACCGCGTCGTGTCCGCAACGCGGTCTGCGGCCAATGGCTGCTTGCGCTGATTGCGCGCACGCTTTCGACCGTTCTCCTAATGGTCGTTGCGCGCTGGCTGCATCTGCCGATGCCGGGCGAGGAGTGATCCCTGCCTTGCGCTTCATGGCCCAACAGTTACTAGAGCCGCACGCAGCACTTTGGTTGGTAAAGTGCGCGCAGCAGTGAACAGTTCTACGGTGTCTGGCTAGCTGTTCCGTTTCTGCATGGTAGGTATTGCTGCTTAGCACAACGTCTCGGCACTAAGCCGCTCACCATCAATTCGGAATCAGTTGCACATTGGTCAAAAAGTAGAGCATGACATTGCCAAGGTGAGGGTCGCGAGTTCGAGCCTCGTCTCCCGCTCCAGTTCCCGATTTTGCCTTATGGCATAAGGGATTTGACGAAATGTTGTCCGGCGTAGAGTTCTGCCAGAGAGGCCCGATAAACGAGCAGGGAACCGCTGCTAAACAGGATCGTTGCACGTTAAACGCTTGCAGAAGGGTAACGCTCTCCCGCATGATTGAGGCGAATGGCCGCAAGACCCACGCTCGTAACCCCGCCATCGCTAACGCCGCTGGATATCCTGATCGGCGACTACCTTGCATCTTGCCGCGCACGCGGCCTGTCACGCGGCACGATCGAGCACGCCTACTCCTTTAGCCTCAAAGAGATATTCGCGCCGTGGTGTGCGGCTAACGAAATCACCGATGTCAGCGAGCTTACGCAGCGCGTGCTCGACCGCTTCACATCGCACCTCTACGAAAGCGGAGGGCGGACGGGCGCTCCCTTGTCTCGCCATACAAGTCACACGTACATTCGGCACGTCAGACAGTTTCTTAACTGGGCGGAGAAGGAAGGCGAAGAAACGACAAATGCTAAGCCGCAACTGCCGAGGCTGCCGCGACGTGTCCTCGACGTACTAACACGGCAGGAGATCGACCAGCTCGAAGGGGCTGCGTCTGCGGAGCGCGACAAGCTCATCGTTCGTATTCTTGCTGATGGCGGTCTGCGCGTCGGTGAACTTTGTAGCCTTCGCGTCGAAGACATAACGCGGCATGATCGTGGTGCGCTTCTCAAAGTGCGTGGGAAGGGGGATAAAGAGCGTCTTGTGCCGGTGCGTCCCGAGCTGGCTCGGCGTATTGAGCGCTTCGCAAAGTATCGTCCCGTTGATGCCACTGGCGACCGGCTGTTCGTGTCGATTCGTCGTGGTCGTGGCGGGACATACGATCCGCTCACACCTTCTGGTGTAGGCCAGCTCCTTAGAAGTCTTGCGTATCGCGCTGGCCTCGCTAAGCGGGTACATCCACATTTGTTGCGCCATAGCTTCGCTACAGAAGCGCTGCGTCGTGGCATGAATCCCATACAGCTTGCACAGATTCTCGGGCACAGTGGACTACGGATGATCGAATCGGTCTATTCGCATCTCAACACAACGGATGCCTACGAAGCGATGATGCGTATGCTGGCGTCTGATTAGAGTCCTAGTGGGCTACTGGCGGTCGTGGATTGGTGGCAGATAGCCGCTTACAATAGAAGCTCGTCAACGCCGTCGAGCGGTGGAGCCGACGCGAGCGCCGCTGCAATGCTGCGCAGCGACTTCGGCGACACAGGGCGTCCAGCGCGTGCGGGAGCTATAACCGAATGTTGTGGACGGCGTTGAGGGGAAAGGCGGCGTACCTTCCCGGTTGTTGAAGACCGAAGCCGGTGATGGCCGGCAGGAAGGCACGCCATGACGAATGTTCGCAGGCTCCC
>JBARJU010000094.1:0-2746 GCA_049800435.1 Solirubrobacteraceae bacterium
CGGCCAGCTCGCGCGGCGCGGCGCCCGCGGCCGGCGCAAGCACGAGCGCCGCGTTCGTCGAGTAGTCGCCGAAGTCGGCACGCGGCGGGCGCTCGAGCGCTATCGCCTGGTGCACGCCTTTGCCGCCGGAGAGCTCGTCGGCGATCGCCAGCACGGTCGCCCGCAGGCCGGTCTCGGTGGTGGTAGGGGTCACGGGCGATGATCTTATGCGGCGGTCCCCCGCACGGGTTGCGATACTAGCCGTGTGAACGACGAGAACCCAGGCGCCGAGCGCCATATAAACATTCATCTCTCCCCCGAGATCATGGGGGGCGTATACGCGAACTTCGCGAACGTGAGCCACTCCGACTACGAGTTCACGGTCACCTTCGCGAGAGTCGACCACGAGGTCGAGTCCGAGGAGGTTCCCGGCGTGGTCGTCTCGCGTGTGAACCTCTCACCACGCTTCATGCGCGAGTTGATCGACGCGATGGAGGACAACTACTCGAAGTGGCGCACCCGCGAGGGCATCAAGAACCTGCCCGAGTACGGTGGCGAAGAGGCCGAGGAAGCCGACGAGTAGTGATTCGCCCGTGCGCCCGTGGGGAGCACGCGTGAAGGTCGCGGTCGTCTCAGACATCCACTCCAACCGTCAGGCACTGGAAGCCGTGCTCGAAGCGGTCGCGGCCAGCGACGCCTCCGAGCTGTGGTGCCTGGGAGACATCGTCGGCTACGGCGCCGACCCCGATGCGTGCGTGGAGTTGGTGCGCCGTCACGTCGCCGTGTGCCTCGGCGGCAACCACGACATGGCCGTCGCCGGCGAGCTGCCGATGGACGACTTCACCGTGGGGGCCAGCATCGCCGCGCAGTGGACGCGCGAGGTGATCGCGCCCGCGAACCTCGCGTTCCTCGCCGAGTTGAGCCCAAAGGGTCAGGAGGGCCCGATCGGCCTCTACCACGCGAGCCCCCGCGACCCTGTGTGGGAGTACGTGCTCTCGGCGCTCTTGGCCGAGCTGTGCCTTGACACCCAGCCCGACCGCATCTGCCTGATCGGCCATTCGCACGTCGCCTCCTCGTTCGTGCGCCACGAGGGCGAGCCGGCGACCGGGGAGCCGTGCCGAGAGGGCGCTGAGCTCGACCTCTCAGGAGGCGAATGGCTGCTGAACCCCGGCAGCGTCGGACAGCCCCGCGATGGAGACCCGCGCGCCGCGTGGCTGCTGCTCGACCTCGACGCGGATACCGCTTCCTACCGGCGCACCTCCTACGATGTGGCGGGAGCCGCCGCGGCGATAAAGACGGCACGCCTACCGAATTCGCTCGCCGAACGCCTGGAGTACGGTCAATGAAAACGCAAATACTCATCCGCCTCACGGTGGCGGCGCTGCTGGGCGTCGTCGCGGCTGTGCTGGTCTCCTGCGGAAGCTCGGGCGCCGGCCTGATCCCCTCCGAAAGCGCCGGCCCATTGCGGAGAGACTTCGAAGCCGTGGCGCGGGACGCGGCCGCCGGCAACGGCAGCTGCGCAGCGACCGAATCGGCCCTCGGCAAGACAGAACAGGACTTCCTCGCGCTACCGGCATCGATCGACGGCGGCCTGCACGCGCACCTGCAAGAAGGAATCTCCAACCTGCGCAAGCGTGCGCTTGAGATGTGCATTCAGCTGACGGCGGGCGCCACTTCGACCGAAGCGACCCAGACGAGCACCACGACCACGACCAGCACCGAAACGACGCCTACCACGACCACGAGCACGACGACGACGCCGACGAGCACCACTCCCACGACGACTACGACGCCCCCGAGCGAAAGCGGCGGGACCGAAGCCGGCGAAGGCGAAGCCCAAGAAAGCGCGGGCAAGGGAAAAGGCAAAGGCAAGAGAGAAGCCGAAGGCAGTGGCGGAGCGGGCGCCGGCGGAGCGAGCGCGGGAGGCGGTCAGTGAGCGACGTCGAGATCGCCGGGCGCTACCAGCTGAGGGACAGGCTCGGGTTCGGGGGCATGTCGACCGTGCACCTCGCGTTCGACAAGCGTCTGGAGCGCCGTGTGGCGGTCAAGCTGCTGGCCGAGCACCTCGCGGAGGACCCCACGTTCGTCTCGCGCTTCCAGCGCGAGGCGCAGGCGGCGGCGCGGCTGCTTCACCCCAACATCGTGCAGGTGTTCGACTCCGGCGAGGACGATCGAACGGGGCAGTACTTCATCGTGATGGAGTACATCGAGGGACAGTCGTGCGCGGAGATCCTGCGCGACGACGGCTGGGTCGAGGTCGACGAAGCGGTCGCGATCATCGAACAGGCGTGCGAGGGCCTGCACTACGCACACCGCCACGGCGTGGTGCATCGCGACGTGAAGCCCGGCAACCTGCTGCGCTCGCGCGACGGCGAGGTCAAGCTCGCCGACTTCGGCATCGCCAAGGCGACCGAGCAGTCGAGCATCACCCAGGTGGGCTCCGTGCTCGGCACCGCCGCCTACCTCGCCCCTGAGCAGGCTCGCGGCGAGGAGGCCGGCCCACGCGCCGACCTGTACGCGCTCGGCGTGGTCACCTACCAGCTGATCTCCGGCCGCCTTCCATATGAGGCGGCCTCGCTGACCGAGCTTGCGCTCAAACAGCAGCAGGAAGAGCCCGCGCTGCTCGACACGCTGGTGGCGGCGGTCACGCCCGAGCTGGCCGAGGCGATCGCGATCGCGCTGGCGCTCGACCCGCGCGAACGGTATGAGAGCGCGCGCGAGATGGGCCGCGCGATCAACGACGGCGCGCTCGGTATCTCCCCCGTCG
>JBARJU010000095.1:0-65793 GCA_049800435.1 Solirubrobacteraceae bacterium
CTGATCTTCCTAACAGCCTGCTCCGGGGTATGCCTGCGTCGCTTCATGATCGTGTCCATCCTTCCATCCCATCACGGGAAACACGACCACGCACTCAGCCTGGCTCACTTCATGGGGACCCCGTCAGCACCTTGTGACGAGCCGACAGGAGCGCTGCTAGTTCATCACACTCAGACGCCAACCGGTGACCGTACTGCACAGCTGCCTGGGCCTGGCGTTCTCTCCACTGAGCATTCCCGGCAAGGGACGCACCCTGAAAACGCTGGAGCCCGTTGAGGAACGCTGTGCCGGTAGCTCCAGCCTGCGCCATAACGTTGACTGTTTCAGTGACTGTCTTGACTGCTCGACGGCTCAGTCTGCCTCGGGAGATATGCAGGTGACCGATGTGCGGCAGGTTCGTGACATGCGTGTAGCGGCTATCCGGAGGGTCGGCTCCAATCAAGCCGAAGATGAGGCTCAAAACACCTAGCCCCGGGCTTATGGGCGTTGGGATCAGTGCCACTCCGCCTGTTGCCAGCGAGATTGTGTTGGCACTGTCCTTGGCTGCATGGGTGGGAGGAAGACAGTCGAGCTGGTTCTGCCAGCAGATCGACCATCCATCGCCGCCGCCCAGATAACCTTCCATTTTCGGACGGATTGCGCCGTTGATGTTGTACGGGTAAGAGGCATTTCCGGCAAGGGAGACGCTGTGCTCCCCGCAAGGGCGTCGTGAAGACGGAGAGTTTCCGCATTCAAATGGTGGCACTGGCGGAACTGGCGCGAGCTCGTCGGAGACGGTAAGATTGAGAGTCGCTTCCGACAACTGAACCACGCCCGTGACCTTGTAATTTGCATCGTAGGTGTTGACGTTGGAGTCATTCGCCATCGAGCCCGAGCCGACAAACACTCCGCCGGACAGCGGTGTAACTTCGCCTTCAAAGCTTCCGCTACCCCATTCTCGAGTGATCTTGAGAATACCTCCAACTTCCTTGATGGACCGTTGAGGCGTGCCGTTGTGGGTGTCGAGTGCTGAGCACGGTGACGCCTGGCAGTTGATCCTAACGTTGTAGAGACCGGGGCCGTTCGACCCATCCGTGAAGCCAAACCCCGGTGGGTTAAGCTGGTTCGCCACAGAGAACGACCGTAGTGCCCCGTAGACCGTCTGCGTGCCGTCAGTGACCACCAGCTGGTAGTAGATCTTAACCCACGGCGGCAGCAACGCCAACGTATTGACCGATACGTTCTCAGTGCTTGAGTACGATACGGACGGCGTTTTCAAGACCAGACTACCCACTGTGTACTGGAAGTAGTACTTATCGGGCAGCGTTCCCGGAATGGCGGTTCCGTTAAGGGTCGCTTCCCCGACAGTGTCAGAGCCGTTAGTAAAGCTGTTATTTGTTATCGCTCCTGTAATCGCCTGCGGCGCAGCTGGCGGACTCTCTCCGGCAGCCGTGTAATGCGTCTTTACCTGCGCGGCCGTTAGGGGATAGTTGTAGAAGGCGACCTCGCTCTCCCATCCTGTAAACGGAGCGCATCCACACGCGTCGTCGTTAGCGATCGTAGCGATGTTCTCGCAGCAGTAGTAGGTCGTCGGCTCGGCAACGGCCGTGGTGGCGACTTCGACGCTGTCAACGTAAAGCGTCAGCTGACTGGTAGCTCGCACGAGAACGATGTGATGCCAGGTGTCATCGCCGTAGGTCCCGGATGATTCGACCGAATATCCTTGCGCGCCAGTGGAGTCGAAGGCCCCGAATACGTGACCTTGAGGATCTAGGCCGAGATGCAGCCCAAACGCATGAACAGCGTAGAACTCGCAGCCGCTACCGTGATAGGTATTAACGCAGTTGGCGGTGTCGCTCGCCGACGCCTTAAACCACGCCTCAACGGTCCAGTTGTTCGGAGGTCGCAGCGACGGATCTGTGCCAAGATTCACGTCGCCGCTCCCTTCGAAGCGCATCGAACCCGACCCCGCGAACGGTCCTGGTTCACCGAGCGTAGCGCCGGTGATCTGTCCAGGATTGAGTCCCACCTGATCGACTGCGGTAGAACCAGAGCTGTCGTTCAGCCGCCAGTAGCTGACGGGGTGATCCGCCATGACGGCCGACGAGTAGTCCGCAGAGGCTGCTGCCGGCGCCGAGGACGCGGCTGCTGCGCATGCCCACACTATGAGCAACAACGTGCGACGCGTGTTCCGTGCTGAGCCGCCCTTGAGCGAGAGCGGGCGGCTGCATCGTGGGCGACTACGGCAGCGGCTTCGCAGTGCCGCCATGCGGCGTTCCATCGGCGAACCTCCTCGTGACGCGCGGGCTACGCAGGCGGAGAACGGTAGCAGCTAGCCTGATCGTCGCAGCCGCGCGTCGCTCAAGAGTGTCCGAACCGTACGTCGGGAAGGACGCGCCGTGCCCAGCGGGGCAGATACCACGCGCGGGCGCCCATCAGACGCAGCAGGACGGGCAGCAGCAGCAGCCGTACTAGCGCCGCGTCGAGGAGCACGGCGATGCCGAGGATGATCCCCATCTCCTTTGGCGGCAGCGGTCCGGAGAGGGCGAAGGTGAAGAACACGGCGACCATCACGGCGGCTGCCGCGAAGATCACCCGGCCGGAGTGGGCCATTCCGTTGACCATCGCGTCCTTGGCGTTGTGGGTGTGGTCCCAGTGCTCCTTGGCGGAGGATAGTAGGAACATCGTGTAGTCCATTGAGATTGCGAAGATCATCGCAAAGAAGAACACGGGCCCCCAGGCGTCGAGGAACCCTTGCGGCTGGAAGCCGAGCAGGGTGTGAAGCGCTCCGTCTTGGAAGATCCACTTGGCTACGCCGAACGCGGCGCCGGTGGCGAGCAGGTTGGTGAGCACGCCGGCTGCTGCGAGCAGTGGTGCTTGTAGTGCGAACAGGAGAAGTAGGAATCCGAGCACCAGCACGACGCCGATCACGAGTGCGGTCTTGGAGGAGAGGAGGTGCTGAAGGTCGTGGTTTTCAGCAACGGCGCCGCCGGTCAGCGCGCCCGCCGGGAGGTGGGAGCGCAACCGTTCGATTGTCGCGCCGACCTCGGGGTTGGAGGGGTCCTGGCGGGGGACAGCGGTGATCAGGGATAGCCCGTGGGCGCCGGGCTGGGTCGGCAAGACCCGCACGATTCCCGGATCGCTCTTGGCGAGTTTCGCTATCGCAGCGGCCTGGCTTGTGGGCGCGACGATCTGCAGCGGGCCGGTGGCACCAGGGCCCATCGCGGCCTGCACCTGGTAATAACCGCTCCGCGAGGAGTCGCTAGAGGGCACGACCTTGATTGAGGGCATCGAGGTCTTCAGCTGCGTGACGGGGTAGGCCAAAGCGACCAGCACGGCCAGGGCGGGGATGCCGTAACGCCAGGGGTGGCGCCAGAGGCGCTCGCCCCAAGCGGCAAACCGGGGGGAGCGGTGCTCGCCGGAGTGCGCCCACGGCAGCGACAGGTTGTCGACCTTCGGCCCGAGCTTCGTCAGCACCGCGGGGAGCAGTGTGAGCGTCGAGGCGAGCACGAAGATGACGGCGAGCATGATTCCGAGGCTCATGCTGCGAAAAGCTGGACTCGGTACCAGCATCACGGCCGTTAGGGAGATCAGCACGGTGACGCCGCTGAACAGCACGGCCTGGCCGGCCGTGTCCATCGTCACGGCAGTCGCCTCAGCGGCGCTGAGCTTCGATCCGAAGAAAGCTCCGCGAAAGCGCATCACGAGAAACAGCGCGTAGTCGATCCCAAGAGCGAGCGCAAACATCAGCGCGAAGTTCATCGCCCAGATCGAGATCGGTGCGATCAGGGTGCCCAGGTAGAGCGAGCCGGCGGCGGCGAGCAGACCGACCATCGTCAGCATCAACGGCAACCCGGCGGCGACAAGCGAGCCGAACGCGAGCAGCATGATCCCGAGCGTCACCGGCCAGGAGACGACCTCGGATTTGAGCATCGCCGAGCGGTTGGCCGCGTTGAAGTCAGACCACATGCCGGCGGCGCCTGTGAGGTTGACGACCACCCCGGCCGAGGAGAGCTTGTGCAGCGTGCCCTTCAAGGTGTCGGCGGCGGCGACCATCTCGTTCGGGTTCTTCGCGGCGCCGGCCTGCACGATCGCGGTGTGGCCGTCGGCTGAGATCGAAAGCCCCGGCGCGGGAGCGACGACGGTGCGCACCGCGCCGTTCGCCCGCAGCGTTTGCTCCACGCGCGCAATCGCCGAGCGGAACGCTGGTGAGCTGACCGTCTGCGTCGGGGAGTAGACAACGGTCATCAGGCCGTAGCTGCCGAGACCGGCGAAGTCGCGGTCCACGAGCTTGCGCGCCTGGGTTGATTGCGATCCGCTCGCTTCCCATCCGGCGCCGGAGAGGGCCTTCTCCACCCGTGGCGCGAAGAACCCAAGGACAACCGCGACAAGCAGCCAGCCCACGAGGACCGTGCGGAAATGCGTCGCTGTGTAGCGGCCGAGGCGGCCGATCGGCCCGATGCTGGCCGCGTGATCCAGGGGAGCTGTTGCTGGCTGGGAAGCGTGTGGTGCGACGGTGGTGGCGCTCATGAGCTTGCCTCCTGGCGGGGGTAGACCACCGAACGCAGCGAGAACACGCGGCGCAGCACGAGTGAGGCTGGGCAAGCGCCGAATAGCACGTAAAGCCACTGGTTGGCGCCCACGAATGCGGTCAACAGGAGAAACCACGGCGAGACGAGCGCGGCGAGCGCGGCGCTGAGCAGGGTCATGGTCCCCGCTAGAGCGAACAGCACACGCTCAAGCGGCCAACGCCCAGCTTCCTGGCGGGCGTCGTCGCCACCTTGAGAGCAAGCCGCGCTGCTCATCGCTCCAGTGCCCCCGGCACCAGCTCGTCGAGCTCGTCCAGCTGGCGGCGCAGGTCACCACAGACCTGCTCGCACAGCTCGAAGACGCCCTCATCGGCGATCGAGTACACGGAGAAGTTCCCCTGCTTGCTGCGGCTCACAAGCCCGTTGCGCAGCAGTAGGCCGAGGTGCTTGGAGACGTTCTGCTGCGAGGCACCCGTTGCGTCCTGGAGCTCTTGAACGGTCGCCGGCGCCTCCCTCAACGCATCCAGCAAGCGGATACGCATCGGCTCGGCAAGGACACGGAAGCGCTCGGCGATCAACTCCACGAGCGGCGCCGGCAATGGATGGGGAACGGTGGTCATCGGCATAACACCACCATACCACAACTAAATCGTTGTTTACTACTTTGGTTGTGTTACTGGTTCGCACGGATCGCTTGCGGTAGTTGCGACGGATGATCCGTCGCCGCCGTGGCCGGGCCAGGGTGCGGGCGTATTTCGCCATGCGATAGAGAGCGTCTACTTACGGATGTGTTCGGCTGCCGGTGGTGGAACTCTTGATGCTGTGTCCGCCGCACTGCTCGCAGTCATCGTTCTCGCGGTACTCGCGCCTTGGCCAACGCCCTCCGCGAAGTTGGAAGGCACCAACGCTCTCTGATCGATGTCCGGCAATCGTCATCACTCTTGGATCGGCCGAGCTGTCGGTGGGCGTGTCGCGGTGACGGCAACGGCGGCGTTGGCGATGGCGCTGCTCAACTGCGGCTCCTCGGTGGCGGACGTGACGCTGGCGAGCGGTCTGCCGCAGGCGCCCAGGGTTAGTGCTGCCGGCCAGGCGTTCGCGTGGAGCGTGTTCGAACCCGCCACAAGCACCTGGCGGCTGGTGGTGCGCCGCGAGGGAGTGACGCAGGTCTTGCCGATCGCGGGGCGTTCGACGCCGTTTGATGTGGATCTCGGTGACGACGGTCATGGAGGGCTCGTCGCCAGCTACTCGCGCTGCTCGGCGGCGATGGGGGGAACCGAACTGCCCCACGGCTGCCGCCTCTACTACTACGATTTCGCCACCGGCACCGAACGCCCGATCACCGTGGCCAACGCCAGCGGCTTTTCGCAGTTCGACCCTTCGATGGCGGCGGGGCGCGTCGCCTTCGCGCGCATCGGAGATCGGCGCCGGGTCGGCGCCGGCAACCGAGCACGGATCTACGTGCAGAGCCTCGCGGGCGGGAAGCCCCGACGCCAGCCGGGCGGCTTCGAAAACAACGAATCCGGCAGCGGCCCGACGGGTCTCGACCTGAGCGCCACCGCGCTGGCGTTCAGCTGGGAGGCCCGAGGCGCGACGGCGTTCGAGCCCTTCAGCGTGGCGATCTCACAGGTGAGCGTCGACAATCTCTCGGGCACCCAGATCCTGGTCGCGCTCGGTACCAGCGGTGAGATCTCGGGCTACGAGGAGCTCTCGCCCACGCTAGCCGGAGGAACCGTCTACTACTACGAAGCGGGCATCGAAGAAGGGGGCAGTGTCCACGAGCTGCGGAGTCTCACCGTTCCCGGTGCGCAGGCCGGGGTGGCGGGCGCCCCGCCGGGCGCAAGTAGCATCGCCACGAGCTTCGCCGGGACGATCTACTCGCGCTGCTCGGCCAGTTACGACTTCCCGGCCTACCCGGGAAGCACTCCATGCGAAGTCGTGCTGGCCGAACACATCGCCTACATCGATCCCGACCAAGAGGTCGCGGGTGTCGCGCAGCCGACGACGATCAGCATGAGCCCCCAGATGTCGGTCAAGCAGAGCCCCGGCCACGTCCGTGGAAACTGGCTGGCGTGGAGCGCCTACGACCCGGCTGGCCGCGACTACCAGCTGATGCTGCGCGGTCCCGACGGCACAGCCGCCGCGGCGCCGGTGGCCCCGCGCCAGGTTCCCTTCGACGTGGAGCTCGGCCCCCGAGCGGGCGGGGGATTGATCGCCGTCTACTCGCGCTGCCGCCTCGAACCGCGACTCGACCCTCGCGACATGCTGCCGCTGCCCGCGACCGGTCGCGGCTGTCGTCTGTACCGCTACGACATCGGCTCGCCCGGCGAGCACGCGATCCCCGGATCTGGATCGCGCTTCTTGCCGAGTGTCTGGAACGGCGAACTGGCCTTCGCCAGGCTGGCGCCCGACGGGAGACCCGCCGTGTATGTGGGCTCGCTGAACGGCCGCGCCGCCCCCCGGCGGCTGATGGGGGGCCCGGCCGGCACGGTCCCGCGGCTCGGACCGCGGGCACTCGTACTCCGCGAAGGCCGCGTCGCTTTCGTGTGGGAGTACCGAACCCGATCGGGTCTACGATCGGAGCTGCGCCTGGACGGACTAGGTGCGCGCTCGCTGCTAGTACTGGATAGCGTCTCCAGCGGCAGCGGAACCGTCCGGGAGCTCTCGCCGTCCTTCGCCGGGTTCCACGGAGCAGTGCTCGCGTGGGCGCGCCGTGATGGGGACGGACAAAGCCGGATCGAGGTGTTCGGGCTCGCCAGCCGTCACCTGGACTCCTATCTGGCGCCCGATCCGATCGAGGCGCTGGCTACCAACCACCTCGAAGTCGTCAACCACCTGGCCTACGGCGAGGTGCTCTACGCGCGAGGAGACGGCCACGGAGGCGCCACGATCAGACGGCTCATCGCAGGCTCTGCAAGCGCCTACAACCCCGCCCCGCGTCCGCTGCCGAAGCAGACAAGATGAGCGACCGCTGCGTCGGGCCAGCCCGCTGACGGGTCGCGCACGACGCCGCGCCGGGCATCAGGCGTCGGGGAGAGCAGCAAAATCGCGCTTGGCCTTCCTGTACCACCCCATTCCTGAGATGGGATGCTTCCACCTGCCCTTCATCTCCTTCAAAGCACTTTCGTGCGTTGCATCGCCTTGTGCAACCACATCCTTGAGATGCTTGTCCTGTGCCTTTATGACCTCATCTGCGGTGTTTCCATGGTGCGGGAGATCACATGGTCCACCCAGTTGTCTACATGTCATTGTCTTCATGGGTCTCGCTTCCTTCCGTGGTGGGCTACGGGTCGTGCGATGCGCGGGGACAGCGGAAACACTTCTACGCTACGGCGCCGAAGGAATAGGCTGACCGAGCCGTCGCGCCGTGACAAGTACGGCGAGGGTGCTCGCCCGGATCGGCCGCCCCAGGCGCTCGTGGAGAGCGCGATTCTCGTTCACGAGGGCGTCACGCTTCTCGGGTGAGAGTCGTGCCCAGAATGACATCGTGCCGAGCAGGGCGCCCAGCTCATCGGCGGTGTGCTCGATCAGGGTTGGCACGGTTGCGAGCTGTAGATCCTCGAAGAGATCGGCTGCGTAGTCACGTCCTATGTCGTAGCTTCCCAGCCAGCCCCAGGCGTCCGCGACGTTCCGACGGCGCTCCTGCACGCCCGCAATCGTGCAATCGAGATCGCGGTAGGTGGGCCAGGTCGCAGCGATCTCCCACGCGTGCCTGTGCAGGGCCGACAGTAGAGCCTCCTGATCGTCGGCGCTGCGCTGCTCCTTGAGGCCGAGGTACTGGATTAGGGCGAGCGTGCCGTGGGGAGCGAGCGCGTCGGCGATCTTCCGCCAGCTCAGATCGGGGTCAACCCAGTGGATCGCGGACGCCGAGAACACCGCCTCGTAGCTCTCGCGGGGCAACTGCATGTCCTCGAGCCGCGCGTGGACGAGCTCCACATCGCCCGCATCTTTCAGGTTCTCCTCGGCGACACGGATCAGTTGATCCCCCGGCTCGAGTGCGGTCACGCGCAACCCTCGCGCGAGGAGGCTGCGCGTCAGCTGACCGGTCCCGCACCCGATCTCGAGCACCCGGTCGCCATCGGCGATACCTGCCACCTCGCATGCTTGATCGACGAGCGCATCGGGGTAGGCCGGGCGATTGCGGTCGTACTCGACCGCGACCTCGTTGAAGACCTTGCCGTAGCTCCGTGCGAGCGTCCCGCCGCTCATAGGGCCCGAACCGTACACACCCGCCTGGATGGGCGACGGACTAGCGTACTCCGTGCGCAAAAAGTGACCTTCTGAGGCCGGTGTTCTGTCCGGCGTGAGCGGGGTCAGCGAGAGGCAGGCCTTGCCCGGCGAAAATTACGTTGCAGGTCATGTCGAGAGTCCGACCAAGGTTGCTCGCGGTGATCGCCACGGCGCTCGGCGTGCTCGCCATCACCGCCGCAGCAAGCGCGCACCGCGCCCCCACCAAGAGCGAGTCCGCGGCGATCACGGCTGCGCTCCACAAGCCGAACGTGGGAGTCCGTCGCGGGCTCTGCTTCCACGTTCGCAACATCGTGATCTCCACCGCGGGACCGTGGGCGCGCGCGACCCTAGTCCCCTGCAATAAGAACCACGGCGACACGGCACTCGCGGTCCTGCGGCGAGTCCACTGGCAATGGCGCGTGCGCGATGTTGGCACGGCCGGCGTGGGTTGCACCGTCGCACCGGCACGGGTGCGACGCGATCTGCGACTCGTTTGCCCTTAGACGCTGCGGGCTCATACTCCCGCTCCCCGGCCCGCGTTCTTCATTGCTCTCTGCCCGGTCAAACCCTGGACGCGTGTTCGATGCCGTTTCTTGCCCACGCTTAGTGGCGCATCTGTTTGATGCGGCTGCGCGTGAACCCAGGCCATGTTCGGGGACGTCGAACCAGGGCCAGCACCAGCGGCAAAGAATCGAAGTAGGTGAACCGCTCGGTGGCGAGTCCGTCCTCGTTGAGAACGAAGCGGTCCACCGACTGCCAGGAGATGGGGGCTCCGCTTGCACTACCGCGAACCGTGAACTCGATCAGAACGCCATCGGAGGTGGCGCCCCAGCGGTGGACCTCGGCGGTCATGTCGGGGATCAGCTCGAAGAGGTCGGCGAAGGTGCGCTTGCCCGCCTCCAGCCCGTATGTGGTCGAAACCATCGGTGCGGAGAGGCGGGCCTCAGGTGCCAGCACCGTGTCGAGGTGCTCGACCACAGGTGCCTGCCAGAACTCCGCGAAGCGCCTGACAAAGTCCGCCGCCCGATCCTGGTCCATCCCCGCACCTTACCCCGGAGGTCAGCGCCGCGAGTCTACGATCGCCAGGGGACAAGCCCCGTGTCGGCGCCGGTGAGAAACTGACCCCCCTCGCCGGTTGAGATTCCTGGAGATCCAGGCCTCGCGCATTGCTCGCCGGCAACGCGCGCGAGCGCCGACTGCTACTTGATCGCGCGACCGCGTGCGCATGGCAAGCGGCCCGGTAGCCGGGCGCCGATCTAATTACCGCTTGCATGGAGATGAGGCCGCCCTCAGCCGCCGATCGTCCGATCCAGTAGCGCGAACAGCTCGGTGAAGTGCCGCTCCGTGGCTGCCTCATCGTAGGCGGCGGTGTCGCTCATCGTGTAACCGTGGGCGGCCCCCTCGTAGAGCTCTGAGCGGTACCGCACCCCGGCGTCCTCGAGGGCTTGCTCGAGCGTCGCTACGTGCTCCGGGGTCATGCTCTGGTCGTTGTCGGCGTGGCCGAAGTAGAGCTCGGCGGAGATCGCGCCCGCGCTCAGGTGCGGACTGTCCTCGTCGTCGCTCACCAGCCCCCCGGTGTGGAAGGCGGCGAGCGCCGCGACACGCTCCGGATAGGCGGCGGCGATCCGCCAGCCGACGCGCCCACCCATGCAATAGCCGGCGATGGCGAACGGCGGGCTCGCGAGCTCGCCAAGGTAGCCGAGGTACGCCGCCCCGTCGCTGGCGATCCGCTCTGGCGTCAACTCCGCCATGGCAGGCCTCAGCCGCGCGAAGAACGGACCCCGCTGTGCGGGGTCCTCCAGATCGGGGATCTCCATGTTCGACGCCCGGCCGGCGCGATAGAGCACGTTCGGGGCGAGTACGACGAACCCCCGCGCCGCGATGCGGTCGACCATCTCCTCGATCCGGGGGCGCAAGCCGAAGGCGTCCATGATGAACAGCACACCCGGGTGGCTCCCGTCCTGGCCAGGGGGCCGCGAGAGGTAGGCGTCCGCCACACCGTCATGGGTGTTGATCTTGACCATCTCGCCTTTCATCGCTGCCCGCTCCCAAGTCGGCCGGGGCTCAGCTACTGCCGGTAGCGATGGCTGCTCTCATCGCTACCGGCGGCTGCTCACGTGGCGCTAAGCGCACGCTGCTTAAGGCGCTCGAACTCGGCCTGTGTGATCGAGCCGCTGTCGAGCAGGCCCTTGGCTTTGTTGATCTGCTCGGTCGGATCGGTTGAGGGAGCGACTGATTGGACATACTCGTCGAACTGCGCCTGCATGGCCTTCTGTCGCGTCTGGGCTCGTTCGGCCATCCCCTTTTGCTCGGCGATCAGGTACACGAACACGCCAAGGTAGGGCAGCACGACGATGAAGACGATCCACAGCACCTTCGAGAAACCGGAGGTGTCGTGGCGGCGGAAGATGTCCCCGAGCACCGTGAACAGGATCCACAGCCACACGACAAACGCAAAGAAGATCAACATTGTCCAGAACACTTCGAGGAACGGGTAGCTGCTTGCTGCAAGAACCATCGGGCCGTCCTATCGGTCGAGTTAGATATCCGTCCCCTTGCCAAGTGGCCAGCGGACGCCGAGCGCCGGTTTGTTGGACAAGAGCTTGACGCAGGCGGGAACCGCCGTCATCGCGTTGGCGCCGCATTCCCGGTCAGTAGTTTCGCGCAGCGATCGCCTCGTCGAGATTGTCGGGACGGGGGCTCGCAACCGCCATCGGCCCGGATGGGCTCCCGCGGCCGACTTCGGCCCGGGTGAGCTCCGCGGCTTCGCTAGTGCTTAGGGCACGGCACAGTCGGGTCGACTCTGACGGTTTCGCCGCTCAGAAACGTCACTTCGACTCGGCCGGTAAAGCCGCCTTTGGGGCATTTCTTTGGCACGGTGCCGTAGGAGATCAGCTTTTTGCCGCTCTTGTAGGCGGCACCCACCTTGCCCTTGATCGAGAACACCGATGCGTATGGGGCTCCGGGGACCGTTTCCACGAGCGGCACGGGCACCGTGAGCTTGGGGCCGAACGGGGGAGGGGCCGTGGAGAGACTGCCTACGGCCAGGACTTCAAGCTGTGCGGGTGAGTTGCCTTCTGTGTAGAACGCCAGTCCTCCGCCCGGGGCGAAGAACGCCTGGACGGTCGCTTTCTCGTTCACGCGCGTTCCGCCGAAGCTCACGACTCCGAGCACTTCGCCGGGGGGCCCGGCCACCGAGCGCTTCGGACACTTCTGCACTTCGTGGCTTTCGAGGGTCGCCATCGGGCATGTGGCGAAGCCCTGTGTGTGCAGCTTCACGCCCGCGGGAAGCTCAGCCACGACCTTCGTCACCGGCGAGGGAAAACCGCCGTATTCGGTGCCGCTGATTTTCAGTTCGGCTTCCAGTCCGGCCCCGGCGCCGAGGATGTTGCCCGTTCCCGGATAGGTCGGGCTGTGAGGCGAGCCTGGGTTGATCGGGATCGGCACGATCTTCGCCCTGACGGTCACCGCCGGCGCGGCCGATGTCGTCGCCGTAAACGCAAGCGCCATCCATGCCACGCAACAGACCGTCAATGCACTTCGACTTGTGCCCCTCGCTCGCATCGTCGTCTCCCTCTTCGCTCGTGTTCCTCACGTTCCCGGCTACAAGCATAGCCCCGCGAATTCGGCAAGCCAATACCGTTAGTCCGTGTCCGTCGCCCTCGACGCCGAGTTCCTCGATGTTCTCGGCCTACGAACCCGTTATCTGGTGCGCGGATCGGGGCCGCCCGTGCTCGTGCTTCACGGTTGGGGCGCCTCGATCGAGGCCGTCTACCCGATCGTGACGGGCCTCGCTTCCGTGGCCACCGTATACGCGCTCGACCTGCCCGGCTTTGGCGAGAGCGACATGCCCACCGGGCCGTGGGGGGTTGAGGACTACCAGGCGCACGCGGTCGCCTTCATGGACGCGCTCCAGATCGAGGCGCCGGCGATCGTGGGGCACTCCAACGGCGGGCGCATCGCGATCCGGATGGCCTCCAGCGAACCGACTCGCGCGTCGCGGCTCGTCTTGGTCGACTCCGCCGGCATCCGCCCGAGACGCACCTTGCGCTGGTATCGCCGCGTCGGGATGGCGAAGGTGGGCAAGCATGCGGCACGCTTTCTCGGCGCGCCCGGGGAGCGCTTGCGCTCGCTGCTGGTGGGTCGCGCCGGCTCGGCTGACTATCTCGCGGCCGGGGCCATGCGGCCGACGCTCGTGCGGCTCGTAAACGCCGACCTGCGCCCATACATGTCGGGGATCGCGATTCCCACGCTGCTCGTGTGGGGCTCGGAGGACTCGGACACACCGCTCTCGGCCGCGCGCGAGATGGAGCGCTTGATTCCCGACGCTGGTCTCGTCGTGCTCGAGGGCGCGGGCCACTACTCCTATCTCGACCAGCCCGCACGCTTCGCGCGGATTGTGTCGCACTTCATCGCACCCCCAGCCACAGGTGGGAGCCATGCTTCAGAGCTGTCCCAACGCGCGCGTGGGGCGAGCCTTTCGCGGGAAGACGCGCCCAGCGAGTCCGGGGAGAACTCGTCGTGAGCGCGTTCGAGGGCGTCGCGACGGTTCTGGCCTTGCTTGCGCTCGCGGTCCGCCTCGCCGGTCGTCAGCACCGCCTGCTTCACCTCCTCCAACTCGAGCACTACGAGCCCGCCCGGCTGATGCTGTGGTTGCGCCGACGCGGCGAGCTATTCGCTCCCCGCGAGCTCGCGATCGTCGCGCTGCTGTTCGCCGGGGCGCTGGCGGCCTCCTCGTTGGGCTCCGGCTGGCTGTGTGGGGCGCTGCTGCTGCTGGTCATCCCGGTCGCGGCTCTCGGTGTGGCCGACTGGCGGCGCGAGGCGCTCAAGCCGCTCGTGCTCACCGGCCGGGCGAAGCGTCTCCTCATGGTCGCGCTCGCGCCTTCTGTGCTGCTCGCGATCGCGGCCCTCGCGGTGAGCGTGGGCGGCGAGACGACCACGACCGCGCTGGCGATCCTGCTGGCGTCTGGCCTGCTCTTGCTCGGCGGGGCTCCGTGGACGCTGCTTGGCGCAAACCTCGCCTTGCGCCCAGTCCAGGGCAGGATCGACGGGCGCTATGTCCAGCGCGCGCGGCGCTCGCTGCGTGAGTGGGAGCCCTTGGTGGTGGGGATCACGGGCAGCTACGGCAAGACCACCACCAAGTTCTGCGTCGGGGCAGTGCTCGAGGCCGACCGTCCCACGCTCGTCACGCCGGAGAGCTACAACAGCTTTCTCGGGGTGATCCGCACGATCAACGAGCACCTGCGCGCGTCCCACCGCGCGTTTGTGGTGGAGATGGGGATGTTCCGTCGCGGGGACATCGCCGAGCTGTGCGACCTCGTGCATCCGACCGTCGGGGTGATCACGGCGATTGGCCCGATGCACCTCGAGCGGCTCGGATCGATCGAGCAGATCGTTGCCGCCAAGGGCGAGCTGCTGGATGCGCTGCCCCCTGAGGGACACTTCGTCACGAACGCCAACGACCCGCGCTGCCTCGAGCTCGCTGCCCGCGCCGACGTTCCGGTCACGCTGTTCGGTATCGACGATCCATATTCCCCGGCCGTGGACGCAGCGGCGCCACATAGCGCCCTGGCGCCGCCAAGAACGCCCCTCCTATCCAAAGAAAAAGCGGCACACGCGCAGGTCCTCGCGCGGGACATACGACTCGCTGACGGTCGCACCGCATTCAACCTCCACCTCGACGGCCCCGACAGCCCGCCGATCGCCGTCTCGGCCGGCCTGCTCGGGCGTCACAACGTCTCCAACCTGCTCGCCGCCGCCGCGGTGGGGCGTGTGCTCGACATCCCCTCGGCGCGCATCGTCGAGGGACTTGCGCGTGTACGGGCCCCGGCGCACCGTCTGCATCCGATCCACAACCGCCGTGCGGGGATCGTGGTGATCGACGATGCCTACAACTCGAATCCAGAGGGCGCCGCCGCGGCCCTGGAGGTCCTGCGCGAGCACCCCGCCACTCGCCGTCTGCTCGTGACCCCGGGGATGGTGGAGCTCGGGGACTCCGAGGAGCACTTCAACCGCCGCTTCGGCGAGCAGGCGGGCACGGTCTGCGATCTCGCGATCCTGGTCGGGCCGGCCCGCACCGTCCCGATTGGCGAAGGCCTGATCGCCGCCGGTCTCCACGCCACGAGCATCCACGTGGTGCGCGACATCGTCGAGGCCACCGCCCTGCTCGGCCGCCTCACGCGCGCCGGCGATGTCGTCCTGTTCGAGAACGACCTCCCCGACACCTACGCCGCATAAGCTACGACCCGTATGCCTCCAAGCGGATTGAGAGTGGGCGTCGCCTTTGGCGGGCGCTCGGTGGAGCACGACGTCTCCATCGTCACGGGCCTCCAGGCCCTGAGCGTGCTCGAGGAGCGCCACTCGCCCGTGCCCATCTATATCGCCCGCAGCGGGCGCTGGTACACCGGGGAGGCGTTGCGCGAACTGTCGGTCTACCAGCGAGACCCCCCATCGCGGGGGACCCCCGGTCGCGGGGGGCACCCTGAAGGGCACAAGCAGGCAGGCGGCGGCGATCCCGACGCCGAGGAGATTCACCTCGATCTGCATCGCGGCCGCTTGCTGCGGGCCGCGACGGGGGGGTCGTTGCTGCGCCCCCCATGGCGGGGGACAGGCTCGCGCCGCTCGGGTGGGCGGGGCAACCAATCAATCGAGCTGGATGTGGTCGTTCTGGCCACACATGGCACCCAGGGAGAGGACGGCTGTTTGCAGGGCGCCCTGGAGCTTGCTCGCCTCCCGTACGTGGGGCCGCCCGTCGGGGCGGCCGCCGCGGCGATGGACAAGGTCATGACGAAGGCTGTGCTCGCGCAGGCGACCCTGCCTTCGCTCGGGCATCTCGCGCTGCGCCGCGAGGAGTGGGATATGGACAAAAGCGCTTGTCCCACGCGTGCGCGTGGGGCATTCGATTTTCCGATGTACGTCAAGCCCGCCTCGCTCGGCTCGAGCGTCGGGGTGAGCCGCTGCTCGAGCGACGCAGAGTTGCTCGACGCGCTCGAGCTGTGTTTTGAGCTCGACCGCGCCTGCATCGTCGAACCCTCCGTGGAGGGTGGCATCGAGGTCAACTGCGCCGTCATCGGCCGTCCCGGCGTCGAGCCGCGCGCGTCGGTCTGCGAGCAGCCTGTCGCGGCCGAGAGCTTTCTCTCCTTCGAGGACAAGTACATGGGTGGCGCCAAGAGCTCGGGCATGAAGGGCGCCCAGCGCCTGATTCCGGCCCCGATCTCCGATGGGCTGACCGCGCAGGTGCGGGATCTGGCCAAGCGGGCCTTCACAGCCTTCGGGTGCGCAGGCGTGACTCGCGTGGACTTCCTGATCGATTCCTCCGAGCGGGTCTACATCAACGAGCTCAACACGATCCCCGGCTCGTTCTCGTTTTATCTGTGGGAGCCCGCCGGCGTGCCGTTTGCACGGCTGATGGACGATCTGATCGACCTTGCCCTTGACGAGCACCGGGAGAAGCTGCGCACGACGACCGTGTTCGCCACCAACCTGCTTGCCGAGCGCGCCTCCGGCCCGAAGACGGGGGACAAGGCGTGAGCCGGGGGATGCGAGGCGGTTGTCGCGCCGATTCGAGTGCCCCCCACGCGCGCGTGGGACAGGCCCAAGAGCGAGCATGAGCAACGGGCCGGCAATATGAGCAACGGGCCGGCAATCGTCGCCATGGGCGGGCGCTCGCTCGAGCGCGAGATCTCGCTGCGCTCCGGCCATCGCGTCGAGCGGGCCCTGCGCTCGCTCGGCTACACCGTCCACGCGCTGGATGTCGATGGCGACTTCGTCGACCGCGTCATCGCCGAGCAGCCCCGCTTCGTGTTCGTCGCGATGCACGGACGCGGTGGCGAGGACGGCACCCTGCAAGACCTGCTCGAGACGCTCGGGGTGCGGTACACGGGCTCCGATCCACTCGCGAGCGCCCTGTGCATGGACAAGATGCTGTTCAAGCGGATGCTCCGCTTGCACGGCGTCCCCACGCCCGCCTTCCACAGCTTCAACGAGACCGCCTTTCGCGAGCTCGGCGGCGCGCGTACATTTCCGAGGCTACTCGAGGAGCTCAAGCTCCCGGCCGTGGTCAAGCCGGTCGCGCAGGGCTCGGCGATCGGGATCAAGTTCGTCGCGACCGCCGCTCAGCTCCCGAGCGCGATCCTCGGCGCGTTTGGCTATGGCGACCGCGTGCTGGTCGAGGAGCGCATCGTCGGGCGCGAGCTGGCCGTCACGATAGTGGACACCGCCGGCCCTGCGCGGAGCCCGCGCGCGCTGCCGATCGTAGAGTTGTTCACGCCCGAGAGCTTCTACAGCTACGAAGCCCACTACACGATCGGCCAGTTGCGCATGGAGGTGCCCGCCGAGCTCTCCGAGGAGGTGCGCATGCGGGTGGAACGGGTGGCGCTCGAGAGCTACACGCTGATGGGCTGTCGCGACTTCGCGCGCGTCGACTTGATCCTCGACGAGCGCGAGCAGCCTCAGGTGCTCGAGATCAACACGATCCCCGGGCTCACCGAGACAGGGATCACCACCGCGGCGGCCGAGGCCGCCGGGATGACATTCGCGGAGCTGGTCGCCGCGATCGTCGCGCGCGTCGTCGCGGCCTCCTGAGGCCCTATGCAGGCGGTGCGGTTTGACTCGCGAGGAGTTCCAACCGCACGATGATGTAGCGTTTTCACCAACAGACGACTGTATTCTGGGATACGTGGCCGGCTGCTCTGTCTGAGCGTGCCGCCGCGGGGTACCGAGAACACATGGACATGCGGCTTGGGACGAGGTGAGATCGCGATGCACGAGGACGACGAGCAGCAGGAGGGCACCACGACGGGCGACACCGAGGAGGAGACTCCGGAGGCCCCCTCGACGACCCCCCCTGGACCGCGAATCAAACCGGCCCCCGATCCGCGCTTGTCGCGCTCGCTCGAATATGGGATTGCGATCTTGGAGTCATTCTCGGGCGAGCGTCAAGCGCTCGGGATCGCCGAGATGGCTGACATCGTGGGGATCAGCCGCTCGACCACTCATCGCTATGCGATGACGCTCGTCGCGCTCGGCTTTCTGGAGCAGGACCCCAAGCGCCGGTATCGCTTGGCGCGGCACGCTGCCGGCCCCGGGGCATCGGCGATCGGGACGATTCGTCGGCTGATCCCCGCGCGAGCCGTGCTCGAGGAGCTGCGCGAGGAGACAGGTCACACGGTCAGCATGGGCGTGCTGGAGGGCGCGCGCGTCATCTACGTGTACCGACTGCTGGGGCACCGCCGTGGCCAGTACGCGGTCGACGGAGACCTGGGAGTCGGGGCGCACATTCCCGTGCACTGCACCGCGCTCGGCAAGGTCCTGTTGGCGAGCCTGTCCGACGCCGAGCGCCGCGAGCTGCTCGCGAGGATCGAGTTGGTGCGGCACGGCCCGGGCACGATCACGGGGAAGAAGCAGCTCGCGGCTGAGCTCGACCGGATCAGCCCTCGCGGCGTCGTGGTCAGCGACGAAGAGCATGCTCGCGGCGCGCGCTCGATTGCGGTGCTCGTGCCGCGTCCTCGCAGCGAGCACCCGCTCGCGATCGATGTCACCGTCCCCTCGGGCGCCTACACGGTCGACCGGCTCGTCAAGAGCATGGGGCCCCGCCTCAAGCGGGCAGCCCGGCTGATCTCGGGAGTGTGAGGGCGGTGTAGCACTCGCGGTGGTAGTAGGCGGCAGCCGCTGCTTCGAGGTCGGGCTCAGCCGCGCGCGAAGTCGTGCGCGTACCCCCATTGTCGCGGGCGACAAGTGGCTCGTAGATCCCGATCACATCGCCACAGTCATCGCACACAAAGAGCTCCATCGCTCCAGTCGCCGGCGCCTCGTGGCGGCGCGGCGGTTGCAGAGGATCGTCACATGTCCGCGGATGCTCAGCGTCGATCCTGACCCCCGTCTCCGAGTTGCTCATAGCCGCAGCATTTCGTGTCGCAGCGCGTAGTGCACGAGTTCCGCGCGCGTATCTAGCCCGAGCTTGCGGTGGATGCGGGCGCGATGAGTCTCGATCGTACGGGGTGAGAGCCCGAGCTGTTGGGCGATCTCAACGCTCGTGTGGCCGAGAGCGATCAGGCGCAACACCTCGCGCTCGCGCGGGGTCAGCTTGTCCTTCTCGCCGGAGGGCTTGTCGCTCAGCTTGGTCACGATCGACGGGCTCACGTAGCGCCTGCCGCGCGATGCGGCGCGCACGGCCGCCGGCAGATCCGAGTCGGCCATCTCCTTCAGCACGAGGCCCACGGCGCCGTTGTCGAGCGCGCGCTTGGCAAACGCGGGATCGTCGTTCATCGTGAGCACCACGATGCGCGTGTCGCGTGCCTCGCGGTGCAGACGGCCGAGCGCCTGCACCCCGGAGCCCCTGTCGGGCATGCCCAGGTCGAGCACGAGCACGTCCGGTCGCCGGGCGCGCACATGGTCCATCACCGACTGCAAGCTGTCGGTCTCGCAGATCACGTCGATGTCGGTCTCTCCGTCGAGCAGCACGCGCAGGCTCTCGCGCATCGCGGCATGATCGTCGGCCAACACGATCCTGATCGGGCCACCTGTCTCGGCGCCCGGCTTCGGGTCGGGCACGGACGCGAGGCGGAGCAATGGAAGCATGATATGACGCTAGTGCTGGCACCCGACCTTTCCCAGCGGACAAATTCCCCTGTGGACGTGTGGCAAAGCACTGATGCTTCGCGCTGAGGCCCCTACGTCCGTTGCGCCCGGTAGTGCTCGCGCCAGATCAGCTTGTGGATGGGGATCCAGCGAGGAATGCTGCGCACCCCGGGGATGAACGGGATCAGGATGAACGCGAGGCTCAGGACGGTCATCACGAGTACCACCAGGATGTCCGCGTTTTCAGAGCCTGAGAACGGTTCGATCTGATACCAGAACGTGTACAGCCATAGCCACGACTGACCAGGATATGAACCGGTCTCGTTCATCATGCCCCACTGGTCGCCGAGCAGGTGCTGTCCTTCGGCGCGTTCTTCGAGCACTTTGCCGTCGGCCATCAGCAGCAGCGGCTTGGTGTAGTCGGTCTGGAAGAACTGACTGCTCCTGAGTAGATTGCCTTCGAGGCCACCGGTCTGAGCGAGGCCGAGCAGCGAGTCCATCATCCTCGGCACCGGACCGTACGTGCCTGCCACGACCTTCAGGGTCCCGTTTGGGTTGACAGTCGCCTTTTCCAGTGCCTTCGCATACGCTTCGCTCCACGCGAGCTGCTGCTTGGCGGGCGCGGCATTGTACGTGGCGATCGCGCTCTGCAGCGCGGGGTCGTTTTGGATTGTGTTGAGCGGTTCGAGCACATATGCCTGTGCGGTGTCGATCGGGTGGCTGACGCCGAGCCACTTCTGCGGGTATAGGAACGCCGCGTGCTGGCCTTCGGCCGCATGGTTGTAGGGAGGCCCGTAGGTGGCGGTGCCGCTCGACCCGCCCAGCTCGCTGACGGCGGTTGTGGCGAAGTCGACAGGCGTCTGGCGCGACCACTGCGCGATCGTGCTCGGCTTGTCGTCCGGCGAGGAGAACAGGATCGTGAGCACCACCGCGAGCAGCGTGACCACGCCGATCGCTATGAACAGCTCCTTGACGAGGTCATAAGGCGCGTAGGGGCCTTTCCACTCCGGCGTTAGATCCCTGTACCGGCTCATGACGAAGCTCCCGGGCGGCTCAACGGAGCGCCGGCGGACTCGGGGCCATCGGCGGAGGTCGCACCGGGCGGCGATGCGGCGGACACCTCCGAGGCCGTCGCGCTCCGCGAGAGATCGAGCGGTGGCACGACCCCGTGGCGGCGCACGAGCAGGACGTGGGCCGCCACCAGCCCCACGACCGCGATCGGGAACAGCAGCACATGCCAGCTATACATCTGGCCGAAGTTGGTCACGTTGAAGAAGGCGCCCGCGCCGATCGCGTTCATCGCGTCCTTCGCCTGAGTGGAGATCCACTGCGCGTCGAAGTTCTGCTGTGAGACGTAGCCGGTGAGTGCCGCGGGAATCGCGATCAGGAAGCTCACCGCGCCCGTCATCCACACGCGGGCCCGCCCGCCGCGCCAGGCGGCCATCCAGTACTTGCCCCACAGGTGAACCACCATCGTGAAGAAGAACAGCTCGACCGCCCACAGGTGGATCGAGTTGAAGAAGTGGCCGATCCCGGTGTCGTGCCACCAGGCGGGGCCCTTGAGGCTGAGGATCGTTCCGGAGCCGACGATCACCATCAGCGCGGCGAGCGTGGCCACGCCGAACACGTAGATCCACGAGTCGACGTACGTCGGCTGCCCGTCGGGCAAGAGCTTCTCGGGCGGCAGCGCGCCGACGCCGGCTTCGCGGGTGCGTACCGTCCATGAGCGCTTGCCCGGTTGCGCCCCGACGCTCATGCGCCGCCTCCCTGAGCGCGAGCGGCCTGCCTGCGGGTTGCGCCGGGGAAGGGGAGCAGGATGGCCAGCACGAACACGAGGAGCATCAGGCAGATCACGAGGATGTTCGACACAGACATCTGAAAGAAGTGCCAGTGCACGACGTGCGCCGGATTGTTCAGGTTGAATACTGCCCCCATCGGGTTCATGGTTTGTTGCCTCCTGCTTGTCCGGGGCGCCCATATATGCGAGATCGTCCAGCCATGGTGCACGTGAAGACTACCGGTCCCTGTCGGGTCGCGGAAAAACCTATGTTCGAGCGCACCTGAGCGCGTCCGTATTAACCACTCGCCGTTGCGCGGAAAGCCCCGATCCGTGTCGCCAAGCTCGCTTCCGATCCCGACTCCGTAGTTATCTGCAACACGGCGGCGGACTTACTCGGCTGCCACATGCATCTCACTTCCATAAGCTGGCCCCATGTCGACCGACCCTCCCTTCAAGGTCGTGATCGCCGGAGGCGGCGTGGCCGGCATGGAGGCGGTGCTCGCGTTGCGCGACTTGGCCGGAGGTCGTGTGTCGATCGAAATGCTCGCGCCCGACCCTGAGTTCGTGTACCGCCCGATGAAGGTGCGCGAGCCGTTCGCATACGGCAACGCCAAGCGCTATCCGCTTGGGAAGCTGGTCGAGGGCATCGACGTGGACCTTCGTGAGGAGAGCTTCGCGTGGGTTGACGCCGCCGCGAGCGTCGCCTACACCGACGGCGGCGAGCCGCTCCCATACGACGCGCTGATATTGGCGGTCGGCGCACGCGTACACGCGCGCTACACACACGCGTACACGATCGACGACAGACATCTCGACGACATCTTGCACGGGCTGCTGCAGGACATCGAAGGCGGCTATGTGACACGGCTCGCATTCGTCATTCCGGGCAGGATGGCGTGGCAGCTGCCTGTGTACGAGCTGGCATTGATGACGGCCGCACGGGCGCTGGAAACAGAGGCGACACTGTCGATCGCGATCGTCACCCCCGAGGACGCGCCGCTTGCGATCTTCGGCTCGGGTGCGAGCGACGCCGTGTCCAGACTGTTGCGTGAGGCGCAGATCGAGGTCATCGCCTCGGCGTACGCCGAGGTTCCACGGTGGGACACGGTCGTCGTGAACCCCGGCGACCGGAGCCTGGAAGTCGATCGCGTGGTCGCGCTGCCCGAGCTGTACGGGCCGGCGGTGCGCGGGCTGCCGGCGGCCGAGCACGGCTTCATCCCCATCGACATGCACGCGCGTGTGCGTGGCGTGGAGCGAGTCTACGCCGCCGGGGACGCAACCGACTTCGCGATCAAGCATGGGGGCATCTCCGCCCAGCAGGCGGACGCCGCCGCTGAGGCGATCGCGGCGCTCGCCGGCGCGCCGGTCGAGCCGCAACCGCTTCACCCGACGATCTACGGGATGCTGCTCACCGGCGGCTCCCCTCAATACATGCGCGCGCGAATCAGCGGTGGCGAGGGCTTCAGCTCGGAGGTCTCGGCGGACCCACTGTGGTCTCCTTCGCGGAAGATCGTCGCGAAGTACCTGGCGCCCCACTTGGAGCAGTACGAGGCGCGGTGCGCGTAGGAATACTCACGGGCGGCGGCGACTGCCCGGGCCTGAACGCGGTGATCCGCGCGATCGTGCGCCGCGGTCAGGGCGAGGGGGCAAACGGCTTCGTCGGCTTTCGCTACGGGTGGGCGGGCGTGCTCGAGCACGACGTGGTGGAGCTCACGCGTGAGAGCACCGCCGGGATATTGCCGCGTGGGGGCACGATCCTCGGCACTTCGCGCACCAACCCGCTCGACGGGCGAGCGGGGGGGATGGAAAGGATTAACGACACGTTCCAGGGAGAGGGACTGGATGCTCTGATACCCATAGGCGGCGAGGACACGCTCGGGGTGGCACTGCGTCTTGCGCAGGAGGGTCTGCCGGTGGTGGGGGTGCCGAAGACGATCGACAACGACATCGGGGGCACCGACGTCACGGTCGGATTCCATACCGCGGTACAGATCGCCACCGACGCGATCGACCGCCTGCACACGACCGCCGAGTCCCACAACCGCGTGATGGTCGTCGAGGTGATGGGCCGTCACGCCGGCTGGATCGCAACTTATGCCGGGATTGCCGGCGGGGCGGATGCGATCCTCGTGCCCGAGCGCCCGTTCGACATCGAGGAGCTGTGCGCGCGACTGCGCCGTCGCCATGGCGCCGGGATCACCTTCTCGATAGTGGTCGTATCCGAGGGGGCCACCCCGCGCGAGGGCGGTGCGATGACGCTCGCCGACGAGCACGCCACCGACGAGTTCGGGCACGTGCGCCTCGGGGGCATCGGCGTCGAGCTGGCCCACGAGCTCGAGGCGCTGACCGGGTATGAGACGCGCGCCACGATCCTTGGGCATGTGCAGCGCGGGGGGACGCCGACGGCGTATGACCGCGTACTCGCCACGCGCTTCGGCGTGGCGGCGATGGACGCCGCGGCCGCGGGGCGCTTCGGGCAGATGGTGGCATTGCGTGGACCCGACATCGTCGAGGTCGGCTTGGGCGAGGCGCTGGCCGAGCCGAAGCTGCTCGACCCGCGCCTGTTCGAGACCGCCCAAGTCTTCTTCGGCTGAGGCGCCTTCGAGGCTCGAGGCGCTGCGGGCTATCGCGGACCGGCCGCGGCCGGGCGAGCGCCGTCCGCTCTCGACATGCGCTTAATCGGGAAGCTTGCCTCGACGGTGGTTCCCTTGCCGGGCGAGGACTTGACCCGCAAGCTCCCGTCGAGCAACTGAACGCGCTCGTACATTCCCAGCAAGCCGAAGCCGTCGGTGTGCTCGGAGGGGTCGAAGCCGCTGCCGTCGTCGCGCACGTTCACCCAAACGTCCGTCTCGTCCTCGTGAACCTCCACGACGGCCCTCTTGGCGCTACCGTGCTTGGCGGCGTTGGTGAGCGCCTCCTGCACGATCCGGTACATCGCCGTCTCGACCTCCGTCGGGTAGCGCTTGCGCTCATGGCCCTGCTCGCCGGCCAGGTCGATGCTCACGTCGACATCGATGCCCTGACGCTCGGCGCGTTCGCAGAGCGCCTGGATCGCCGCGGTGGCTCCGAGTTCGTCGAGCGAGGCGGGGCGCAGGTCGGTGATCAGCGCGCGCAGATTCGTGATCCCTTCCTCGAGATGGTCGATCGCGCTGGTGACAGCCTGCTCGAGCGTCTCGGGCTTGCCCGAGCGCTTGGCGGTGGAGAGGCCGACGCGCAGCGCTGAGAGGCTTTGGAGGGTGTCGTCGTGGAGCTCGCGCGCCCAGCGCTGGCGTTCGGCCTCGGCGGCGGCGAGGCGCTGTCGCTGGCGCTCGGAGGCAACGGACTGAGCGGTGGCCACCGCGGTGGCGGCGCTCGCCGCGAACGCCTCCAGCAGACGCTCGTCGTCGGTCGTGAACTCGGGTCCGTTGTCGAGGCGATCGATAGCGACGAGCACGCCGTATGAGTGGTTTTGAAAGACGAGCGGCACGATCAGGCCGGCCTGCGCCTCGACGCCGAGGGTGCCGAGGCCGTGTTCGTCAAAGCGGGCGCGGGTGAGCGGTTCCTGCAAGCGTTGGGCACGTCGTGTACGCAGCGCGGCGCTCGCGCCCGAGTCCCCGAGCGGCATGTGCTTGCCCAGTAGCGCGGCGGGGAGCTCACCGGCCCCGGCCGACACCACGAGCCGACCGCGCTGCACGAGCTCGATCACGAGCAGGCGCGCGTCGATGAGCGCACGCCCCCGCTTGGCGACCAGCTCGAGGATCACGTCGAGGTCGGTCTCCGCCCCCACGGCGCGTGCTATCTGGGTGGTGGCGTTGAGTGCGGCGACGGTACGCTGTAGCTCGTCGCGGTGCTCTCTGGCGCCGGTATAGCGGCGCGCGTGGTCGATCGCGAAGCCGGCGAGCTCGGAGAGCATCGTCACGGCCTCCTCGTCGGCGTCGCTGAACTGCTCGCCGTGCTGCTTCTCGGTCAGGTAGAGGTTTCCGAACGGGGTGCCCTCGATCAGGATCGGCACCCCAAGGAAGCTCTGCATCGGCGGGTGGCCATGCGGGAAGCCGTAGGAGCGTGGGTGTTCGCTGATGTCGGCCAGTCGCAGCACCGTCGGATGCTGGATCAGCTCGCCCAGGACGCCGCGCCCGCGCGGGAGGGTCCCGATCGCCTCGCGTTCGGCCTCGTCGATGCCGACCGTGAGGAAGCGCTCCAACTCGGTTCGCGAGTTGCTGAGAACGCCGAGCGCCGCGTAGCGGGCGCCGGTCAGCTCGCGGGCGCACTCGAGCACGCGGTTGAGCACCACGTCGACGTCGAGCTCGGACAGCACGCTGCGAGCGATGTCGAGCACTCCGCGCGCGGTTTGGTCCACTAGAGCGACTCCACGAGTGAGGGTATGCGCCCGAACATGACGCTGGATAGCGTCGGCGCTGCTCTATTCGATATCACACGGCCAGCCACACGCTGCTCACGTTCATGTCTGCTGCGGTCCCTCAGTCGCCACTGATGGTTTCGCCTCCCCGACCCGGAAGCTTAGCGCAGAATGCCACAACCTCTGTGTAACTCGTTGGGGCGACCAATTCTAAGAATCGGAATCTAGGGGTGTGGCGAAGAGAAGGACATGGTCCCTCACCCCGCGCTTGTCCCACCACACTGCCTGCCCCTGAGGGCTGTGGTCGTGACCGCGTGCGCTAGTCAGCCCTTGAACGTCGAGGCGCCTCGGTCGCCAAACGGATCGTCGCGGTCGCGCACCGCCTCGCGGAAGCCCGCCTGCATCGCGCGCTGCTGGAATGCGTAGCCCTCGGCGGTGTGGCGTGCGGCGCCGTCGAGCAGCGTGCCGAGCGCCTGCGTCGAGTGAAGGCCCTGAGCGTAGAGCGACTGGTTGACCAGCAGCTTCATCATGCGCAGCTGGTTGACGGGCACGCGCGCGATCCGCTCCAAGAGGATCTCCGTGCGCTCGTTGAGCTGCTCGGGTGCGGGCGCCTCGATCGCAAGCCCCCACTCGAGCGCCTCGGCGCCTGACAGCGAGTCGCCGGTGAACAGCAGGCGCTTGGCGCGCTGGGGCCCGAGCCTGTGCATCCACATCGAGGTCGTCGGCGAGCCCCACACGCGTGCGGGGGGATAGCCGATCTTCGCGTCGGCGGCGATCGTGAGCAGGTCCGAGCAGAGCGCCATGTCGGTGCCACCGGCGACGCAGAAGCCGTGCACCCTGCACACGACGGGCTTGCCGCAGTGAAACAGCGACATGAAGGCGCGCACGTTGCGGCTCATCATCGCGTAGTCCACCATCGGGTCCCATGTGCCCGAGGGGTCGTGGTTAGCGGCCATCACGGCTGGATCGAGTGGGGAGCCAGGCGGCGCCTGGGGGTCGTGGGGCTCAGCCGGTGAGCCGGGCGGGGAGGCCCGGTGCTCATCGCCGGGGCGGCCCTGGCCCTCGGCGCTCTCCACGAGGTCATACCCGCCGCAGAAGCCCTTGCCGTTGCCGCACAGCAGGATCGCGTGGACCGCGGGATCGAGGTCGGCTTGCTCGACGCACCGCTCGAGCTCGGTGGCGAGCATGCGCGTGATCCCGTTGCCGCGCTCGGGGCGGTCGAGCGTGATGCGGGCTATGCGCTCGGTGGTGTGGTAGGTGAGGGTCTGTAGTGCGCTCAAGGAAAGTCCCAGGTCCCCAATGCCCAAGCGGAAGGGGGGGGATTCGAACCCCCGAGACGGGGTTCGCCCGCCTGGCGGTTTTCAAGACCGCTGCATTCAACCGCTCTGCCACCCTTCCAACGCGAGGTATGAAGGCTAGTGGATTCAGTTGAGCACGCAGGGAGCCGGATTACTCAGGCGATCATCCAGCGATTTGGCGCGGCGGCGGACTCCTTGATTCTGTCCTCTGCCGCTACTAACAGGGGCTGGGTTCGTGTTTGAGCTCGGGACCTCGGTCGGGCGTCCCACTCAAGCGGTTGGGTATGAGGCATCGAAGCGCGCGATGATCTCTTGAACGTCGGCTGCGGCTTGGTGGACATCTGCTGGCGCGAAGCCGAGTTGCTGCGCGAGCGATTGGTAGCCGTCTGGCCGTCCAGTGGATGTGATGGCCGGAGGTTCCTTCGGCGGGCGAGACCTCAAACTGGACGGTGCTCCATGGGTCGCCCCTGGTAGCTGATCTTGACATCGCCGCGGAGCGTTGCAGTGTCGCGAACCTGCTCGAGGCTGGTCAGCCTGAAGGCGAATCCCTCCCAGCCGTGAGCCAGTGCTGCACGTAGTCGAGGGCCGATCTCTTCGCCAGCCAGGCGTGCGGTGGCGTCGAGGTCCTTCGTCGCGCGCGCCCGGAGTCCCGGAGTCCGAGTAGCAACTCGACCGCCACTCCTCCCTTGACCAGGAACAGAGGCTCGTCGTGCTGGTCGCGCGCATGGCGCATGAGCCCGGCGGCGAGGGCAACGTAGCCGAGCTGTCGGCGTGCGCGCTGCTGAAGCTGGGTGTCCGCGATGACGTTGCGCAGGCGGTGCTCCAGTGCGCGACGATTCTTGGGCGCAGTGTCGTAGCGTCTATCGCTCACGAGCTGCTCTCGCATGATGTTGCATCATGTGCGTCTCGTGCGCACGCGGCGCCGTCGGGGGTGATGAGACTCTGTTGCTCCGCGGTTTGGATGGCCTGCTCGATCAGCTGACCGCGCACGTCGGATTCGATCCCGTCGAGGATCGCTCTCAGCGGTGCTACGATCGGCAGTCCCCGCAGCCGCCCAACCTGTCCGTTGTCAAGGTCGCGAGGATGCAGCCGATACAGCGCTGGCACCGCGCGGTGCGTGCGGTAGCGGCGCGGCACCGTCACGTCGATGCGCGCTGGGTTTACGTCGCACAGCTCATACAGATCGAGGGCCGTCTCGTTGGTGGTTACGTCGGCTACGCCTTGGTGCGCGTTGTCCCGGAGCGGGCCTTTACGAACGGCGGGGCGCCGTGCCGTTCCTCACCCAGTTCGTTCACCGCGTCCACCCGGGCCGTGGCTGACCACCGAGGCGCGATGAGCCGTTATCCTGTCGTCGTTTTCGACCTCGATGGAACGCTGCTGCGTGGCACGACGGTGTCCCTTCTGCTCGCGCAGTGGCTCGGACGGGAGGACGAGGTCTCAGAGCTCGAGCGAGCGTTCCGAGCGCACGAGATCTCCAACAGCGTGGTCGCCGACACGTCGGCAGCGTGGCTCACGGGACGGAGCACCAACGAGGCATGGCGTGTATTGATGGACGGCCCGTGGATCGACGGGATGACCGAGACGTTCCAGAGGCTCACCGCTGCCCGAGTAAGCCTTCTGTTGGGGACGATTACTTGGAGCTTCGCGAGCGAGATGCTGCACCAGCACCACGACTTCGCTGCGGTTAGCGGGACAGAGATGCAGGCAGATGACGGAGTTCTGTCAGGCTCGGTCAGCCGCTACTTCGACGAGCACGACAAGGTGCGCTTCGTCGAGGAATGGTGTGCACAGAATGGGTACTCGATGAGTCAGGTTGCGGCTATCGGCGACTCCCGCTCGGATGTCCCACTATTTCGCCGCGTGGGCATGTCGATCGCGTTGAACGCAACGCCGGATGCTCGGGCAGTCGCGACCCATATTGTCGATACCGAGGACCTACGCGATGTGCTGACACTCCTACAGCCGGGCGAAGCGGTGATCGGATGACGACCATTCTTGAGGCCAGTTAGCTCGCGCCATGAAGCGCACACTCTTGTTCGATCTCGACGACACGCTCGTAGTCGAGGAACCGGCCGCGGTAGCGTCGTTCCTAGCGACCGCTCGACTGGCGGTGGACCGCCACCGGGTGGATCCCGAGAGATTGGCTCTGGCGGCGCGCGAGCATGCGCGCGAGCTGTGGTATGACGCCCCTACGCACCCGTATTGCCTGCGTGTCGGCATCAGTTCCTGGGAGGGATTGTGGTGCCGGTTTGAGGGGGAAGAGCCAAATGTGCGGTGGCTGCGCGACTGGTCTCCCAGATACCGGCGCGAGGTCTGGAGGCTCGCTCTCGCCGACCAAGGTGTACAGCCTGGAGGCGGTGATATTCGATAACGACGGGCTGCTGCTCGACACCGAGGAGGCCTGGACGCGTGCCGATCGAATGCTGTTTGCCCGCCGTGGACTGGAGTTCACAACTGAGCACAAGCGCTCGCTGATCGGCTCCTCGCGCACGACGGCGGCGGTGAAACTCGAATCGATGCTCGAACTGGCCGGTGAGGGCGAGGGCGTTGATGGACGAGCTGCACGAGCTCACCCAAGCCCGCGCCCGACATTTACCCGGAGGCGTGCCGGCGCCTGGCCGCCGAGCCGGGCACATGCACTGCGCTGGAGGACTCATCCACCGGAGTCACCGCGGCCGTGGCGGCGGGAATATACGTGATTGGCGTGCCCTATTTCACTGGCACGCAGCTGCCGGGATGCGACCTGCTCGCACCCAGCCTCGCCGACCCGGCGGTCGTCCGCGCACTCGGGTTGGGCTAGGGTGGTGAGGTACCGTGATCGCGGTGTTGGTCACGCGAAGAAGCGTAAGCGCCGTGCAGGCGGACGATCCAGACGACCGACCTGCTGGTTGGTCAGGACCCAGTCTCAGTGATGAGCAATCTCGCGCCGAGGTCGATGCTGTCGAGATCGAGCAGCTCGGCGTTGCGCTGCTCCCAGGCGCCGCTATCCAGATCGCGGGCGAGTGCCACGACGGCTCGTCGCTCGGTGGTCCGGCCGACGCGCGCCCATACCGAGCTGCCGCGACGGACCGGCTCCTGCAGATATGCGTGTGGCCTGCGCCAGTAGGCGTGAAAGAAACCGTCCACCACATCCCACGGGATCGCGACGGGCTCCATGCGCGCTCCGATCGCCGCAGCTCGCTCACGGAGCGTCGGTGCTCCCACCCTCAGCGCGTGACACTCGCTGCGAAGATAATCGCGTACCAGCCAGAACCGCTCGCTCTCCGCGTCATCCCACTGAAATACGACTACCCGACGGGCCACGCGACGCATCTCCAAAAGTCCGGCGATCGGATCGCTCCAGTGATGATCGGAGAGCACCGCCATCGCCGCGTCGAAGGACTGGTCGGGGAAAGGCAGCGCCTCGGCCGAAGCGTCGATACACCGCGCCGCGCCGGGCGGGCGCTGCGCGCGCATCACCGGTGAGGGCTCGACCGCGAGGACATCGCGGTCCGGTGGCTCATAGGAGCCTGTTCCAGCACCAACGTTCAGCACGGTCTCAGCATCACCGAGCGCGCAGAAGATGCGCTGGGCGATCCGTGGCTCGGTGCGGCGCGCGTGCGTGTAGTCCGTTCCGATCTGCTCGTAGAGGATCGGGCCGATCTCCTCGCGCACGCCGCCCATCGTGCTCAGTGTACGGGCACTGCTATCGCGCCCTTCGAGCCACCGCGTAGTACCGTCCGGGTCATGGCTCCCTGGTGCTGCTTTCACGACTAGGCGAGGCCGGCAGCATTGGCGAGGGGGAAGCGTTCAAGCTCTCTGACGAGGCCCTCACTGTCACGTTCGAGCAGAACTGCCTTGGTGATCTTGCCGCGCAGCGGCAGCAGCGGTTCGAGGCGTACTCGCAGCCGCTCCAGGTCGTTCGTGTTGCTCTCGCGTGCCACCGTCAGGTGATAGTCACCTGCGACTTGCCTGCGGCGTTGAGAGATCGCTTCGAGCTCTCGTGAGAGGCGGACGAACGGCTCCACGGATTGCGGCATCAGGCATGCCGTCGTGCCGAGCAGGCGAAGCTCCCCAAGCACCACTGGTATTGGACGCGCGTTAGCGAACACTGTCCGCATCCGCTCAAGAATGGTCCTCGTAATCTCGTCGGGCGGGAGAAATGGTCCGAGGATCGTGATGTGGGCCGGCACGCCCAAACGCGCCGACCAGTCGCGCGCAGAGCGAATCTCCGCGACCTCGGCTCCAACAAACGACGCCACGGTGATCACGGTCGTCATGCGTGTCGAGGACGGCATGCGCTCAGTAAGGCAGTGCGTCTCGTGGCGGCTTCACGCCGACAAGGAGCGCCATCTCCAACCACTTCCAATAGCAATCGACGTCGTCGAAGCCGATCTCGCGCAGCCAGCCAAGCTGCGTCTCCATGTCGAGCAGGTGGTTGGAGGGATCCTCGACCTCCAAAGGGATGCCCAGGGCACGATAGAAGGCTTTGTGCAAGCGCGAAGTCGGCGAGGCGACATGCTCGAGGTTGCAGAACACGCTCCCAGGCTCGAGGCGATCGAAGATCTCCGCGTATAGCGTGCGCTTGCGTGTGTCATGGACGTGATGAATCGCAAAGCAGGACACCACCACGTCGAAGCTGCCGAGCTCGGGCAGCGGATCGGCAAGGTCATGGCGCACAAGCTCCACGCCCCCCTCATGCTCGAACCGCTTGCGTGCGGCTCCGAGCATCGGCTCGGAGATGTCGAGCCCGACGCCGGCGCTGTCGGGTCGATCCAGCCGCAGCAGGGCTAGCAGGCGGCCATCGCCGGTGCCAAGGTCAAGGATGCGCCGGGCATCGCGCGGCACATGATCCAGCAGGACACCCTCGCCCTCGGCGCGATGCGGGAACGAATCCGCATGGGCGAGATAGTCCCGCGCGTACTCTGGTTCTCTCCACTCACTGGGCGCCACGTTCGCATTATCGGTTATCGCCGTGTTGCAGCGACTTCGCTTGAGCGGGCGGCGTTACGCATCGCGCGGTAAGTACGCGACGCCGCATCCTTTCCGCACTACATCCATGAGGAGCACTCTACGGTCGCGCGATCCTCGTACACGAGCAGCTGTTCGCCGTACGCTTCACGCTCGCCGGTGTGCGTGAGCCCTGCCTTCTCGAGCACGCGGCGCGAGGCCGCGTGGTTCGGTTTGACGACCGCGATCACGCGCGGACTACGCCGGCCCGACGCCGATGGCGGCGCGCTCGCCCAGCGCATGACGCTGCATAGCAGCCTCGTGTACCTGCAGGACGCCTGGCTCAAGCGTCGCCTCAAGGACCAGCACCGTCGCGCACAGCAGGGCCCAGGCCTGGGCGACGAGCGCCCACAGACGCTCTTGCGGCCATCCTGCCGGTCTGAGCCAAAGCGCGACATTGCGTAGCACGATCCTCCCCTGGATGCTAACCCATCCTTGCAGTGGCCCCCGCGCACTGCGCCTCACCACAACCGGGCGGCAAGCGCTCGCCAGCCACTTCGACATCGACGTCAGTATCCTCACCAACGTGTGGGCGGTCACGGCACAGGCGCCGTCACCATGAGCGATCCACAAGAAGAGCTGCTGCGCCGCGCCTACGAGGCGTTCAACGCGCGCGACATCGAGGGTGCCCTCGCGACGATGCACGCGAACGTCGATTGGCCGAACGGGATGGAGGGCGGACGCCTACACGGCCACCAGGAGGTCCGGGAATACTGGCGCCGGCAGTTTGACCTGATCGACTCGGGTGTTGAGCCGCGGCAGATAGAGCAACGACCCGACGGTCAAGTGATTGTGACGGTCCGTCAAGTGGTGCGCGACCGCGCGGGGAGCGTGATCTCCGAGAACACGGTCGAGCACCGGTACATAATCAGCGAGGGGTTGATCGAGCGGATGGACGTCCATGACCACTGGACGATCCGCAGCGCCATCGAGGAGGACATCCAGTCCGTGCTCGACTTGTGGGCCGCGGCGGGCAGCCCGCCGAGCGTCACTGACTCCCGCGACGGGCTGACCGGACTGCTGTCTGCCGATCCCCAGGCACTGCTGATCGCTGAGCTCAACGGTGTCCTGACCGGCTCGTTGATCGCCGCGTGGGACGGTTGGCGTGGGAGCTTCTACCGGCTGGCGGTCTCGTCAGAGCATCGGCGCAAGGGCCTCGCGACGATGCTGCTCAGAGAGGGCGAGCGGCGCCTGCGCGAGCGGGGTGCGGTCAGGCTGACCGCGATCGTCGCTGAGGACGATCCGACCGCGATGAGCTTCTGGCGGGCCACGGGCTATGAGCGTCAACAACACAGGGCGCGGTTCGTGCGGCACTGCGACGAGTAGCGCCAGGTATCTTGGTGCGGTGTCGCGGGCTTTGAGGAGACGGCGGGTGAGCCTCGGATGAAACGTGCCTGTTGACCTTCCGCTTGGCGAGGAGCTTGACTGGAAGCCGGTCCCACCGCCGGTGCGCGCATCGCTGCTCGGCGCGCATGTTCTGGTTCGCCCGGTCAACGCCGAGAGCGACGCAGTGCCGCTGTTCTCCGTCTCGCACCCGCCCGACGGTGACCCGGCGATCTGGACCTATCTGCCGGACGGCCCATATGAGAGCCCTGACCACCTGCGCCCGACGCTGGCATGGGCCGAGACCTCGACGGATCCGCTCTACTTCACGCTCGTGCGTATCGCCGACGAGCGGCCCCTCGGCCTCGCCTCCTACCTGCGCATCACACCCGAGCTCGGCGTCATCGAGATCGGCCACATATGGTTCGGCGTTCCGCTACAGCGCACGACGGCTGCCACCGAGGCGATCTACCTGCTGGTGCACCATGCGTTCGACGATCTGGGGTACCGTCGGGTTGAGTGGAAGTGCAACGCGCTCAATGCCGCCTCACGCCGCGCGGCGGAGCGCTTCGGTTTTACCTTCGAGGGCGTCTTCCGCAAGCACCAGGTGGTCAAGGGCCGCAACCGCGACACCGCCTGGTACGCGATCACCGACGATGAGTGGCCGGCGATCAAGCGCGGGTTCGAGGCGTGGCTCGCCCCGGAGAACATGGACGGCGAGGGCCGTCAGAGACGGTCGCTCGGGGAGCTGATCGGCGAGGCGCGTCGCTGATCCAGGAAGTCGCGGATATGCCGGTTGACCAGCTCGGGGTGCTGCTCGGCGATCCAGTGCGTGGCGCCCTCGATTGAGTGAAAAGTGAGGTCGGGCACGTATCGCTCGAGTCCTTCGTGGGCCGCCGGGCGAGTGTACAAGTCAGCGGTGGGGTAGATCACGAGCGTTGGCACGCTCACCGTCAGGGGTGTGATCTCGGGGGCGTAGTTCCCGCGTGTGCGTAATGCAGTCGGACCTCGCCGAGATCCGCGTATTCGTGCGTGACGTTGAGCATCGCGGACAAGCCTGCCACACCGCCGGCGCTGTGTCTGGCGGGATTCGGACGATGACGGGCTGTCTGCTGACCGCGATCGCTAGTTTTCTCGGCGTGGCGCAGTTTCACTGGGACCCTGACACGTACCTTGAGCTGATGCGGGATGAGGTGCCCGGTTACGAGCGCCTTCAGGAGGAGGCCGCAGCCGCCACCGGCACCGGCGCGATGCGAGTGCTCGAGTTGGGAATCGGCACTGGCGAGACTGCGCGACGCGTCCTCGCACGCCACCCGAGGGCAAGTCTCATCGGACTCGACGCCAGTCGTGAGATGGTCGACCAAGCTCGCCACGCGCTCCCGGGCGATCGCGTCGAGTTGCGCGTCGCGCGCCTCGAGGATCCCCTGCCGGACGGTCCATTCGACGTGGTGATCGGGGCGCTCGCTATCCACCACCTCGACGGCCGGGGCAAGGCACAGCTCTTTCAACGTGCCGCCCGTGTCATAGCACCAGGTGGGCGTCTGGTGGTCGCAGACGTCATCGTCCCGGAGGATCCCTCCGATGTCGTGACACCGATCGACAACGACTACGACACGCCCAGCAGCATCGCCGAGCAGCTGAACTGGCTTGCCGAAGTGGGCTTGGAACCCTCGCTATCTTGGGCACACCGCGACCTCGCAGTCATCATCGCCACGCGACCCGCGACCTCATAGGCCGACGAGCTTCCGGCCGCATCTACAAGGAGGACTAGCTCCCGCTGGGGACGAGCTGGAGGATGGGAATCGTCCGACCGGCGCGGCCCGCGCTGTCTCGATAGGAGGCGAATGCCGGGAAGACGCGGTCGGCGAGCTCCCACAGCCTGGTGCGCGAGGTCTCGTCGTCGATGACTTCAGCCCGGAAGGGCTGGCCGCCCAAGAGGACATCGGGGTTCGCGCGCGCGTTGTAGAACCACGAAGGATTGTCGGGGCGACCGGCCTGTGAAGCGACGATCGTGACACGCTCGCCGTCGTGGAAATAGATGACGGCGTTGCGACGGAGGAGGCCGGTGCGTGCGCCGCGCGTCTGCAACAGAGCGGTCGGTAGTAGGAGTCCGGTGCCGAGACGGCCTCTGGTGAGTCGCAGCAGGTATGGGTCGATCTTCCACACGATGGTGCTCCAAATGGCCTTCTTCGACAGCCACGTCGCTGGGCGGCTGCTGGCGAGGCGAACATACGCACGGTAGATCGGGCCGCGAGGGGTGCACGGGTCGACGTATCGAAGGGTCACATGTGTAGACATCGGCGAGAGGCTTCGCTCGATTATCTCAAGCGACGCGGTCTGTGGCTTCGTATTCGACCTCGCCGGCGTGTACGGGCTCGCGGCAGTGCTCGCACACCACGAGCGGCGCGAGTTCGGCGCCGCAGGCCCGGTGGCGGATGTGCAGCCGGGGGTCCTTAGGGTCGAGCAAGTGCCGCTCGGCCCATGCCTTGAGCGTGAGGATCGCCGGGAAGAGGTCAACGCCGGCCTCGGTGAGACGGTACTCGTACCAGTCGGGGTCGGTGCGGTAGCGCACGCGCTCGAGCAGCCCGTGCTCCACCAGCGCGGAGAGGCGGGCGGCGAGGACGTTGCGGCCAATGCCGAGGTTGCGCTGAAAATAGCCGTACCGGCGCACGCCGAAGAACGCCTCTCGCAGGATCAGGAACGTCCAGCGGTCCCCGAGCACCTCGAGCGAGCGCTTCACCGCGTCCGGGTCGGGGCGTGTGCCGGTCTGGTTCATCTGGAGAAACTAGTTCGCCGACTGCCGATGGATCGTTTGGCGTACTAGTTCGCTGAGCGTACCATCTCTGTTCGAATGCCCCTAACTTGTGACAGCTGTTTTGCCAAAGGAGGATGACGATGTGCGTCTATGACCCGGGACAGCTGGGCCGGTTCTTTGCCGAACGTGCCAACGCCGGGGACTTGGAGGGCATGCTTGCCCTGTACGAGCAGGACGCCACGTTCATCGGTCCCGATGGCGGTAGCGCATCGGGCAGGGATGCTATTCGCGAGCGCTTGGAGGGCCTGCTCGCGATGAGCCCCCAGATCACCCCGACGAGCAGCCAGGTCGTGATGGCCGGCGAGGTCGCGTTGATGTCGGGGCGCTGGCGCATGACGCTGGGGGCGAACGAGAGCGAGACGGCGGGGTTCGACGGTGCAAGCACAGAGATCGCGCGGCGCCAGCCCGACGGCGGCTGGCTCTATCTGATCGACCATCCCGTGTTGGCGATCGAGGCGCCTGCCGGCGCGCGCGATGCGGTGCCGGGTGCCCCGCTTACGTTCGAGCAACTGATCTACGAGGAGGATGGGCCGGTTGCTCGTATCACGCTGAACCGTCCCGAGCGGCGCAACGCGCTCTCGATGCAGCTCTCGCAGGAGCTGACGGGCGCCCTGGAGGTTGTAAGAAGTTCTCAATCGGTGAAAGTGTTGGTCATCCAGGGCGCAAGCGAGACGTTCTGCTCGGGCGATGACATCACCGAGATGGGATCGTGGGGCAACGCGAACGAGATCATGCGGCGCGTGCGCGGCTATCAGCGGATGGCCGACACGCTCTCAGACCTCGACAAGGTCACGATCGCCGCGGTCGACGGCTTCGCCGTCGGGGGCGGTCTCGAGATCACGATGGCATGCGACTTCGTAATCGCCACCACCCGCGCCAGATGGGGAATGCCCGAGGTCGACGTGGGAATCACCCCGGGGTGGGGCGGCACGACCCGCATGGCACGCCTGATCGGACGGCGCATGACCAAGGAGATCAACCTCCTCGGCGCGCTGCACCCCGCAAGCCGCGCGGTCGAGCTTGGGCTATGGAACCGCGTCGTAGGCCAGGAGCGCCTGCGCGAGGAGGTCGACGCGCTCGTGCGGGTACTGCTCTCCAAGAATCAACAGGCGCTCAGGCAGCTGAAGTTCATCATCGACCATGGCGTCGAGGCCGACCTGCACACGGCCCAGGGCTTTGAGGCGCTCTCCGCAGGGTTCACAGGCGCGGTCAATGGCGCCTGGCAGATCAGCGACGCAGACCAGGCCAGCGGCGTGATGAGCTTCATCGCCGGCGGTGAGCAGTGGAAGGCTCGACGTTCGCTGGCGCGTGACTTCTGGGCGAGCTGATGCGTCAGCTTCTGTTCATCGAGCCCGAACGGCTTGAGTGGGACGAGACTCCCGACCCCGAGATGCAAGGCTCGGGCGAGGCGATAGTGCGGCCGATCGCTGCCTCGAATTGCGATCTGGACACAGCGATCGTCCGCGGTGATGCGCCACTGCCAGGTCCGTTCGCGATCGACCACGAGTTCGTGGCCGAGGTCCTCGAAGTCGGGGACGAAGTCGCAAGCTTCGCGCGCGGTGACGTTGTGATCGTGCCGTGGAAGATCTCGTGTGGCACGTGCGCCGCCTGTCTGCGCGGTGTGACCGTGGGCTGCACGGCCGTCCCTCCGCTTGCAATGTTCGGCCTGCCGATCGGAGGCGAGTGGGGCAGCGCGCTGGCCGATGCGGTGCGTGTGCCGTTTGCCGAGCATTTGCTCGTGGCGCTCCCACAGGCGGCTTCGCCGATCGTGCTGGCGTCGGCCAGCGACAACCTCCCGGACGCATGGCGCTGCGTCGCGCCATACCTCTCCCAGCAGCCTCGCGCGGACGTGCTGATCCTTGGAGGCGGAACCCGCAGCACCGGACTCTATGCGGCTGGGCTCGCCAACGCCCTCGGTGCCGACCGAGTCGACTACCTCGACCGCGACTCCACCCGCCTGGCGATCGCGGCGTCCTACGGCGCCAACCCGATCGAGGCTCGTGTCCCGCCTGAGCGGTTCGGCGCTTACCAGGTTGTGGTCGACGCCAGCGCGGCACCTCAAGGACTGCGCTGCGCGCTTCGCTCGACCGCCGTCGGAGGCCACTGCACGAGCACCGGCATCTACTTCGAGGAGCAGCCCTTTCCGCTGTTCGACATGTATCAGTCGTGCGTCACCTACCACACAGGACCCTGCCAGGCGAGACCACTCCTTCCCGCCGTGCTGGAACTGATCGTCGACGGCCGCTTCGACCCCGAGTCGGTCACGAGCGAGGTCGTCAGCTGGGAGGATGCGCCCTCGGCATACGCCCAGCTCACCACAAAGACAGTCATCATCCGCGACCCGGCGCATGGGCCAACACAAGCGAAAGCGACGGTCTGACGTTTGCGCTCCTCGCACGCCGTCAGATACGTGTACAGCTTGAGCGCTATGACGTCGATCGACTTGCCCGCCGGAGGCGAACCGTGAAAGCCCAAGGCAACATCGACGCCGATACGGTGGCCAGCACCGAGGAGCTGCCGCGTATCGACGAGCACACGATCACGATTCGCGTGGATGATCCTGGGCTGGTGTGGAACGCACTCGGGAACGTGCTCGGACATTCGCGCGTCCCGGGGCTCGGACGCTCGCGCATCCCGACCATCGGCCACGGGGCACGATTGCTGCGAGTACACCCGGGAACACGCTCGGGCGATCCTCTGTTCGCCGGCTCGACGCTGCCCGGTTTCACGGTCGTCCGTGCCGAGCCCGGCAAGGAGCTCGCACTGGAAGGTCACCACCGCTTCTCCTCATACACTCTCATCTTCCGCCTGGTCGCGGGCGAGCATCACACGACGCTCAGCGCGGAAACACGCGCGGCGTTCCCAGGCGTGAGCGGCCGCGTGTACCGCGGGCTCGTGATCGGCACACGCGGCCACGTGCTGGTGGTTCGCGGGCTCCTGCGGGCCACTCGCAGACGCGCGGAGCGCCGGTGAGATGATCGCGGTGCATCAGTCGCCGCTCGACGGCGCCGGGGCGATCTCGCGTGGGAACTCGCGTAGCAGCTCCATCATCAGCGTCGGGTCGGGTATCCCTCGCTCGCCGGTGTGACCGTCGCGTGCGAGCGCGAACAACCGCTCGACGAACTGCTCCCAGCGAAGCGCGGGGCGCATCTGGATACGAAGATGTACAGGCTCATCGGTGGGATTCCACGCCAGGTGCGGCACGCCCGGAGGAGCGATGACGACCTCACCCGGTCCTGCGGTCCATTCATCGCCAGCGATGCGAAAGGACGCGGTACCGGCGATGACCTCCCAGCGCTCCTGCATCTCGGGATGAACGTGCTCCGGCGCGCGGTGCCCCGGCTGCGTCCAGAAGTCATCCATCTCGAGCAACATCCCGTCGGTGTCCGCTGCGGTCTTGCGGAACACGATCCGCTCGCCTGTGATCGGGTTGAGCAGCTCGTCTCCCGCGCGTGCCATCAGCTCGATCTTGCCATACGCATCTCACTACCCTGAGCCAATCGACGCACTCTTCTCACTCGGCTCGTCGCTGGTCCAGTTGGTCGAAGCTGTGCGGGCACTGCCCTATGGTCGTCCGAGTGACCGCAGCGTGGAGGGGATGCTGCGCGAGCGTCGCGGCACCTGCTCCACCAAGCACTTGTTCCTAGCGCGCGCTCGAGCAGCAGCACTGCGACCCCGCCGTCCGTGAGCCGTTCATCGCGGCGTTGGCCTCCATAGGGCGGCTGCAGCGGTAGCCACACCCGCTGCTGAGAACACCACGCCCCCCGGACAAATCGGGGTCCACCCGTCCTCGGCCACGGGCCTCGATCAGCGCGGAGATCATGTCGGAGGCGTCGATCGCGATAGCGGCAGTTCGGCAAGTCAGAGGTAGCGGGACTTTGCGGAGACCCGTGGCAAGCGCTCGGACCAGCGCTTGCCCGGCGAGGCGTGACTGTCATTGCCCGGCACTCGCCGCTGACCAAGGCCAGCGGCGAGTGCCGGCCGTCTTTCAAGTGCTTAGAGCGGGTTGCGGGGGGATTTCGACGTCGCCGGTGCGGGGGATGTGTTTCCAGGAGGCGCGTGCGCCGATGAGGGCTGAGATGGTTGCCTCGATGATGACGAGGTACATGAGCTGGCGGTAGAGGAACTGCTGGAGGGGGAGCGCCCACAGTGGGCGCAGCGACTCACCGTCGAGCTTGAACGCGGCGATCGCGATCGCCAGTTGAGCAGCGTTGAACGCCAGCCAGAAGGCGATGACGGGGCCCGGGTTGGTGAAGATCAGGCCGTAGATGGCGTACAGGTCGATCAGTGGCGCGGCGATCGGTAGCAGGATCTGGAAGAAGATCATGTAGGGCAGTGCCAGTCGCCCGATTCGTCGCTGGCGGCGATCGCGGCTGATCATCGCGCGCTTGTGCTTCCAGACGGCTTGCATCGTGCCGAACGACCAGCGGTAGCGTTGGCGCCACAGGCCGTTCAGGGTGGATGGGGCCTCGGTCCAGGCGAGCGCGTCCTCGGCGTATACGACGCGGTGACCGAGGCGACCTATGGATAGGGTGAGGTCGGTGTCCTCGGCCAGTGTTTGACCGGGTACTCCGCCGAGCTCGATCAGTACGCTGCGACGGAAGGCGCCGATGGCGCCGGGCACGGTGGGGGTGCTCTGCAGGATCTCGTACAGGCGGCGGTCGAGGTTGAAGCCCATGACGTACTCGATGTGCTGCCAGCGACCGAGGAGCCGGGAGCGGTTGCCGACCTTGGTGTTGCCCGACACGGCGGCGACGTGGGGGTCGCTCAGCGGTTGGACGAGGCGCGTGATGGTGTCCGCCTCAAAGATGGTGTCGCCATCGACCATTACGACCACCTCGGCGTCGGTGTGATGGATGCCGGTTGTTAGGGCAGCGGCCTTGCCTCCGTTCGGCTGCCTGACGAGCTCCACCTGGGCGAGATCGAGGCCCTCCACGATCTCGGCGGTCCTATCGGTCGAGCCGTCGTCGACCACAACGATCTCCAGCCGCGGATAGGTGCTGGCCGCCAATGAGCTCACCGCCCTGCCGATACCTACCTCCTCGTTGAAAGCGGGCACGATCACCGCGACCGACGGCCAGTAGCTCGGGGTCGGATGGGGCCTGGTTCGACGGGCGTGCACCCACGCGGTCGGCAGAATGATTATCAGGCGCGCGGCGACCAGGACGCCGACGACCACGATGATCAGTCCCAGGACGCCGGTCAGCCAGAAGGCCATTCGGACCGCCCACAGGAACGCCAGCGCCCGGGTGTGCTGCCAGGCGCTCGCACGAGGCTCCGCTTCCGCTGCGCTCATGCCGAGCAGGGAGCGCACCGCCACGAAGCGGTAGCCCGCCGATCGCAGGCGCGGGATCAAGATCCGCAGGGCCGCGACCGTCTCGGAGCGGTTGCCGCCGCCGTCGTGGAACATGACGATCCCGCCGCGGCCTGCGCGTGGTGTCGCGTTGGCCACGATCTTCGATACGCCGGGCCGCGTCCAGTCCTCAGAGTCGTAGTCCGCCAAGGCTATGAGATAGCGCCGACCGGCCAGCTGCGCCAGATCGCGCTCGTCGGCTGGAGTCACGGCGTCGGGTGTCGCCGAGTAGGGAGGACGGATGAAGCGTGGGTAGTGGCCGGTGATACCGAGGAGCACCGCCTCGGTGAACTCGATCTGAGCGCGGCGCTCCCACACCGGACCGTTGCTCAGGGCGGTATGCGTGAACGTGTGATCCGCGATCTCTCCTCCGGAAGCCTCCACGAGCCGCACGAGGTCGGGATGACGGGCCGCCTGACTTCCGACCATGAAAAACGTCCCCGGAATTCGGTATTGGCGAAGAACGCTCACGACCTGGGGCGTCCAGCGAGGATCGGGGCCGTCGTCGAACGTCAGGGCGATCTGTAGCCCGGGCGGGGGCTCGGGCGAGTACAGCGTCCCTCCGCGTGCCGCCAGCAACGGCTCACTGCCCTTGAGAGGCGCAGAGGCCGAGGAGTTCTCGTGGGGCTCCGCGCTCGTCCCGATCGTGTGTGTGCAGATGCCCTGAAAGGCGATCAGTACGAAGACGATGATCAGGCACAGGCCCAGCAAGCGCCAGTGGGCAGGGGGATTGCGCAACCGCCGTCGCAGCAGTGCGGCCTGCCTCCAGCGACTGGAGCGCGCATCGCCCGGCTCCCCCACGTTCACGGCGCGGGACTCGTGGTGGTCTTGTAATGAAGAGTGCCAATCGCGTTGCTATTGGTATGGGCACTCCCGTTGGCCGGCGCGGGTTGCGCCGAGGTTTGGCCGGGTTCCTTCGTGTGCCCGGGGCTCGTGGTCGACTTACTCGGCGAACTCGTCGACGAGGGCGCCGTCGTCGGCCTCTTGGCCTGCCCGGGCGAGGATTGCGACTTGCCGGGATTCGCGGTACCCGTCGTTTGTGGGGACTTCTTGCCGGACCTTACGGGCCCCCGTCCATGAGCAGGGGATGGCGTCGTCCCGGTAGAGCCCGGAATCGAGCCTGATGCAGGAACGTTCTTACGGACGGGCTTGGCATTCGACGCCGGACCGGGCCGACGGGGGGTGTTCCGCGAGCGCCCGCTCGCTCCGCGAGAACGCGCTCCAGCGGGCATCGGTCGACCGCCGACTCCCACGACGGCGACCGAGTGTCGCGGCGTGACGATACGACCTCCGGCCACGGCGGATTCGATACGTGCGGGAAGCGCCGGTGGCGTGGCACGACTTATCCCTGGGTCCAGGACGCCCAAGTTGCCAAGCGGCTCGATCCCCAGCCACGCGAGAGCCAGCACCCCGAGCCAAATCAATAGCAGCACGCTGACCGCACGTCCCACAAGCCGCAACACTCGACGGCGACGGCCGGAATCGTCGACAAGGACGCCTGCCGCAAAATCGCTCATGCTTCACCCAACCCGGCGACGGTCGGTTCGAAGCGGTCGCGGGAGGGCAGCAATACCGGCGTCACGACTATCGACGAACGGTCGATTGTGGACGGTTGTCTGTCAAGGCCGCTGTGCACATAGTCGATCACGGTGGCATGGGCCTGTCTCGCATAGCTGTCGCTCCGATCGCACTCCTGGCGCTGATGCTCGGGCTCGCGAGCGCTCCAGCACAGGGCGCGGAATCGGGGGTCGTCGTCAACGGTCCGACCGGACTCTCGCCGCAGAGCGCCGGTCAGCTGGCCCCACTCGGCGTCGGTTGGGTGCGGGGATTCGTGCCTTGGCAGGAGTATGAACCGAACCCCGGCCATCTCAACGAGTGGCAGATCGTTCAGCTGGAAGCAGGCATCGCGGCGCTGCCCCAGGGCACGAAGGTGATCCTCGACGTTGTTACCACCCCCCAGTGGGAGTCGGGCTCGCCCAACCAGGTCATGCCACCTCGCAATCCGGCGGACTACGGTCGCTTCGCCGGCGCGCTGGCCAAGCGCCTGGCGGGTCGCGTGGCGGCATGGGAGATCTGGAACGAGGAGGACGACACGCTGTGGTGGCCGAGCGGCCCGGACCCCGCTGCCTATACCGCTCTGCTGAAGGCTGCCTACCCGGCGATCAAGACGGCTGACCCCAGCGCGAAGGTCGTGCTCGGGGGGCTCACGGGCAACGACTACGAATACCTCTCCCAACTCTATGCCGACGGTGCCAAGGGGTCGTTTGACGCGGTCGGGGTGCACACCGACTCGATCTGCAGCACGATCTCCCCCGATGACGTGCTGCGCAACGGGCGCACCGATCGGCGCATCAACCGCTGGGCGTTCCTCGGCTATCGCACGGTCCACGAAGTCATGCAGGCCAACGGCGATGGCGGGCCGATCTGGATGACCGAGCTCGGCTGGAGCACCTCGACGCAGACCTGCAACGCGGGCGCATCGGCGGGCAAGCCGGGCGGGGTCAGCCGTGAGACGCAGGCCAAGTTCCTATCGCAGGCCTACCACTGCCTCGCTCAGGACCCCTACGTGCAGGTGGGCATCTGGTTCGGGCTGCAGGACACCGAACCGTTCGACAGCCCGCGCGGCAGCTACGGGCTGCTCGACTCGAGCCTCTCCCCGAAGTCTGCATATGGAGCGCTTGCCGACTACGACCACAACGGAGATCGCCTGACCGAACCGTGCGATGCCCAGCAGGGACCGCAGATCGAGCTGACGAGCCCCAGGACGGGGGTGCGCTACACGAACACGCTGCCGATCGCAGTGAGCGCCAGCGACAGCGTCGGTGTCTACCAGATCTCCCTCTACGGCGACCGTCACATCATCCGCAGCTTCTATGTCCACGGCGGCACCACGACGTTGAGCGGCCACATGGTGTGGTACGGCGCACGACTGCTCAAGCCCGGTAGGCACACGCTGACCGCCGAAGCGTTCGACGAGCGCAACAACTCCTCCGCGACGTCGATCACGATCGTGCGCGGGCCGAAGCCCAAGAAGAAGCACAAGCATCATCATCGCCGCAAGAAGCACTGAGCACCCGCCGCAGACACCCTGACTTTGCCGGACGAGCGGAAGTCGCATGCCGCAGCCCTCCACAGTCTCTAAACTGGCGTTTCGGAGTCCTTGGAGAGGTGGCCGAGTGGCTGAAGGCACTCGCCTGCTAAGCGAGTATGGGGGTTAAACTCCATCGCGGGTTCGAATCCCGCCCTCTCCGCCATTCGTTCGATGTACGAACCCCGGCCCCGAAAATCGGGGTCTGGGTCGTTTTTGGGGCCAAAGTCCTTATTTCCGGCTGCCCTGGGCCGCTTTATGGGCATTTGAGGGGCTTGCTTGGCTTCCCGAAGGTCTTGGGCGAGGCGAGCGAGCTCGTCGTAAAGAGGGGTCCGCTGGGTCTCGATCGTGTCCGGGTCATAGACGATCAGCGCTAGGAAGACAGCTAGGTTGACGAGCCGCCGGTGGCTGTTTGGCAGATCCTCGTAGATGACGTGCCTGTCGTCGAGCAGAATGAGCGCGTCCTCGAGCGCCGCCATGACATCACTGGTCTCGCGTTCGGCGGCGTCAGCCCACTTTTGGGCCTTGCCGCGCTCAATCTCGATGCGCTTCTGCTCGGCCTTCAGCACCTCTTCGGAGACACCGCCGTTATAGAAGAGCTGGACAAGCTTCTGTTGCTGGCCGGTCAGTTCATGCAGGCGGCGGTTGTGGCGCTCGGACTCGCGACGGGCGATATCGGCCTTGCCCTCAACGTAGGTCTGCACGGCCCGGCGGATGTCGTCTTGCTCGCTTGGCTGATAGGTCTCGCGCTTGTAGCGCCGTATGACGGCGCGTTCGGTGCTCTCCACCGGGAAGTAGGGCGCCGGGCAGCGTTGGCCGCGCTGTACGCGGCTCAGGCAGCTGAAGTACTCATAGACACCGCCGCATTTGCCACGGTGCCGTCCGTAGCCCAAGCGCTTGCCGCAAGCACAGAACAGCGTTCCCTTCAAGTAGTTGTGGTGCTTGTGGGAACGGTCTCCACTGGCACGGTGGCTGTCGAGGACCCTTTGCACCTGGTCAAAGGTCGCCTGGTCGATCAGGGCATCGTGGCGACCCTCGCGCTTGACGCCGTTGCGGGTGACGACTCCCAAGTAGAAGTCGTCGCGAAGGATGCGATGCACGGTAGTGCGGGTCAGCGGGCGCTCGGGCCGCGTGCGGGTGGGCCGGGTCTTCATGCCGGCATCCTCAAGGATGTCCGTAATGGTCGTGATGGTGTGCTCATCGGTGGCAGCGAGGTCGAACGCGAGCTTGATGTACTCAGAGCGCTCGGGATCGGGAGCAATGGCGGCAACATCGGTTCCGTGGTCGCTCTTCTCAACGATGTTGAGGTAGCCCAGACGAGCAGGACCGTGGGCGCCGCCGTCAGCAAACTTACGGTCCAACCCCACCTTGACCTTCACAGCATCATCGCGTGAGCGGAAGGCGTTGACACCGGCCATGATCGCGAACAGGAGGAGTCCTTGGGGGCTGTCATCGACTGGCTCCCGTGTGGAGGTCAGCTTGGCGCCGTGGCTCTTGACCTGGGCGAGCAGCCAAAAGGCGTCGGACTCCTCCCGTGCAACGCGGGAGAGGTCATAAAAGATGACATAGGTGGGGCGTACCTCGGGAAGCTCCGTCAATAGCTGTTGGAGTGCTTGCCGGCGGGTGTTGGTAGCGGTCCGTCCCGGCTCGATGTACTCGCCGACGATTCGCGCTCCCAGCGAGGCGGCGTACAGTTCACACGCCTTACGTTGACCCTCGATGGAATAACCCTCCGGGTTGTGCCCGGTGAGCTGCCCCGTGCTCGACACACGCAGGTAAATGACCGCCGTCGCCTCGTCAGCGTTTGTGGTTGTGGTTTCACTGATAATGTCCGGCGTGGCTAGTGGCATATTTCCTCCTTTCTTGGTTAATATGGCTTAACGATTTTCCCGTTAAGTCGTGATTTAAGCAACCTGTAATTAGTAGGTGCGGGCCAGTCCAGGTGATTACCCAGACCGGCCCGCGTTGTCTTACTTCAGCGCCTCGAGACGCTCGGTGATGGCCTCCTTCCTTGAGGCAGCACTGGCCTTGAGATTCTTGGCCTCGGCCGTTGCCTCGGTTGCGCGCTCTTCAGCCACCTCAACCTCCCGGTCGATCGACTGAATCGCTCGTTCGAGTGCTGCCCTCGCGTCTGCCAGGGCGTCGTCGGCCGTCGTCTCACGACGACGAGTCCGTGGTCTGCTCTCACCGCCCTCGACCTTTTTCTTGTGGGAGTAGTAACTCCCACGGACCGAGTCGTAGGGGCGACCTTTCTCCTCGGCGATCTGCTTGAAAGCATCCGCCTTCTCGATACCCGAAGCGGTCAGTCTCTCGACCTCCTCGAATATCTCTTGAGCCTTGGTGGTTGCCACGACTACTTGCCTCCTTTGGGTTGAATGGCCTTGTCGACTGGCAGAAAGACGGTTGTCCTTCCACCGGCCGGTGGGCCATCCAGCCCTCATGTCGATTCCCGTGTCTCATGCGCCCAGTGGGTGAGGCGAGCGCAGGCCACATCGACGTACTGGCCTTCACGCTCGATGCCAAGGAACTGCCGGCCTTCCAGCACCGCCGACACCCCAGTGCTACCACTTCCGGCAAACGGATCAAGCACCAATCCGTCCGGCGGCGTGACGAGCTTCACCAACCATCGCATCAACTTGAGTGGCTTGACGGTGGGATGGATGTTGCTCAGTACGCGCGGTTTGCGGCTACGCCCGGTGTAGAGCGCCGCGAGCCGGGCCGGTAGCTGCTCACATCCCGCCTCACGCTCGGCGCGCGAGGTTTTGGGGCAATAAAACAAGCGACTTGAGCCTGTGCCTGGAGTATCCACCAGCTCCGCCGGGCAATCCGGCCCGTGCGATAGCGCGATGTTGGCCGGCCAGTACCGTTGCGGCCCAACCCGCGCTGCCTCAATGTTCAGGGCTCCGGTGCCCCACGCTTCGAGGTTCTGTGGCGTTGTCCCATCAAGCGGTGCGCGGGCCAGCAGAATCGGCTCAAAGGCTGGCTTAAGCGCCGTGCCCAATCCGCCCGGTAAGCGTCGGGACTTGGGCATACCGCTCCCGTACATCCACAACAATTGATCGCGCACCTGGAGCCCTGAGTCCTCAATCCCTGCCACCAGCCGATGGAAGGTGCGCGGTGCCCCGAACGCCAGCAGATGCCCGCCCGGCTTGAGTACCCGTAAGCATTCCGTCGCCCACACGCTCGTCCACCGCTCGAACGCCTCCGCTGAGCTCAGCCGCTCGCCGTCCTTACCGGCGGCATGACGAATGTCGCTGCCATCCCAAGCCTCACCACTGATACCGATCCCGTAAGGCGGGTCGGTCACGATCGCGTCGACGCTATGTGTCGGCAGCTTCGCCAGCATCAGCAGTGCGTCGGCCTCCAACAGGTGCCACGCCCGCGTGTCGTCCTCGTAGAGCGCTGGTCTGGCCGTACTCACGAGCGCGCCCCCGCTGTCAGGAGCGTGATCGCCTCAGCGGAGGTCGCAATCGCAAACAGCTTCTTGGCCTCAGCCGGCAAGCGATCCAACGCGGTCTGTACCGCCTCAGCCCGCCGTTCATCCGGCACGATCCAGGCCACGCGAGGCGCGACCCCACGAGTGCGTCGCTCAACTCCTGAGCGGTGGTAGTCCAGGTGCCGGCGAGCCTGGCGCTCAACGGTGCCCAGCGCCTCGGTCGCCCTGTCTCGCTCCACCAGCCAGGAGTACTCGTACTCGCCAACCCCGAGCTTCACATAGGCGTCCGGCTTGCATACTGCTCGCGCGCCGTAGGCCGCCAGATACGGTCGCCAGCAGTCGGGCTCGGCGTCGTAGGCGAGCACTTCGACCCCGCTCTCCACGAGTTCGACGTAGAGCTGACCGACCGCCAGCGTGTGCGCGAGAAACCGCTCGCCGGGCGTGTAGGGGTGACGCACTCGCCGCGTCGACGCTTCCGTGGCGAGCAGCCACTGTCCGGCCAACCCGACCGCGAAACAGCGACCGGCGCTGCCAGAACGGACACCGCCGACCCGCCTTGCGAGTGGGGCGAGCATCTCCAGCTCGGTCAGGCGAGCCAGCCCGTGTCGGGCCAGACGAGCCCTGGTCTGCGGTGAGCCCTCCGGCCAAAACAACGTCCGAAGCTGCTCGCCGCTCATCGCCCGGAACCGGCCGACCGTCTTCAGCACCTCAAGGTCACGTGTAGACAGCCGGGCCTTGATGGCGGCCAGCTTGCGGGCGGATAGGCGAGAAGAAGACCGTAGGTCTTGCGTTGGACTTGTCGGGTGAGAACCCCCGCCGTTGCGGGCTGTTCCAGGAGTCCGACTCGACGCGAGCGGATAACCGAGCGGATAGGTCACGAGCGCCTCCTCCGAGAGCCCAACTCGCCGTCCTCATCCTCTCCAGGGGCGACGGGAGCTGGTGGCGGCGCGGCCGGTTCAGGACTCGCCCCGTAGCGACGAGCCGACGCATCCCGGATCGCCTCGGCCTGCCCGGCCGGCGGCCCCAGCGGCTCGGTGCGGCCGGTCACGACCGAGACGGCGCTGCCGCTGCCGGTGCCGACACGAGCCGCCACCTCGAACCGGCCAAGCGCTTGCAGATCGGCAGCGCTCAAACCAGGAAACTCCATCGCCAGCCGTGGGGCTTCCTTGGCCCCGGCCCGGAAACTGCAAATCGTCGCCAGGTTCCCGACCAACGCGGATTGCGTCGGCTCCCCGATGCGCCCCAAGGTCTGCAACGCGACCGTCAGGCCCGCACCGAGCCCACGAGCACGCTCGGCCAGCAACTCGAAGCCGAAGGACAGACCGTTCGTCAAGGTGGCAAGCTCATCGACGTAAAGGAAGATCGGTGAGCGCTTCTCCGGTGGGAGAACGACCCGTGCCTCGATCGCGCTCCAGATGGCGTACATCACCGCCGCACCGACCAGAGTGGCCCCAGCCTCTGAGAGGACGCCAGGAGCCAGGCTGACGAGCAGCCACTTTTTTTCTCGAAAGAGTTGCGCCGGATCGAGCTTCGCGTCAGGGCTAGCCAGGATTTCTCGAACACGGGGGCGCGACAGCAGCGTCATCACCCTGGCCATAGGTGCTTGCACGTGCTCGGCCTTGGCCGCGTCCGACAGGCCCTCGTATGCCTGCCACGAGGAGAGCAGGAAGGGGTCACGCAGCCGGGCCACCGCCGCCCTTCTGTACGGCTCCTCATAGAACAACCGGCCCATGTCGGCCAAGGAAGCTCCCTGAATTTCACTGAGCGTCCTGATCGCCAGCCTGCCGTAAAATTCCGAGCGGACACCCCAAGCGGCGCTGCCGAAGATGGCCTTCAGCGTTCCCGTAAGCACATCGGCGCGCGAGTCGGGGTCACCCCCGGACAGCACCGCTATCCCCGGAATTGGCCGCGTGGTATCACCGGGATCGAGAACCACGATTCTGTCTCTCGCGTGTTCGGGCTTGACGCGCTCCAGGATAGTTTCGATCAGATCGCCCTTGGGGTCGATGACCGCCCCGGCGTAGCCGTGCTCGATATCGCTGAGAATTGCCCGGGCGAGAAGTACGCTCTTGCCGACCCCCGACGGGCCGATCACAGCCATGTGATGACGAGCCGCCGTCACATCAAGCGCCACCGGCCGCTCCTCACCCGACGCGCCCCGGCTGACGAACAGCTTTCGCCCGTCCTTGGGCAGATGGTTGGCGGCGCGCAGCTCCCGTCCACCAAGCTCCACACCGGGCGTGACGTCGACTCCATGCGGCCAGGCAAGCAGAGGTATGATCTCCGCGTTCGAGAGCCACCCGCTCGACCTGGTCGCGCGGGGACGTGCGCTCAGGCGGCGGCTGCCGCGCTCTTGGGTGACGCGGATGCCACCGACCAGGCTTCGGCGACCTCTGAGCACGTTTTCAATGTGAGATGCCAGCTCCCGCGCTCTGGCCTTCGACGCTCTGATGAGAACCAGACCGCTGACACTGAAACCGGCGGAGCTCTTACGCTGCCACGCCCGGTCGATCTCCCGCTCGCGTTGGCTGGGGTTCTCTACTTCTCTGCGGGGTCGGGCGCTTCCCGGCCGTAGCGCCCAGCGGATGACAACCTGCTCGCCCGAGCGCAAGCCCGCAAGGTTCGCCAGCAGCGACCTCGAAGCGGAAATCGCGTTCTCATCCGAGAGTACGCTCGGTGTCGGGACGAACAGGCGCAAGCTCAGCGTGACCGCATCGTCCGGTGACGGTGCTGATTCGGTGATCCTCAGACTCGAAATCGCCCCGGCAAGCGTTGATTGCACCGAGGTGCGCACAGCAGCCGGCACCCACAGGGCGTGAGTGATGGAGCCCTCCCGCGCCGCTGTCTCGGCGATGAGTTCGGTGGTGTGCGGCAACCCCAACAGGCCATCCAGCGCCGCGAGCGCCTGGGAGGGCTCAAGGCCGCTAGGAAACCGCAAGCCGAGCGGAGACATACTGGCGTGCATGGCGTTGTCCCGACGGTGCTCATGCAGCCAGATTCCGGCGATCATGGCTGATCCACCACCGGCCGCAACCATCGCTGGTATGAGTGCATCGTTCACTGCCGGTCTCCCGACTGCTCGTTTTTCCGCGCCTTATTTTCACGGCGCTTGGCTTTTTCCTGGGCTTCACGCTCCCGGCGCTGTAAAACGAGCCGTTTTCCTTGCTGGAAATACACATAGGCCATGAGGCTAGCGTCGATTTCGCGGCGCCTGACCCCCTTGATTTGTATACGTCGTGCCATAAGTAAATGCACCTCCTTTCGGTTTAGTTGTTCATAAACACACCTCCTGTTCGCCTTTTGTTCGGTTAACCTCCTGAGTATTGATCAGAGTTTTAGGAGTTGTCAATAACTTTTTTTGTGTCAACGGGTGGCAATCTGGCTACGCTTAGGGATCACCGGCGGACGTAGTAACGAACAAGTTCCAGGCAAATCCAGAGGACCCCAAGCACTGCTACCAGCGGCACTACGGCGTGGATGGTTGTGGCGATGGTGGGACCCGCCGCGATGAGGGCGGCTAGCGCCACGATTCCCAGCAGCAAGGTTTGAGTGAGCCTGTTCATCACGGCTCCTGGATGAATCCCCTGAGTCGAGTCACAGTCTCGACCCGAATCTCCGACATTCGGCGGAGGGTGTGGAGCGTCTCTCTGGCTTCGTCGCGTTCCCTCCGAGCCCGGTCGCGTTGCCTCAAATAGCGCATCTCAACGATGCCTAGTCGCAGCACGAGGAGTAGCAGTAGGACGATAACGATGGTCTCGGGGTAAACCGTCAAATGCAACACCAACGCAGAGAAGATGAAGGTGGAGGGCATCAATGACCCTCCTCGATGTAGTACGCCAACTCGGTCTTGAGGCCACGAGCGCCGGTAGATGCAATGCCGCCCAGCTCTCGAGCGAAGAACGGACGGGCTTGCACTTCTTCGGCAAAGACATCAGCGATCTCGCCGCCGGCTTCCAGCGCGTCCTTCGTCAGCCACTTGATGTCGTGCATACGGCCGGTCGCCACATGGCGGCGGGCGGCATCTTCGGCCCGGACTTCCAGTGCGCGCCGCTGAAGGGCCTTGGCGTACTTGATGACGCCGCGCTCATCGCGGGTCATCACGAGGCCGCCGTGGCGGGCGGGGATGGGATGGTGGGGCATGGGCTGGCTCCTTGCTCTTGGGTTCGGGCGTGGAGCCAATTTTTACCGCGCGACCGCAGTGGGTCTCCTAGGTGGTCTAGAAAGAATTTTCGTAGGTCTAGAAATAATCTTCGGGGGTCCGCTCCGGTCAATGAAGGGCCTATGATGCGCGGTTGGGCGTCCAGGGCGATATGGATGGCGCGCCCTGCCCAATGCGTGCCAGGATCTATTAGATGGACATAGACACGATCATCGAGGAGCTGGACAAGCTCGTGCATTACCGAGGCCAAGGCGGGCTCGTGGAGGGGGTTGCGGGAGCACCAAAGCTGCTCCGGCAACCCCGCTACCAGCAAGCAGATGATCCTCAGGAGTTGCTGGTCAAGGACATCAAGGCCGCCATCGCGCGGCTGCCAAATGACCTACAGAAGGAGGCTAAGGGGCTACTGCGGATCGACCTGCCTGGGCAATACATCATTGATCGGTTGCGGCTTCTCGGGAAGGCGGGCTATTCCGGTGACGCGCAGCACTGGCATCGGCGCGCTGTACTCGGGCGGGTCGCCGGTGAGCTACGCAGCCTTTATGACGACGCTCAGCCTAGCTACAGAATGCAAACCGTTGATATCCACGTAACCAATGGCCTCTTCGGAAAGAGCCTTGGTGGGACTGACTATACTCGGACGATTCACTTTAGGTGGACAATAGAGTGTACGGTTTCTGATCTACGGGTATTTATCTTTAGGTATAAGACCCCTAAGCAGCTCAAGTTCTCTCAATTCGTTCCGGGCGTGCCGGGTCCTGAGTATGAATCGGCAGAGCGTGTTTCAGTCGCGGGTAGTCCCGATACCCACTGGTATAGGCTATTTCTGGCAGACAGCCTTCCGGTCGGCGTACCCGTGACCCTCAACGCCTCTATTATATACAAGAAGGCTAATAAGGCTGCACCTCGCTGTGACTATACCCCGGAAATACCTATTAGGAACCTCCGGTTGTCAATTCAGACGCTAAACGAGGAGACGCCGGGCAGATGCGTAGCCTGGGATGACAAGACTAACAAGGTGCTAAAGGAGTACAAGGCTAAACTGCTCAGTGAAACACTCGAATATGATGGCTTCTCTAGCGTGATATCCACGAGCCAGTTCAAGGTACGTTCACCGAAGGTAGGCCAACGTTTCAGCCTGATATGGTAAGAGGAGGTGCGTTCTTGATAGACGATTACACATAATTAGTGTAAAATAGCGTTCCAGTCATCCCTTCGGCTGGTCGATCCGCTGTTGAGCTTATGGACAGTGGGTCAAGCCAGCCGAAAGGATAGATTGATATGGGAGACGATCCGGGCCAGTCACCAGCCAGCACGGACACGTTCCATCCTGGCAGATACTCTGTCTGGGCATATTTTCGAGGGAGCGATGGAGATGAGCCCATCCTATTCATTGCGTATGAGTGGGAGACGTGTGATTTGCGCGGTGTTCGCGTGGACTGCATCTGGCTCTTCGAAGAGGAGTCAATACAAGATTGGGAAAAGCACCCCGAGTTTGAGGCGATTTCAGTAGGTATGGAGGCCGCACTGTTTGCTCGCTTGGTTGAGAGCGAGCGAGTGCATCGGATCGGCGTAATGCCCCCAATAGGCCGATATGCCGATCCGCCCTCCTGGCTATCCTGAGTTTACTCCTCCTCAACCCGTCCTCGATGAACCCTCACCGGCTCATCGGGGACACCCCCGCAATCATTTTCTCCGCGTCCCAGAAAAGGCTATTTACCGCACGGCTCCCGTGAGACGACCGCCACAGTTTCCCATGTCGAGTTCGCACCGTCACCGAATGACAATTCGGCCTTGACCGCCAGGCCACCGACCGGGCAGACCTTCGGCATGGTGACAAGCGACACCAGTTTGTTGCTCTTCACGTAGGCGGCACCGAGGGTGTAATCCAGTGACACGGTGGTCAGGACCAACGCCGTCTCCATCACCGTTCGACGGGGCAGAGTCTCCGTCAACTTGTAGCCGTAGCCTCCGGCAGTGGGCGTAAGGCTGCCGGTGTTGTACCCGCCACCCAAGAGCGGCCCACCCGTGATGTGCGTCCAGAACCCGATACCGCCACCGGCCGGGAAGAAGGCCCCTTGGGTCGAGGCGGCGTAAGCGCCGGTGCCGTTGAAGTTGATGAGTTCATGCACTTCGCCCGGCACGCTGGCAAACGACCGGCTGGGGCAAGGAGGCCCATTGTGAGGCCAGCCCGACAGACTGGGCTGACACTTCGCAAACCCGCCGGTGTGAACCTGAGTGCCCTTGGGGAGGTAGAGCACCACCCGTCGCAGCGGGGCTGGCAGCCCCCGATCTTCGCTGCCGGCAATCCCAAAGTGGGCTTCCAGCTCGGCCCCCATTCCGGCCCTATTTCCGGTGCGCGGCCACTTGGGGCCGGTTGGTTCGAGCAGATGCTTGGGGATGGGGACCGCCTGAGCGCTGAGCGTAACCGTCGGCTTAGCCGCCGAGGTCGCGGGCAGGACTGGGGCCATGAGGGCCAGCGTCAGGCAGGCGCTCAGGGTTCTGTTGCGGCGGCGAGGTCGGTCTGCTCCCATGCGTAGCTCCTTGGTCGTGGTGGTTAGACGGGCACGACGACAGAAAGGGGTCGGCCGCCGTGCCCGTCTGACCAGATATCTACTGCAATGTCATAAGACTGGAACCGTAGCGGAATGTAGGCAGGCGTGTCTACCCGGATGTCATTGTGCGGGGCAGGCGTTCCCACGATTCTGGGGCCGATGCCCGCCTCCCCGGCCTTCCAACGCGCTCTCGGTCTGGCCGTCAAGCATCGCCGCGAAGAACTCGGCCTCACCCAGGAGCAGCTCGCCAACGACACCGATCTGCATCAGCGCTGGATCAGTAACGTCGAGACCGGCAAGCGCAACCCCAGCTACGGAAGCTTGCGGCGCCTCGCCGCCGGGCTCGAGCTATCCGCGTCGGAACTGCTGGCCCGAGCGGAGCGGGTCGAGGCGGGCGAGAGCGCAGCGGCCAGCGCTGCCCGGTAGCCGTTCCCCGGTCCGCCGAGCGCCAGGGTACACACCTTGACCCCTCATTCCCCTCTGGCGTAGACCTTCTGGCGCTTGCCCCGGCCGGGGCGGGCCGTATCCCTGCGCACCCACAACCCTGGGGAGGTCAGAGCGCTTTCGTGTACGAGCTGTACGGCATACCAACAGACGTGCCCGAGCCCGTCGACCGCGAGGTCTTGCGACTGCTCGTCGATGACTTCGAGCGCCGCCCCTGGACTATCGCGGCGGTCAGCCGCGCCACAGACCACGAGCACGCGGTCACGCTTGAGGCGCTGATCCGCTTGCGTCGCAACGAACTCATCAAAGCGGCCGACAGCTACATCCTGGCCTCAAGACCCGCGATCTACTACGCCCGGATCGCCGCGTTCTCAGGCGCACCAACCCACCTGCACTAACCGGAGCCACCAATGAGCGTCCGCCCGACCCACACCGTCAGCGCCGAGGCCGAGCCCATCGACTGGCAGCTTCTGAAACTGATCTTCGAGGCACACGAGACCGGCAGACCGTGGGCCAAGAGAGAGCTTACCCGCCGCTTCCTCGATCACCACGCGGCCGAGGACAGTCTCGTGCGCTTGCAATGGAACGGACTGGTCTACGAGATCAGCCACTACGTCATGCCCACCACCGCCGCCATCTACCTCAACCAACTCGACCAACTGGACCGCGATCCCAGGCAGTTGCGACTGCCACTGATGGACCGCCGCACACGTTGACTTACCAGGTCGTAGACCATGCCCGACCGGCCTCACCACCTGCCGCAAGCTCCCGAGCGCGTACAGCGGCTCATCCTGCGGCTCCTGCTTGGAGGCGAGCAGGAGCGGTTCTGGCCGCTCGAGGTGGTCGTGCATCGAGTTGGCGACCCGATCATCGCCCTGGACGCCCTCGTCGCGCTCTCCGACGCCGGTCTCGTCCACCGTTGGGGGCGCTACGTCATCCCCACACGAGCGGCCATGCACTTCTTTTGGCTGTTCGGATAGCGCAGCGACCACCGCAAACGCTCTGGTAGCCAGCAGCACAGCTTGACCGCTCAGAGCGCCTTCACCTACCGTCGGGTGAGCCCATAAACCAGAGCGGCCCCGGCACGGGATGGTTCCCCGCGCCGAGGCCCAGACACGAGGAGAATGATGCTCCCCATGCCCGATACTGAGCCTACCCTTATGCCCGCCGAGAGCAAGGTCCGCACCGAGTCTACGATTATGAGCCTGCTGCTCGTCCTCGACGACCAGCGCCCCTGGTCCACCGACGAACTGATCCGTACGGTCGGACGCGAGATCGACACCCTCGACGCAATCGCAGACCTCCATGCAGTCGGACTCGTCCACCGCACCACGGACGGTTTCGTGTTCCCAACCCGCGCAGCAACCCACCTGGACGGACTCGACATGTAGCACACCAACACGGGCGAACCCAAGCGGGCGCATCACCGCGCCCGCTTGGGTCGTCTAGTGGCACTTGTGCGACGTACGTATTGACCTGAGCGAGTCAACCCATAAGTCCTGCTGCACTGTATAATGTGTCTCATGGCAGTCACCGTTGTTCACGACTCACGCATACATGAAGCCTTCCCCGATCACGCGACCGGCGTCATGAGGATTAGCTCCAGAGAGGGGATTCGACCGTCGCCGGAAGCTAGTATCAAACTGGCTGGTATCTTCTCAGCCGAGAGTGGGGGCGAGAATGCTCATAGGGGTGCTGAGTACTGGCGAACTGTCTACGACAATCTCGGCGCCAAGCCAAAGTATCGGCCTTCGCTACAGAATCTTTTGGATCACTACGAGGAGCATGGACGACTCCGAATCCCAGTACCTCTTGTGGAACTTTACTGTTGGTTCTCACTTGTCCACGGTGTACCGATGGCGGGATATCGAGTTGAGCAGCTTAGCGGTGCGTTGAGGTTGACAATTCCCGGTCCTGGACACCTTTTTACGCCACTTGGTCAGCCACGAGGTTCTCAGGAGCGCACTAAGCCAAGGGAGGTTGCATATCTCGATGACGAGAAGGTGATCTGTCGCTATTGGAACTATCGTGATTGTGACGAGACTAAGCTTATAGATGGAGTGACAGACGCCATATTCATATTTGACCTCGTCAATAACAAAGATCTACCGGGCGTGGCTGATGCCAACGATCTCATGACTGCTTTCGCTGATCTAATCAGCAACCCGGAGCGCGTAAACCACACAGTTCTCGATGGCAGCGGTAAGGTACAAGCCGATCTCCCCTAGACAACACCACCAAAATGTCCACCTTAGCTCGAAAGCAGAAACGAGGCTAGGGTACCACTGGTGATGACCGAGGCAATGGTGCCATCGATGATGCCAATGTCGGTAAACTGGACATCAACATCGCGATAAGCAGGCGCAGTTGAAACGTCGCGCAGGCCTTGCCTGATACGATCATTGAGCAGATCACTGTGCTCCCGCCCAAAGAGTCCACCGATTATAATTTGTTGCGGATTGAGTAGGTTCGTGACGGTGCCTAGTGTGTTACCCAAACGCTTTGCAGCAGCCCGCAAGATTAAGTTCTCATTACTAGTATGGTCTTCTAGCGCGCTTTTTTGGACGTCGGCAAGCAGGGGCCAAGTCGACTTATCCTTACCGTTAAGGCCGTTCTTTTCTGCAACCACTCTGCGGAGCCGGTTAGTTCCCACAATCGCCTCAAGGCAGTCCTGCTTACGGCATCGCGCACATCTCACATCTGGGTCCGGACCCCATAGATAACTCGGTGGGTTTTCGGTTTCGTCGTCCTTATCAAGGACGCGCACGATCGGAGAATGTCCGAATGCTCCTGCACTACCTCGCACTCCTCGCTGTAGACGTCCTCCGAGAACTAGTCCCGCACTAAGACCTTGTGACCACTTAACGAATACAAAGTCTCTGATATTCTGCCCGCGCTGTGACCGGCTGTATGCGGTCGCGCAATGGTTGGAATCCTTGTCCAGCACAAGAGGGCAACCTAGTCCGCGTCGTTCCAGACGTTGCTTGAGCTCCGTGACTACTCGAAGTCCTTCCCACGCGTCGGCTGTCCTGCCAGGCCGAAACATGCCGCTGTCCGGCTCGATCGCGGCGGTGACCGATACTCCAATGCCGGCAAAACGATCGCGATCAGCAATATTCAGCTGCTCTACCTCCCGAGTGATCTCTGCGGCCATCTCGGCGGCGCGATCAAGAGCATGCCACGGGTCTTGATCAACCTGAACTGTTTCGTCGATCTTTTCCCAACGTCGTTTGTCGGTCGGGTGCTTCAGGACATTCCCAAGCGCATCCCCGATGCCCACCCGGACCTGGTCGCGCCCAAGATCGATACCGAGCAGGAAGGCGGCGTCAGATCGGAGTCGATACCGATCAACACGGCTTTCATCCTCGACTATGTCAACCAAACTCAGGAGACGTCCCGCGGTCGCTCCAGCTGCTTCTGGCTTCCTCAGATGCGTGACGAGCGTCGCCGGCGACAGACCCGTACGTTCCTGTAGGTCAGCGCGAGTCAGCCCGGTTGGAGCCGCTATCAGCGCCTGGAGCAGACAGCGCTCGCTGCTCGTCTCGCCGGTTCGTGGTGGCATGGTCTAGCGAGTCTAGACGAAACGCCTTCCCGATGAGCACCGATTCGACGTTTGTTCTAGCACCGAATCGCCACCGAATCGGTGCTCTAGCAAGCTCTTGTTCAGGAGTGGTTCAGCTGCTAGGATGATCATGCTGCTGCGAGCAATCGAATCGAAAGCGGAGCCCAGACCTACTTACAGAAGCTATCCAGACCAACAAGCACAGAGGCCCCGGCGCGGTATCGCCGAGGCCTCTCACAACACACGATCTCCACGATCCACCCTTGGGAGGCAGAACCCATGAAGATCGACTCGGAAACACTATCACGTCGTCGTGACAGTCGTCCCGACACAGACACACACTCCCGTTCTCGGCCGACACCGGCCGCGCACGGTCACATGCTTGCCCTGGTGCCAGTTCTCAAAGAGCTTGAGCAGCTTACTAAGCTAGATAACTGGCGAAACTATGGATACATAGTCATCGACTGGCTCAGCATCGCTGGTGCCGTAGCTGCGTCGATCATTACTGGCATCTGGCCTGTGTACATACTCGCACTGGTCGTCATCGGTTCCCGCATGCGGGCGCTCATGAATCTCGTGCATCAATGTAGCCACGCACAACTTTTTCTCAACCGCAACACAAATAACTGGATCGGACGATTGTTGGTCGCGTGGCCTCTCGGTATCAGCATCTCGGCATATCGCACCTCCCACAACGATCATCATAATCTCCTTTGGGATTCCCACGGTGATCCAAAGATTAGTCGTTACAAGCGTCTCGGCCTTTTCCCAAGCAGCCCGCCGATGAAAGCCTTCATCGCAAGATACATTTTCTTCCCGAGATTCGCCATACATACTCCACGCAACGTAGTCGAGACAATCATCAGCACCAGCGAGTCACGCACCGAGCGCTTCGGGCGTGCCGCTTTTTGGCTCGCCGGTCTAATTCTTATAATGTCACTCGGAATGGGCAAATATCTAATACTGTATTGGTTGGTGCCTTATGTGACGACGTTCCAGTTTATTCGCTTTTGGTCGGAGACGGCCGAGCACGTAGGCCTAGACGGCTCAAGTCCATGGACAGCCACACGTAATTGGACTAGTAATATCCTGGTTAGATGGGTCTTTGCCCCTCGGAGTGATCACTGGCATCTAACGCACCATCTCTATCCTCGTGTACCGCACTATCGACTTTCTGAGGCCCACCGCATTTTGATGCATGTCCCCGATTATGCCGATAATGCTCATATATGTGATGGCCTTTTCTTCCGACGTCGACCAGACGCAGCGTCCGTCGTACGCGACATCGTTTCCCCGGACGCTCTCGGTGATTACAAGCTAACAGGCATAGCACGCCGGAACCTACAGACAGGACATATAAGAGCAGCCCGGATTCAAACGCACTCCTAGTTCTACAATACCGGTTGTGCGACCCATGCTGCATACTGGGGACGCGTAAGCAGATCGCCATGAAATCGTCGAATCAGGAGGTTGATGGTGTCGACAGAACCAATGTCTCGTGAGGATGTCCACGTAGGCCTTACGGTTATGCAGACGGTCTACACGGTTGCGATGGTACTCGGCTTCAAGAACGCGCTTGAAAAGTCATACAGCCTTTTCATTTCACCGTTCGAAGAGCCGCCTGGCAAGCTGCCTCATCTCGTTCTTTTGCTCGCGTTGGTAGCGATAATGCTACTGGGCTTGCGGTTCTTCTGGGTGACCCGCAACCTCTACGAGTTTGTGCTCACGCCCTCAAGCGACATTCGCCGAAGAATGCGCGCGACCACGCTAGTTCACTTTCCGATCACCCTTGTCCACGCGCTGCTGTTCTTTGCGGTCTGTCAGGCCTACGCCGAAATTGTTACGAGAAATGCTACCGTGTCGTCAGGCCTCGCCGTCGACCTAGTCGCGCGCTTTGTCTTCATATTCGCCGGCTTGCTGCTCCTAAACGGCGCTTGGTTGCTGGCAACCTTCAAGCCCGCGAAAGGCAAGCCTGAAAGCATCTGGGGCTACAGCAACGTGCTATTCGCCGCACTGGCGGCCGCCGATGTCTGGCTCGTGCTCGATGTCATCCGAGCACCACTCATCGCGCTTGCGATTTCCGCGTGCGCGGTGTTCATCGTCAACAGCCTGATCGATCTTTGGCGTGCCGGCGAGTGGTATATACAGTTTCCCCAGGGTACCCGGCCGATCATCTGTCGCTGGACCGGCGACCCGCTGGCAGGCGACAGCGCCCGGCCGCAGGTCCCATCTGCACCACCTCCGGGCACAATTTCATAGCCGACGCCGGTGAGCAAATGATTCGCCGAATGCCGCTTGTGCGACGTGACTACTCAAGCGTTGTATGCACCGCGCGCTGCCTGGAGTGCCGCCCAGTCCCTTTCGAGCTCGTCGAGTGTCGGTCGAACCGAAAGCGTCTCGAGTGGCTGGGAGTGCCCCTCCATGATGCGACAACACTTTTCAAAGATCGGGTCGATAACCGCAGTCGCAGCGGCGAGACGATCACCCTTAATCAGGGACAGCTTAGTCATCATCACATTCGCCCGATACCGCTGGGTAACGCCCTTGAGCAGCTCCTCCTCAACGACAACCTCACACCAGGTTCGCATTCGGGAGTATCCGGCTTCGATTAGAGCATCCTTTGCGTCGCCCTCCGCAGCCTTCGCCGTAGTGATTAGCTCGTCGATCTTCTTCGTCGTACTCTTCACCGTATCCCAACGAGGATGTGTTCCCGCGACGATCATGCCCTTGCCATTTTCGTCGGTTACGGAGTAGTACGTGCAGTGACTTGGCTCCTTCTCAAAATGGGAGAGCAGCTCCGTTGCGAGCCAGATGCTGTGAGTGAACACGATCACCTGACGCTCCTTGGCAAGCCGTGCGATACGCAGTGCGACCTCGTGAATACGTCGATAGTCGAGACTATTGACCGGATCATCAAAGATGACCGGGGCGGGAATCAGTCGGAGCGCAGACTCCGCGAGGAAGTCCGCGATAGCGATGACCTTTTGCTCGCCCTCCGAAAGGACCTGAGACGGTCGATGCTCCGCCGAGATGACCTTGCGCCGCGCGGGCTGACCGCGCCTGCCCGGAAACTCAAGACGGACCGCCGGAGCTCGCAGCGCTTGGCACTCCTCTACAAAGCGGCGCTCGAAATCAGCGTTGAGAAGCTGCTCGCTAGCTGTCTTGGACACTTCCGTCAGAGACCGTAGTAGGGCAGGGAACTTGCGCAGCAACTGCTCCAAACGCTGGACCCACTTAGCATCAGCGACAAACCCTTCGATTTCCTTTAGACGTTTCTTGAGTTCAATCCGGGCATCAAGCTCGGCGAGCTTCGCTGAATCCTCCTGCAAACGCGCGGCGCGTTCGGTGGAGCGTGTTGTGAGATCACCAACGAGAGTCTGCGCGGCCTCCCGGCGAGCTGCCGCCTCCTTCCCGATTCCTTTCGCTACCCCGGCGATCTTTGACCAATCGAGGGCCTCGTCTGTCTCCCATGCGCTGGCCTGCTCATCAAGCGCAGTGAGCAATGACTCGGCATCGAGCAGTATCTTGTCCTCGGCGTCGTCTTGACGGTGACGCTTGATAGCCGCAGCAACAGCCGGGCGATCTAGGGCAGTGAGTTCACTCACGAGTTTCTTCGCCTGCGAGCGTGCCTCGTCGATGCGGGCCCTGGTGGCGTCGGTAGCGAAATCGTGATAACGCAGTAGAAGCGCCGTGGCGTCAGACCCGAGCGGTTGGCGACAGTACAAGCACGACTCCCCTTGCGTCGGATAGTGCTCGTCTTTTAGATGCTCACGATAGGTCTCGGCCGCTAGGATGAACTCTTGCCATGCCTCCTCAGATTCATCGCTGATGCCGGCACTAGCAAGGAGGTCCGTGCGAAGCTGTGAGTATGTATTTGCGGCGGTCTTGGCCGTTGTTATGGCTTGGGCGTGGGCTTTCGCATCGAACCCTACGGCCGCAGCGACGACCTTTGCCAAGTCGTCATATAGCTGTACACGTGCACGAGCGGCTGTGAGTTGAGCTTGAATGGAGCCTGACTGAAGTGCCGAGACGCTCGTGCGAAGTAGCCCGGCCGCCTGCTCTTGCTCCTGAGTAACGGTACCAAGTGCCTGCAAGGCTGGGAGGTCAGTGGCGGGGCCAAGCGTCTCGATATGTGCGTAGACGGTGCTGCCGCGTGTGAAATGTGTGAGGTACGGATTGCTGGCCGGGCGATGTTTGGCGATATCAGCGTCTGCCTTCGCCTTGACGGCGTCTATTCCCTCAGAGACAGCTCGAAAGAGCGCCAGATCTCTTGGCGTATACACATAAGCGAGATCCTCATCGACGTGAAACCGAACTGCTGGTGAATCAAAGACGCTCACGTGCGTCATTGGCGGTACTCCGGCCTCACCCTTCCATTCAAGGACCTTCTCGTCGGGTCCTACTGAGTAGACCACAGTAGCTTCTTGATCACCGGTTGCCTGAGGCTCGTGGACGTTCGGAAGAATCTGCTCGGCGGTGCGGACATCGGCCAGCTTCTTGAGAACCCTGGCGTAACCAGTCTTTCCCGTGGCGTTCTCGCCAAAGAGGATCGTCAATCCGGAATTGAATGCGATTTGTTGGCCTTCTAATAGCGCGTTGACGCCTCGGACATTCTCAAGCTTGCGGAAGAGGAATTGGCCCGCGACGTCGCCTAGTGGCTCCTGGTACTCCAGCTGCGGGACGAGAGGGGCGGCAGCCTCCGCCAACCCCTTTTCAGCCAGAAAGTGATCGTAAATCTCGTCGATGGCCTTGGGGGAGGCTGCCTTGCCGGTAGCGAGAACCTCAAGAACCAAGCGACGGCTCCAGCCGTCTTGGCCGTTGGCCCAATCGACTAGTAGCTGACGAGCGGTTGGGCTCGTTCCGGCAGAATCGACCTCGGTCTCGGTATTTGACATGGCTCTAGTATCTCCCCGAAATGGGCGCGCGTCCAGATAGCGGAATGAGACGCGAACTCGGGAGACTACACAGCGGCGTGGGGGTTAGTTGGTCAGCCTCGCCGCTAGGGCCGCTCGCAGCGCCTCAACCCTACTTGCAGGGTTTCGGCTTCGGTCCCGTAAGTCCAACCAGCGAGACTCAAGCCATGCTGCGGACCGCAGCCGCTGCCCGTCGCCGACGTGCTTGCGCGCCATACTGGCCCATGAGATGCTCTAAACAGGAGGCGTCCATGACACTTATGCAACTCGGTGAAAGCTACCGTGCTTGGACAGCCACTGAGGAGTCCACATGGGTCTAAGGAAGGGGCAGCGGAACGCAATCTTTCGCGCCGTTGAAGACGCCGGACTCTCTCCGGAAGAGTTCGATTGGGACCTTGGCGCTGACGAGAGCACCCTTCGGCACCGCCCGTCCGGGGCGTATTTCGTCTTCGGGGGCGTCGCTGGAGACTACGTCTCGTGCTACCTAGCCGGGGAGGGTCCGGTCGAGGAGCGGACGGGGTTGAGCCAGTATCGGCTGACGCAGCAGGTCCAGTTCTGGCTAGCGCACCTCAAGCTAGACATCGACACGCCTGATTTGTGGGCTCAACTCCAGGGCGAGGCAGAGTTGCTTGGCGCCGTGTTCGATGAGGCCACCGAGAACACGCCACTCACCTCAGCCGAGCAAGAAGAGATTACGGGGCAGCTGAGAGAACTGAGGGATTACGTAAGCCGTACGTACTCGCTCTCGGAGGCGCAGACGCGACTCCTGGAAGAGAAGCTCGACTATCTAGCCGCCGCGACCAGCCGCGTTGGTCGGAAGGACTGGCTCCTCATGGCCGCCGGGCTGATGCTCAGCTATGTCCTCGGGGCGGCGCTCCCGCCGGAGGCTGCACGAGACATTCTCGGGACGCTTCTCACGAGCATCGGGCACATCCTGGGGGGCGGGCCGCTGGGGCTGCCCGGTGGCTAGGCCGGGAGTCCCTTAGCTGCGACGTCTGCTCTGCGGATCGCCTCTGCGGCCTCTCGCCGGGCTTGCCGACCGACCGACTCCATGAGATGCTCCAGAAGGCGGTCAAGGTTCGGGTTCGCAGGTCGTCCCGATCTCCCCGCCATTTTGTCTTTGTATGAACGCAGGCCCCGAAAAACGGGGCTTGCGTCGTCTTTGGCCCCGCCTATGGCCGTTTCCGGTCCTTCTGCGGCTTCCTGGGCCAACTGGCGGGCCAGTGGGATGAGCTGGGCGTATAGCGGCGACAGCTTGCCTTTGGCCTCATCGACGCTTTCGACGATGATCTTCTCGTAGAGCGCCTGGTTGATGAGCCGCCGACAGAACTCATTGGCCGCCGCATACAGCAGCTTGCCCTCATCCACCAATTCAAGCGCGATCTTCAGTGCGGCCATAACGTCCTCGACGTCAGCAACCGCGGCCTTGCTCCAACGGTGAGCCTGGGAGCGCTCGGCCTCGATGCGCTGCTGCTCGGCCTTCAAGACCTCAACTGAGACGGCCTGCTGGTAGTGGAGCTGAACCAGCTTCTGCTGCTGGCTATTGAGCTCTCGGAGCTTGCGGCTATGCCGATCCGACTCTTTCTTGGCGACCAGCGCCTTGGCCTCGGCGTGGTCGCGCACCGCCTGGGTGATGGCTTCCTGCTCCTGCTGCGTCAGTACCACGCGGCTGTCCATGCGCTCAACCGCTCGCTCGGTCGCCTCAACCGAGATGTAGGGCGCCTGGCAGTTGCCGCGCCTGCGAACCCGGGACAGGCAGCTGAAGTACTCGTACATTCCGCCGCTGGCTCCCTTGTGGCGCCCGTAGCCCAGCCGACAGCCGCAGGAGCAGTACAGCGACCCCTTCAAGTAGTGGCTGTGCTTATGGGAGCGGTCGCCGCTGGCCCGGTGGGCGGTCAAGATGTTCTGGACTCGCTCGAAGATCTCCCGATCGATGATCGGCTCATGGATGCCTTCCCGCTTGGCTTCCTTGAGCGTGACGATGCCGATGTAGAAGTCGTCGCGCAGCATCCGGTGGACCATCGAGCGGTTCATCGGTTTGCTCGGCTTTTTGGGTGTGGCCCGATACCTGAGCCCGGCGTCTTCCAGGATGTCGACCATCTGCGTAATGGAGTAGTTGCCGGTCGCAAACAGCTCAAAGGCCATCTGCACCACCTCCTTGCGGTCGGGGTCGGGCACCGCCACGGCCACCTCACGGTCGCCGACGACCTCACGAGCGTTCATGTAGCCGATGGGTGCTGGCCCCATGTGGCCGCCAGCCAGGAACTTGCGTTCAAGACCGGACTTGACCTTGACCGCATCGCCTCGGGAGCTATAACCGAATGTTGTGGACGGCGTTGAGGGGAAAGGCGGCGTACCTTCCCGGTTGTTGAAGACCGAAGCCGGTGATGGCCGGCAGGAAGGCACGCCATGACGAATGTTCGCAGGCTCCC
>JBARJU010000096.1:0-5665 GCA_049800435.1 Solirubrobacteraceae bacterium
ACAAACGGCCCACGCCTCGACCGCCTCACCCCAACACAGAGGCGGATCCACGAGCTACTCGAAATCCAGCCACCCTGGCCAGAGCAGGACAGGTAGCGCTACCGAACTGCGGAAAACGGGGCTAGCCCGTATGGCCCACGACCGCCACACCTCTGCCAGTCCATTTCGGCATTTGCTCCCGAGATCAGGCTACGGCCAAGTGATCCACTGCCACCCAGGCTGGGTCCGCAAGTCGCCCCAAAGCTCTGGCCATTGACCCAGTAGAGGTATTCACCAAGCACGGCAACGCCTACAGGAACGCTAGTAGCCGTGACGAACTGTTGAATGACATTGGTGCCGTTGAGGTTCGCGCGGCCGATCGTGTTGGAGCCCGCCCCGTTGTCGCCGGCCCAGTAGATGTGGCTGGCGTCCACGGCTAGTCCCCTGGCAGGGTCGCTTGAGAGCTTCAGCAGCGTGTGCTTGCCGGTGCCGTCGAGGTTGGCCTCTTCGATCGTTTCGTACGGTTCGTTGAGGATGGGGTTATACGCTTCACCCCAGAAGATGTTGCCAGCGTTGACCGCAAGACCGCCCGGCTCGTAGGTCAAAGAGATGAAGTGCTGGTTGACATTCGCGCCGTTTAGTTCGGCTCGCCCTATGCTTGTGTGGCCGAGCCCGCTGCCGCCACTGGTCCAGTAGATGTGGGCTCCGTCGACCGCCACGAAGTCTATGTGTTCGCCCCCGGTTATGAATTCCTGATTCACGTCCGTGCCGTCGATGTTCGCGCGGCCGATCGAGCCATTGGAGCCGTTAATCCAGTACACGTGGTTTGAGTCAACGGCGACCCCCAGAGGCTCGAACGCACCCCCGATGAAGTTGAGGTTGACATGAGTGCCGTCGTTCGCCGCACGAGCAATGGTGTTTTCCCCGGTTGACCAATACAGGTTGGCGTCGGCCGCGGGCGCGATCGCTGTCGTGGCACCGACGATCACGAGCACCAAGATGGTCAGGCGCAACCGAGCTACGGTCTGGGCTCCGATGTTCACGATTCCTCCCGGCTAGAAGGCAGACTCATGCGGCATGCCGCTGAGCCTATGTTTGTTTACGCCGTCGTCCTGGGCGCACGCACCACCGTGGCCGCCGAGCGGTTCTGTCGCGCCGACGACCCAACTGGGGCGCGAGATTACCACAGTGCTCGTTGGGGAGCCCGACCCCGTTCTCGGCCTCGGGTCGGGATGTGTGCTTGAAGTAAGACGGACTGGATCTAAACCGACTCGTCGGGGGCGATAAGCGAGGCGCCGGGGATGTGAGTGGCGACGCGGCGCGGGTCGCGCGTGAGGAGCGGACGACCGGTGACGGCGGCATGGGCGCCGATCAAGAAGTCGGGGAGGATCGCCTCGCGTGTCCCTCCAGCGCGACGGTAGTTGGCATGGGCGTGGCCGGCGAGGAACGCCGCGGCGGGAGGGATCTCCTCAATGACCGTCATCGACGGCAGCGCCGAGCGGAGCGTCTCGACACGAGAGAACCGTGGCGCGATCTCGGCCAGCACGACGGCGTTGAGGAGGATCGCACCGCGCTGGGCGGCTTGCGTGAGTTGGTCCTCCGACCAAGCGCCCCAGCGTGGGTCCTCCGTGAAGACGTCGAGCAGGACACTGCTGTCGATGAACGTCCCCGCGGCTGAGCTCACCGGCGGGTCAGGGCGAGTATTTCGTCCGTCGTCAGCTCGACATCGCCGGCGCCACGCATCCGCGCGATTTCGCCAGCGACACGTTCGCGGTCGACGAGCATCCGTGCGCCCCGCTCGTCGAGCTCGAACTCGACATCGCTACCGGGATGGATGCCGAGTGCTCGACGGACATCGAGCGGGATCGTTACCTGCCCCTTCCGCGTCACTCTCATTAGCGTAAGACTAGCAAGTAATACCGTAGCGTTGACTGGCCGTGGGGCGGCAGTGCTGGGCCGATACAAGGACCTTCTTCGGCGGCGTCCAAAGCGGTCTGTCCCGCTGTCCATCTGCCTGCTAAAAGGAGCATAACGCGAATATCGAGAAGATCAAGTGATCTACGCATATCCTGCTATAGTGCGCAGACCAAAGGAGCAATCTATGCCCGCCGTTGCATCACAACCCAAGCTGCTCTCAACAAGCCAGGCCGCCAGCCTGTTGAACGTGAGCCGCCGCACGATCCTGAACTGGATCGAGGCTGGCAAGGTGCCTTACGTCAAGCTGCCTGGCGGGGACTACCGCATCCCACTCACCGGGCTGCTCGGCTCGCTGTCGGGTACCTACCAGCTACAGGAGGAGATCGGGGCCTTGGACAAGCGCAACGCCGGCCTCAGCGACGACCCCCAAAACAAAACTCAGCGGCTTGTGTCGAGGTCGGCCAGCGAACGGTGAGGCTCTCGGCTATTCAGGCAGAGGCTCGGCGATCCACAGCGTGCGGACGCCGAGCAGCTCACCGAGACGCTCGAAGTGGCGATCATAGTGCAGCACGTCGAGCCCCGACGTCTGTGCCGCCACGGCAACCGTGAGATCGGTCAGAGGCAGACGATGGGCTCCGTGAGAGCCTGAATGTGCGAGCTCACGCATCGCCGACAGCACCCCGCGCTGAACGGTGCGATCGACACTGATCTCGCGCAGGCCCTCAAGGGTGCGATCGACAGCGGTGATCCCATCGGCATCACGCGCATCGACGATCAGCTCATAGCGAACCGGCCAACACCACGCCACATCACCGCGTTCGCCCGCAGCGAGAAGAAGTTGACGAGCCGTTGGCAGCCGACGCGCAACTGTCCATGCCGAGGTGTCGACCAGCACTGAACCCTGGCCGTCCCACAGCTCGACGCTCACACCATGTGCTCCGGCCAGTTGAGATGATCGATCGCGTCGAGGTCAAGATCGAAGGCGCCGCTATCCATCGCGGCGAACAACGCCTCTATCGCCGCGCCGCGCTGAATGCCAGCCTCCAGCTCTACCTGTGCCCCCTCGACCGCCAGCCTCCGTACCAATGATGCATCGGCCTCTCGAGTACCAGTCACCGCACGCACACGCTCAAGCGCTTGTCCCAGCTCCGGGTCAGCCGTCACAGCAATTCGTGGGTGTTTACTTGGCATCTCGCTCCATAGTGTAGCTCGCTGGAGTTACTCTGCGGCCCGGAATCTCGAGGAGGGCCGCACAGATGCTCCTCTCACCGAACGCCTACCTGTCCCGAACCCGGAGTCGAGCAAGGTGGTCCTGCCACACCCAGCGACAGTCAACTCGTCCTCAGCTCTGCCCACGCCCTACCAACCACACCCTAAACCCTGACCACGAACGCGTCCTCGAGATCACGATTAGATCACGAAAAAATCCCTAGTGGCAGGTACGCAGCGGTAAGGACATAACACAACTAGCCGCGAGTGGCGTCGACGTCGTGACGATCCAGAAGGCGATGGGCCACAGCTCTCTGACTACGACCAGCCGGTACCTGCACGCCCGACCAGCCTCCGAGCAAGCCAAAGCATTTACGTCCGCATTCACGACCAACAAGTCCGAGGCCGCTGTAATGTGAGGTCGCGGATTCGACGGGGGTCAAACCCCCTCTGGACACCGCATCGAGATACGAAGGAGGCCTAGTCGCCAACGACAAGCGGGAGTTCCCCCAAACGTCGATCCGGGCATGAAGAAGCTGATGCACGACGCGATCGCCAGCGAAATCGAGGTACTACGCGGGCAGGTCGAGCACTACGAGAAGCTGTGCGAAGGGCGCATCACCGGCCGCGAGATCACATCACTACACGAACTGCCGGTCGCGTTGATCGAAGCCCGCATCGCCGCCAGGCTCACCCAGCGCCAACTCGCCAAACGTATCGGAGTGGCAGAGCAGCAGGTCCAACGCTGGGAGGCCAACGACTACAGCGGCGTCGGCGTCCATCGCCTACAGGAGATCGCCGACGCGCTCGGCGTACAGATCCACGACACGATCACGTACAGCAGCGCGGCATAGGCGTCGGACAGACCCTCGATACGGCACGCAGCGCGGCGATGTCGAGCAGCGGATCGCAGAGCGCCAACGGCACCCGCACGAGTTGGCCCGCCGCACCCGCCAGCAACCTCAAACTAACCACAGGTCGATCGGTGCTCCGCACGGTACTCCATCCCGTACTCCGATCGGTACTCCGTCTAAGGACGGAGTACCCCACTCCCAGCAAACGGCCCGTAAACATGCCAAAAAAGGTGAATCCTCGCGCAGCCGACAAGGTTGTCAAGGATTATCGAAATTCCCCAGTTGTGCTCATGAAAGTTCCCCACTTGGTTGAGCGTGCAACATGTCCCGGCGTGGCCGGCGAGGGCCTGAGATCGCCTCAGATCGCGTCTGTTCGCGGCAGATCGGGTGTGAGCGGGGCTGATCGGGCCCTGATGGGCGTGTAAGCGGACGTCGTGGGAGGGGTTGGCGGCCGTAGGGGGCCTTTTCAGGGGCTGCTCAGCCCGTCGCGGAGCTGGTCCAGGCGTGCTTGGTGGTGGCGCATCCTGTAGCTGGGTCCGTTGATCTGCACGACGGTCGCGTGGTGCAGTAGACGGTCGAGCATCGCCGCTGCGACGGTCGTGTCCTCGAAGATCTGCCCCCAGCTGGTGATGTCGCGGTTGGTGGTCAGGACGATCGATCCGGCCTGGTAGCGGCGGCTGATGACTTGGAAGAGGTGGGCGGCTGCCTCGCCCGCCATCGGGAGATAGCCGAGCTCGTCAACGACCAGGACCGCTGGGCCGTTCCAGAAGCGCATCGTGGCCTGCCAGCGTCCCTCGATCGCGGCCTTCGCGGTCCTGGCCACCAGGTCCGCCGCGGTCGTGTAGTAGACACGGTGGCCGGCATGCACGGCCTTCAAGCCCAAGGCGATCGCGAGGGTCGTCTTGCCGACTCCCGGTGGGCCGATGAACAGCACGTTGGCCTTTTCCTGCACGAACCTGAGCGTCGCGAGCTCTTCGATCAGACGACGGTCCAGCGTGGGTTGGGCGTCGAAGTCGAACTCCTCCAGCGTCTTGGTCTGGGGGAAGCCCGCCAGGCGCAGACGGTTCTCAAGCGCTCGCTGTTCGGTTGTGCTCGCCTCGATCTCGAGTAGATCGGCGAGGAATTGCGTGTAGGTCGGCTTGGTCTGCTGGGCGCGCTCGAGATGGCCCGCGAGCGCCTCGGCGCTCGCGGTGAGCTTCAGGTGAGCCATGTGCGAGCGCAACTGCTGGTAGAGACCGTCCTTCTCGCTCATCAGCGCACCATCCCTTCCGCCTGCATGGCCGTGGCCAGCAACCGGGATGCGACCTTCCGCGCCTCGGCGGGCGCCAGCGTCACCGCGACCGGACGGCGAGTGTCGGAGCCGCGGGGCTCGTCGACGAGCACGAGCGTCACTTCCCGGCAGACGCTGCCGTCGGATAGAACCTCGGCCTGTTCGGGGTCGAGTACGACGTTCCAATCCGAGAGGTACTCGGTCATCGTGCGACCTCCGCGAGCTTGGCGTAGCGCTCCAGGTCGATCACAACGCCATCGTCTTGCCCCGCGCCGTGCTCGCCACGCAGGATGGCCGCGGCGGCGAGCGCCGCTTCCCCCGGCGGACGGTTCTGCTTTCCTCGGCATGGCCGGCGCGTCGTGAACGCGGAGAGCACCGCCTGCTCAAGGCCAGCGGCGTGCTCGGCCGAGCGGATCAGCTGCCCGGCGCCCGAGGG
>JBARJU010000097.1:0-16186 GCA_049800435.1 Solirubrobacteraceae bacterium
CAGCCAAACGAGTCAGAGCCAACTCGCGGTTGCGTGCCTGGGATCGCTCGTCCTGTGCGATCGCCACCACTCGCGGCCCCGCACGCGCCAGCACCCGCTCGCGCTGTGCGTCGGTCAGCGTGGGCGAAGCGAGCACATCGAAGCTCGCTTCCACACGCGAGGCGGTCACATTGGCGTGCTGTCCCCCCGGGCCGGAGGAGCGGCTTGCGCGCACCGTCACCTCTGAGAGGGGGATCGTCAACTCGTCGGCGATGCGCAGCACCGACCGAATGATCGCATCGGTCAGCTTGGCATCTCGGCCACCGTGGAAACAGGTTGGCCTGAGCCATTCCCGCGTGCCTGCTCCGTCGCCATGGCGAGGATCTCCTCGCCGGTGAGCGGCTTGGCAAAATGAAAGCCCTGACCGAACTCGCAGGTCGTGTCCTTGATTCGCTCGAGTTGCCCCTCGTTCTCGATCCCCTCGGCGACCGCTTGGAGCTTGAAGATCTGGGCCAGGTTGACGACCGCCGCGGTGAGTTCGGAGACCTCGGCGCTTGGATCGCCCAGAAACGACCTGTCGATCTTCAGGATGTCCACCGGAAAACGACGAAGGTAGTTCAACGAGGAGTAGCCCGTGCCGAAGTCGTCGATGGCGAGCCTCACGCCAAGGGCACGTATGGCGTTCATGTGCAACGTGCTCAACTCCATATCGCGCATCATCACGCTCTCTGTCAACTCGAGGATCAGGCTGGCCGGTGGAATCCCGGTCTCCTCGAGTACGACGCGCACTTCGTCGATGAACTCGAAGCGCTGAAGCTGAAAGGCTGACACGTTCACGGCTATCGAGAGGGGGGGATCGCGCGGACACTCGCGCTGCATGTGAGCGGTCCACCGGCACGCTTCGGCGAGGATGTGGCGCCCCAGCGGCACGATCATGCCGGTCGTCTCCACGAGTGGGATGAAGTCGAGCGGAGCCACGATGCCGCGAGTGGGGTGCTCCCATCGCACCAGGGCCTCCATGCACGTCATTTCGTTTCTGGAGAGATCGACTATCGGCTGGTAGCGAAGGGTGAACTCACCGGCATCCAGGGCCCGTTGCAGATCGGTCTTCAGTTCGAGTCGGGCGAGCGCCTGGGCGTGCATCTCGGGCTGGAACACCTGATAGTCGTTCTTGCCGCTCTCCTTTGCCATGTACATGGCGGCATCCGCGTTGCGCAGGAGTTCATCGGCGTCTCGACACGCCGCCTCTCCCGCGTCGCTGAAAGCAATCCCGATGCTGGTCCCGATCGTGACCTGTCGGTCGTCGAGCGCCAGGGCGACACCCAGGGCACTCATCACCCGCTGGGCGATTTCGATGGCGCTCATCTCACTCTCGGAGTCGGCGATCAGGACGGCGAACTCGTCTCCTCCCAGGCGCGCGGCCGTATCGGTCGGGCGCATGCAGTCCTCCAGCCGCCGTCCCACCTCCTGCAGCACCCTGTCTCCCGCCGCGTGCCCGAGACTGTCGTTGACGGTCTTGAAGTCGTCGATGTCGAGGAACAGGACCGCAACCGGATCTCCGTCGCGATGCTGGCCGCCGAGCGCGTGCTCCACACGGTTACGGAACAGGGCTCGGTTGGGCAGACCGGTGAGCGTGTCATGAAAGGCCTGATGCTCGAGCTCGGCCTGTAGGGACTTGCGCTCGCTGATGTCGCGAATGTTGAGCACGATGCCGTCCACACCCTCCTCGCCGAGGAGGTTCGCGCCGAGGGCCTCCACGTCGCGCCAACGCTGAGCGGAGTGACGCACGCGGAATTCCGCCATCACCGATTGGCCGGCGGGCTGCGCGGCGATCGCGGTCAGGAATCCCATCACGCGCACGACCTCGTCGGGGTGCACAATATCGGTGAGGGGACGGTCGGTCAGAGCCGTCGGGAGGTGCCCGAACATCTCCCGCACCGAGGGACTCAGGTAATGGATGTCGGCGTCGCGCCCCACTATGCAGATCACATCGGAGGCGTTCTTGATCAGCGCTCCGAGGCGGGCCTCGGAGCGCTGGTTGAGAGTCTGCTCGGTGAGCGCGGCGCTTTGAAGCGCGAGCGCCACCTCGGCGGCCAGGGTCGCGAGGCTCTCCTGGACCGCGCGTTTCAACGGCACGCGAGGCAGGACGGCGAGGACGCCGATCAACTCGTCCCGGACGAACAGGGGCGAGAGGCACATGGTCTCGCCGGGGACGCTCAGCGTCACGACGCGGTGCTCATCCGCCCGACTGTGAGCCGGGGGCAGCGCAAGCTCGTCGAGACACAGTGGAGGGACGCTCTGGGCGTCCGCGGCCGTGCTGTCCACGGCTACGAGCGTGTCCGTGGAGCCGTCGCGTAGATACAGGCGCGCGGGGGCGCTCTCGTCGAGCATCGCCTGGGCGCCGTCCAGCGCGGCCGAGTAGATCTGCTCGCGGGTAAAGGCCGTCACCAGCGACTCGCCGGCCATCCGCAGAGCGGCCTCTCTGCGGAGCGCCTCCTCGTGCTGGCGGACGATGCCCGCCATGCGCGTGATGACGAGCGCGAACAGAACGATCGCGGCGGCCGCGAGCACGTACACGTCAAGCGGTTCTCCCAGCACCCCGCGCACGAACATGACGGTCGGCGCGGCGAAGCTGGCGGCGCTGAGCAGCGTGAGGCGCCGCCGAGTCAGGTGGGCGTCGGGGTCGGCGGCCGGCTCTGAGAGCTCGCGCATCGAGGGATGAAGCGCGGCGGCGCCGAGCAGAGCGTAGAACGCGGCCCAGCCGGCGTCCAAGACACCTCCCGTCGCGTAGCCGCCGTGCAGCAGCTTCCATCCGTAGATCGTGTCGGTCAGCATCAGTACCGTCGTTCCCGACACCAGCAACCAGAAGGCTGGGCTGCGGCGACGGCTTCCCACCGCCAGACGCAGCACCACGCCGAGCACGAGGATGTCCATCATCGGGTAGGCGATCGAGGTGAGCTTCGTGAGCAGCGTCAGCGTGTGGTCATGGGCGTAGGGCGCCATGAGATAGATCCACGACAATGTCGCCGCCGCCACGGTAATGATCAGCCCATCGATGAGGCTGGCGCTGTCGCGCGCCTCGTTGCGCGCGTGGATCAGAAGCAGCATGCCCGCCACCAGCAGCGGGTAGAACGCCAGGTAGAACGGATCGGCGATCGACGGGAACGGCAGAGCGGCGCCGAAGATTCGTTCGTAGTTGTATGCGAGCGCGTCGCCGCACACGAACAAGGCCTGTCCGACCGCGAACAGATACCACGGAAGTCGACGACTCGCCTCGGAGTTGAGCCTCGCGCCGACCATCAGCGCCACGATCGTCGAGCCGCCGATCAGGTTGTACACGGGACCGCTGTTGAGCCAGTGTGGACCGGCGAGGTGTCCGTAGACGTAGGCGGCCGTGACAACCGCCATCCCCGCCAGGTAGAGCCACCACGCACACCGACGCAGTCGGCCCGCGCGCTCGGGTGCGAGCGTCGCGTCGGCTCGCGGGGCTCGATCGGTGGGCGTTGGTTGGAGGAGCATGGGGTCGCGTGCCTTACGGCCGGCTACACGTGGTCGAGGTCTCCGGAGGGGAGCGGATCGGAGCGCAGTTGAAAACGTCCCGCCACCTCGTCGAGCACCTCGTTGAGACGATCGATCTGCTCATCGGTGTTGGCGGCTGTTATCTGAAGACGGAAGCCGACCTCCGCTCGAGGGACGAGCGGGTAGGCCGCGATCGTCACGTAGATGCCTCGGTCGAACAGAAGGTTGCCGACCTCGTCGATCGCGGTGGCGTCCGCGAGTGGGATCTCGACAATGGGGAACCCGGATTCGTTGGGTGTGGCTATGTCGAGTTCGCGGACCTTCGTGAGGACGCGCGCGGTCAAGCGATGGAGGTGGGCGCGCAGCTCCTCGCCGCGCCGCTCGTTCACGCGCAGGCCCTCGAGGACCGTCGCCAGAGAAGCCACGGGGGAGGGTCCGGAGAAGAGGTATGGAGGAGCCGCGGTCTTCAAGACTTGCTTGATTGAGGTCGGGCAGGCGATGAACGCGAGCAGTGAGGAGTAAGCCTTCGAGAACCCACCCACCAGGATCACGTTTTCGTAGCTCTCCGCGAGGTGTCGCACGATGCTGTTCCCGCGCGCGCCGTACTCGCAACGCTCATCGGGGGAGCGCTCGCCGATCACACCGAATCCGTGAGCGTCGTCGATGTACAGGAGCGCGTCGTATTCGCGGGCGAGTGTCGCGAATGCCGCCAGGTCGGGCGCGTTGCCCGTCATGCTGTTGATCCCGTCGAGACACACGATCCCCGGGCGGACCCAGTCCCCGCGCAGCAGCCGCTCGAGCTGATCGAGGTCGTTGTGGGCGAAGCGTATGACGTTCGCTCCGCGTGCGCGGGCGGTCGAGCAGCCGTCGTAGATCGTCTTGTGGGAGCGCCCATCGAGGAAGATCGAGCCCGCCCCGGCCAACACCGGAATGACGGACATGTGAATATGGGTGATCGTGGGAAGCACGAGCGTGTCCTCGGCCCCCAGGAGCTCGGTCAGGCGTGCCTCGATCTCCTCGTACAGGACGGGGCTCCCCAGCAGTCGCGACCAGCTCGGATGGGTGCCCCAGCGGGCGAGGTACTCGGGCACCGCGGCGATGATCTCCTCGTCCAGATCGAAGCCGAGGTAATTGCAGGAGGCGTAGTCTATGAGCCACTTCTCGCCGATCCTGATGTTGCGCCCATCGACCTCGTCGATGACAGCGTCGACCATGCGATGGGAGTACTGAAGGCGAGCCAGGTCGGAGGTGGTGCGCATCCACCTCTCGAGCCACGTGTCCTCCGTGCGCCTTTTGGACTTGGCGCGAATGGAGCGCTGAGCGGCGCCATTGCGTGGGACACGGAGCGCCCGGGTCGGCGGGACGACTGACTTGCGCATGGCTCCCGCATCGACCCAAGCAAGCTGGATCTTTAGTACCTCTCCATTTATTCAAGTTGCCGACAGCGTGGACGGGCGTGTGTGCGGGGCCTCAAGCGAGGCCCCCGCTAACCCGATGTACTAAACGTGTTCGCTCGCTATCGGGCCTTGGCCTCTGTCCCGGGCTTCACCCGCCTGCTCTGGAGCTCCGTGTTGGGACGGCTCCCCTCGGGGATGTTCTCGCTCGCGATCCTTCTTCTTGTGCGCGAGCGAACAGGCTCGTTCCTGGTGGCCGGCGTCGCGGTCGGCGCGTTCACGCTGGTGGGCGCCCTGATGTCGCCCGTACAGGGCGCCGCGGTGGACCGCTACGGACAGACGCGCGTCTTGGTGGGGAGCGCACTCGCCCAAGGCGCGCTTCTGAGCATGTTCGTGCTCGTAGTCGCGGGGGGCGCGCCGGCGATCGCGATCGTCGCCATGGCCGCGCTGGCGGGATCGATCCTGCCGCCCGTCTCCGGGTGCGTGCGGGCGCTGTGGCCCGAGGCGGCGCCGGACGCCGAGACGCTCGAGGCCGCCTATGCGCTCGACGCCGTCACGCAGGAGATCGTCTATACGCTTGGCCCGCTGCTCGCGGGAGCCGTCGCGACGCTCCTCTCGCCGAGCGCCTCGGTGCTGTTGTGCGCGATCGTCACGGTCGCGGGCACGCTCTTCTTTGCCGCCTCCCCGCTCTCGCGTGGCTGGCGGGGAAGCATGCACAAGCGCTCGCGCGGGGGCGCGCTGGCCAGTCCCGGTGTGCGCATACTGCTCCTTACCGCTGTGTTCGGGGGCATCGTGGTGGGCGCGGCCGAGGTCGGCCTGCCGGCGCTCGCGGTACACCTCGGCTCGCGAGGATCGGCCGGCGTGCTGCTCGCCCTGTTCAGCGTGGGCAGCATGCTGGGCGGACTTCTCTACTCCGCTCGAAGCTGGCTCGTCTCGGTCGGATCGCGCTACATGGCGATCCTGCTGGGTGTGGAGATATCGGTGGCGCCGCTCATAGCCGTCGATTCGCTGCCGGCCGCGCTCGTGTTCGCCGCCATCGCCGGATTGGGAGTAGCGCCGATGCTCTCCTGCCAGTTCTCGCTGGTGGGAGCGCTCGCTCCGCCGGGCGCCACCACCGAGGCGTTCACCTGGCACCGTGCGGCGACGGTTGGCGGTATCGCGGGCGGCTCGGCGCTCGGAGGTGTGCTGATCGGTGTCGCGGGCGGGGTGAGCGCGGCGTTCGCGCTTGGTTGCACCGGCGCGGCGCTCGCGGTCGTGCTCGCCGTGCTGGGACGCCGAAGCATCGACCCGAGCCTGGCTGGGGCGCCGCGGGTCTCAGCACCGATGAGTCTCTCAAGAACGCCGGTGTCCTAACGAGGATCGAGCTCGGTCCGAGCGGGGCCCAGCGATGCCTATCGCAATAATCGCCGGACATGGCCGACCCGCAAGCCACCCCCTATAGCGCTCGCACGGCGTGGGCGCGCAATCTTGCCGCGCCCGTGCGCGATTTCCTGAGCACCGAGACCGGTAGCGCGATCGTGCTCGTAGCGGCGGCGCTCATCGCGCTGCTGTGGGCGAACTCGCCCTGGTGGAAGTCCTACGAGTCGCTGTGGAGCACCCAACTTTCGATCGCCATTGGCGGCCGCGGGATCGCGGCCGATCTACGCGTGTGGGTGAACGAGGGCTTGATGACGTTCTTCTTCCTCGTTGTTGGCCTCGAGGCAAAGCGCGAGCTCGATATGGGTGAGTTGCGCGAGCGGCGCCGGCTCACGATCCCTGTGTTCGCGGCGATCGGGGGGATGCTCGTGCCGATCGCGATCTACCTCGCCCTCAACGCCGGCGGCCCCGGCGCACACGGCTGGGGCGCCGCGATGTCAACCGACACCGCATTCGCCCTGGGTGCGCTTGCGCTGCTCACCCCGCGCCGCGCCACGCGGCTGCGCGTCTTCCTGCTCACGCTTGCTGTCTTCGACGACCTCGGTGCACTGGTGGCGATCGCCCTCGCATACAGCGGCCACGTGTCGATCCTCCCTCTCGCCGTCGCCGTCGGACTGTTCGGGCTACTCGCGGCGCTCCGCTATGCGCCGCCCTGGCGGCGCCAGGTCTCCGTTGTCGTCGGCATGGCCCTGTGGGTCGCGATGTTCAAGTCGGGCATCGACCCGGTGATCGCCGGCCTTGCCGTCGGACTCGTGACAAGCGCCTACCCGCCCTCACGCGACGATCTCGAGCGCGCGACCGCGCTCACGCGCTCCTTTCGCGAGCAGCCCACCCCCGAGCTCGCGCGCTCCGCCCAACTGGGCGTCCTCTCGGCGATCTCTCCCAACGAGCGACTCCAATATGGCCTGCACCCCTGGACGAGCTACGTGTTCGTCCCGCTGTTCGCGCTCGCCAACGCCGGCATCCATGTGACCGGGGGTCTGCTCGGAACCGCGGTCGCCTCGCCGATCACGCTCGGGATACTCGTCGCGTACGTGGTGGGTAAGCCCTTGGGCATCCTCTGCGCGTCCTGGCTTGCCTCGCGGCCGGCTCTGAGTGGTGTCCGCCCGGCGCTGAGTTGGCCCTCGCTTGCCGGCGGCGGGGCCGTCGCGGGCATCGGCTTCACCGTTTCGCTGTTGATCTCAAACCTCGCCTTCCACGGCGCGCTCCTGGAGCAGGCAAAGCTCGGGGTGCTCGCCTCAGCCATCGTGGCGCCGCTCGTGGCCTTCAGCGTCTTTGGACTGGTCAAGCGGCTGCCGAGACGAGTTCGCGCGCGCCAGATCCTCAGCACCGCCGAGGACATCCTCGACCTTTCGGACGACGTCGACCCCGTCCGTGACCATGTGCGGGGCGCGCACGACGCGCTCGTGACGCTCGTCGAGTACGGCGACTTCGAGTGCTCCTACTGCGGCCAGGCCGAGTCGGTCATACGCCAACTCCTCGCATCCTTCGACGACGACCTGCGCTACGTGTGGCGTCACCTTCCGCTCAACGACGTGCACACCAGCGCGCAGCTTACCGCCGAGGCGACCGAGGCAGCCGCGGCGCAGGGCAAGTTCTGGGAGCTCTATGACACCCTGCTCGCTCACCAGGACACGCTCACCCCACCCGACCTGCGCCGTTACGCGCAGGATCTCGGACTCGACGTCGAGCGCTTCTGGGAGGACCTGCGCCATCACGAGCACGCGCCGCGAGTCGCCGAGGACGTCGCAAGCGCCGACGCGAGCGGCGTCTCCGGCACGCCCACATTCTTCATCAACGGACGTCGCCACCACGGCGCCTATGACATCGACACCCTCACCGCCGCGGTTCACTCCACTCGCGCGCGGGCGGGACTCTTGGTTCGTGCCGGAGGATGAGCTCAGCGGTCGATTCCCGCCCCCTCGAGGCGTCTCGCAAGGAGTTACTAGCCCGCCTCGCCGGCGAATTCTTCGATCAACTTGGCGGTGCGCTCGGGTTGGTCGAGCGATACGAAAGTGAAGCTGTCCTCGATGCGCTCGAGTCGCGCGTTGGGAAACGAGTCCGCCATTCGTTCGGCGTAGCGCAGCTTGAAAAAGCGGTCTTCGGGCGCCCAGGCGATCAGAACGGGCTTGGCGAACTCGCCAAAACGCTTCGCGGCGTCCAGTGTGTAGCGGTTGGAGATGCCCTTCAGGATCGCGGCGATCTCGCGGCGTATGGCGCTGCTCGAGAGCAGCGGCGCCATCCATGCGTCGGTGAGATCGTCGGGAATCCGGCGCTTGGAGAGCCACCCGAAGGCGAAGGGCAGCCGGCGCGCGGCGTGCGGGCGCAGCGACTGTCCGACCACGAACACGGCGCCCGGGATCCGCGCCAAGATCTGAAGCGGGCGGAACATCGCCGGCAGGAAGTTCTCGTAGGCATCGCACGGGGTAAGCACGAGCCTGCCGAGCCGCTCGGGGTGGTAGACGGCCACGAGTTGTGAGATCGCGCCGCCTGTGTCGTTGCCCACGAGCGTCACGTCCTCGAGCTCGAGCGCCTCCATGAAGTCGGCGAGAATCTTCGCAAGTCCGAGCGGGGAGAGGTCGGTGCCGGGATTCATCGGGAGCTCGTGTGAGCCCAGCGGCAAGTCGGGCACGATCACACGGAAGCGCTCGGCCAAGCGCGGTGCGACATTGCGCCAAAGCTCCCCATTGACGAGCAGTCCATGAACAAGCACGATCGGCTTCCCGGAGCCGAGTTCGCGATAGCGGATCGTGCCCTGTGGCAGTCGTATCGCGTTCATGCTTGGCTCCTTTGGCGACAGTTGAAGGCAGACACACGAGCAGTATGAATCAGGTCGCGCTGAGCTGCGGTCCGATCGGGCTTGTCCCGGGCCCTGTGCCCGGGACGCTGCTTTGCGCTCGTCCTCGCGTCGCTCCATTCGAGAAGAGGACGCTGCTTTGCGCTCGTCCTAGCCTCCCTCCATTCGAGGAGGGAGGCTGTACTCTCGCTCGCCCTCTCGGACGGGCGGAAAGAGGCTGGTTTCTATTTCTTTGGGCAGGGAACCTTGATGCTTGCCGTCGACGTTTCCCCGTTCAGAAATTTCAGTTCTGTCTTGGCGGGGAAACCGCCTTTCGGGCACTTCTTGGGAACGGTTCCGTAGGAGATCAGTTTTTTGCCCTGCATAAACGCGGCGCCGACCTTGATCCTGATTGACAGTACCGAGGCGAATGGGGCGCCGGGCACGGTTTCCACGAGCGGCACCACAGCGCTCAGCTTCTGTCCGAACGGTTTGGAGGCCGCGGAGAAGCTTCCCGTCGAGAGGATTTCAATCAACGTCGGCGAGGTGCCTTCGGTGAAGAACGCGAGTTTGTTTCCTGAAGCAAAGAACGCCTGGACGCTAGCTTTCTCCTGGACGCGGGTACTGCCGAAGCTGACCACTCCGAGCACTTCCCCCTTCGGGCTGGCGACCGACCTCTTGGGGCACTTCTGCACTTCGTGGCTTTCGAGTATCGCGTTTGAGCAAGTCGCGAATCCCTGTGGGTGCAGCTTCGTGCCGGCGGGCAGGTACACCTGCACCCCTGTCAGTGGCAAGGGAAAGCCACCATATTCGGTGCCGCTTATCGTGAACTTCGTTTCCACCGAGGCGCCCGCCCCAAGGATGTTGCCAGTTTTCGGGTAGTTCTTGCTTTTCGCGGAGGCCGGGTTGATGGGAACCGGCAAGACCTTGGCCTTGACCGTCACTTTAGGCGCGGCGAGCACCGTCGCGGGCAATCCCAACGCCGCGACCGCGAGGCAAGCCAAGAGTAGCGTCGTGTATGGCGCGCGTGGGCGGCAATGCTCGTCTGTGGTCCCCTCGTCTGTGGTCCCGCGGCCCTGCGCGTTCGCTCTGGCGGCGCGGCCACGGGGCCCGCGCCAGTTGGCATGATTCGATCTGGGCATTGTCATCTCCTTGGTGGGCCTACCTCCACAAACAGCCGCCGCCCTCGCAAGTAGCGGTCCGAGTGGCTAACGTCGCCCGCATGAGCCCCTCCCCCTCCGAGGCCGATCGGCTACAGAGCAAGGGCGTGCTACGTCTGCGCGCCGAGAACCCCGGGCCGCTTACCATGTCCGGCACCAACACCTGGGTGGTGGGGCGCGATCCGGCTTGGGTCGTCGATCCCGGGCCCGCGCTCCACGAGCACTTCGAGGCTCTCGCGGCCGCGATCGGCGAGCGCGGCGGGCTCGGCGGCATCGCACTCACCCACGATCACATCGACCACTCCGAGTCGGCCGAGGCGCTGCGCGAGCGCTTCCCGGCTCCGCTCGCCGCCGGACGCGGACCGGCCGATGTCGAGTTGCGCGACGGCACTCGTTTTGGCCCGTTCGAGGCGGTCTATGCCCCTGGCCATGCACCCGACCACTTCGCCCTGATCGTTGGCCGGGTGTGCTTCTGCGGCGACGCCGTACTCGGCGAGGGCAGCGTGTTCGTCGCCCCCGACCCCGGCGCCCTCGCGGGCTACCTCGACGCGCTCGCACGCCTGCGCGAGCGCGAGCTCGACGTGCTGTGCCCCGGCCACGGTCCCCCGATCTGGGCGCCGCGCGAGCGCCTCTCCGAATACATCGAGCACCGCCTCGATCGCGAGCGTCGGCTGCTTGCGGCGATCGCCGAGGGTCACCACTCAACTGAGGACCTGCTCGACGCGGCCTGGCCGGACGTACCCGCCCAACTGCGCCCGCTCGCGGCGGTCACGCTCGCCGCCCATCTCGACAAGCTGGCCGAAGAGGGACGGCTGCCGCTACCGTTTGCGCGATGAACGCCCCCGCCTCGCAGACCGGGCCACGCAGATGAGCGCCCCCGCCTCGGAGGTCGGGCCACGCGGATGAGTGCCCCCGCCTCGCAGACCGGGCCACGCGGATGAGTGCTGCCTCGCGTGTCGAGTCAGGCCGATGAGCACTTCAGCCTCGGATGCCGAGGCGACGGCGCTCGGGTCGGTGGGGCAGCCAGGTGGGTCCAGCGCGCTCCCCTTGCGGGACTCGCCGTTCCCGGCGATCGCCGACTACGGCTTCCTCTCGGACTGTCACACCGGCGCGCTGCTCGCCTCGGATGGATCGATCGAGTGGCTGTGCCTGCCGCACTTCGATTCCCCGTCGGTGTTCGCCGCGATGCTCGATCGCGGCGCCGGCAGCTTCAGGGTGGGCCCCTATGGCATGTATGTGCCAGTCGGCCGGCGCTACCTGCCCGGCACGAACGTGATCGAGACGACATGGATGACCCCGCAGGGGTGGTTGCGCGTCGTGGACGCGCTCACGATCAGCGACTGGCACGACGAGGACCGCAACACCAGCCACACACGCCCCCCGACCGACTTCGACGCCGACCACCTGCTCGTGAGGGTCGTCGAGTGCATCCAGGGCCAGGCGCAGGTCGAGATGGTGTGCGAGCCGATGCTCGACTTCGGCGCCACTGTCGCCAAATGGAGCCACGTCGAAGACGAGCACGGCCACGGCCTCGACGCGACCGATGGGGTGACCGCCTTTCGCCTCTTCAGCGACACCCGTATGGGCATCGAGGGCAATCGCGCCCATTCGCGCCACACGATGAGCGAGGGGGAGAAGCGCTTCTGCGCGATCTCCTGGACACGAGAGTTGCGCGGGCCGCGCACTGTCGAGCAGGCCGAGGCGCACATCGATCGCACCAGTCACTTCTGGCGCACATGGCTGGCCGAAGGCGACTACCCAGACCATCCGTGGCGCTCTCACCTACAGCGCTCGGCGCTCACGCTCAAGGGACTCACGTTCATGCCGACCGGGGCGCTCGTCGCCGCGCCGACGACCTCGTTGCCGGAGACCCCGCGCGGGTCGCGCAACTGGGACTACCGCTACTGCTGGATGCGAGACGCCTCCTTCACATTGTGGGCCTTGCACGCTCTCGGTCTCGACTGGGAGGCCGACGACTTCATCCAGTATGTGGCCGACATGGAGCGCAACGAGGACGGCTCGCTTCAGATCATGTACGGGATCAAGGGCCAAAAGGACCTGCGCGAGTCCACACTCGATCACCTCAAGGGCTACGAGGGCGCGCGCCCCGTGCGGATCGGCAACGGCGCCTACAACCAGCGCCAAAACGACGTGTATGGAGCGGTGCTCGACTCGGTCTACCTGCACGCCAAGCAGCGCGACCACATCCCCGAGCGCTTGTGGCCTGTGCTCTCAGACCAGGTCGAATGTGCCTCAAGGGTGTGGCACGAACCCGACCAGGGGATCTGGGAGGCGCGCGGGGAGCCGCGCCACTACGTCTCCTCGAAGCTCATGTGTTGGGTCGCGATGGACCGCGGGGCGCGCCTTGCCGAACGGCACGGGGACGACCAGCTGGCCGGGCGCTGGCAGCAGGTGGCGGATGAGATCAAGGCCGACATCCTTGACAGGGGGGTGGACGAGCGCGGCGTGTTCCGCCAGCACTACGGCACCAGCGCGCTCGACGCATCCAACCTCTTGATCGTGTTGATGCGCTTCCTGCCCCCCGACGACGAGCGCGTGCGCGCCACGGTGATGGCGATTCGCGATGAGCTGAGCGAGAACGGGCTCGTGCTGCGCTACCGCACCGAGGAGACCGACGACGGCCAGAGCGGCGAGGAGGGCACCTTCCTGATCTGCTCTTTCTGGCTCGTCTCGGCCCTGTGCGAGATCGGCGAGCACGTCGACGCGCGGCGCCTGTGCGAGCGCTTGCTCGGATACTCCTCTGAGCTCGGCCTCTACGCCGAGGAGCTCGAGGCCTCGAGCGGTCGCCACCTCGGCAACTACCCGCAGGCGTTCACCCACCTCGCGCTGATCAACGCCGTCACGCACGTCATGGACGGTTTGCGGGCGGGCTAAGACACGTTCCAGCGAGGCTCGCTGCTACTCGTATCCGGGCTCGCCCGGCAACAGCACGCGAGCCACCTCGCCGTCGAACCACACCTTCGGCTGCACCGGCACCACCTCGCGCCCGCTCGCATAGCTGAGCAACTCTGACACGCTGGAGAATGCCCCGAGTTGCTCGAGGTGCTTGATCGTGGGGAACACGAGCACGATCTCCTCGCGGGCGAACGCGTCGAGCGCGCCCCGCGGTGTGAACCAACCCTGGTCCACACACTCCTCGCCGTCCACGGCCGGCTCCTGCCCGTGCGGCAGCTCCGCCAGAAAGAAGAGCGTGTCGAAGCGCACCGTCACCTCCTCGGGCGTGATCCAGCGCGAGAATTCCACGAGCGCGTGGGGATCTGGAAGCACAACGCCGGCCTCCTCGGAGAGCTCCCTCACGGCGGCTGCCCGGTGTGCGCTGTCGCCGTCGTCGTCATCGACCGCGCCCCCCGGGAAGACCCACACTCCGCCCATGAAGCGCGCCTTCTCGGTGCGCTTTACGAGCAACACCTCGAGCGCCTGCTCGCCGCCGCGCAGCAGGATCACCGTCGCGGCCTGGCGCGGAGCGGTGGCCTCGCCACGGTTGAGCTCCTGGCCGGGCTCCGCGTGGCCGCCGGGGGTCGCGGTGCTCATGTCATGGAATCTACCTGCCGGTAGTCTTACGTGCATGAGCACCACCCAAACCATCCAACGCTGGATCTGCGAGTCCTGCGGCTATATCTACGATCCCGAGGACGGCGACCCCGACGGGGGCATCCCGGCGGGAACCGCCTTCGAGGACATCCCCGACACGTGGTTCTGCCCGGTGTGCGGAGCCCGCAAGCGAGACTTCACTCTGTACGAGGACTAGCCAGGGCGGCCGCTGAGCTGCGCCATGCTGCGTCCTCGGCCGCTCGTGTGCGTAGCACACCACGCGGCCTGCGTCCTTGCCTGGCTTGCTCATCGACCACCCTGGCGGCTAGGTTGATGATGAGCAATTGTTCGGCATAGGCGGAATCATCGGCCCGCGCACCGACTGGGACGATCTGCTCGCGATCGACCGCGAGCGTGTCTGGCACCCGTACGCGTCGCTGCCGGCGGCTCAGGCGCCCCTGCCGGTGGTCTCCGCCGAGGGCGTTCGCCTGCGTCTTGCCGACGGGCGCGAGCTGATCGACGGGATGTCCTCGTGGTGGTGTGCCATCCACGGTTACCGCCACCCGGCCCTGGACTCGGCCTTGCGCGAGCAGCTCGAGCGCACGGCTCACGTGATGTTCGGCGGCCTCACCCACGAGCCGGCCATCCGTCTTGCCGAGCGCCTGGTCGAGCTGACCCCGCAAGGGCTCGAGCACGTGTTCTTCGCCGACTCTGGCTCGGTGTCGGTGGAGGTAGCGATCAAGATGGCCTTGCAGTATCAGCGCGGGGTCGGCCATCCCGAGCGCACGCGCCTTCTCACCGTGCGCGGCGGCTACCACGGCGACACGTTCGGGGCGATGGCAGTGTGTGACCCCGTCGGTGGGATGCACTCGCTGTTCACCGGCGTGCTCTCCGAGCAGGTCTTCGCCGAGCGCCCACCCGACGGTTTCGACGCCCCATCGGACGCGGCTTGGGAGGAGCACGTCACGTCTCTATTCGCCCGCCACGCCCACGAGCTCGCCGCCGCGATCGTCGAGCCGGTCGTACAGGGCGCGGGCGGGATGCGCTTCCACTCGCCCCACTGTGTGGCGTTCTTGCGCCGGTTGTGTCACGAGAACGAACAGCTTCTAATCCTTGATGAGATCGCCACCGGCTTCGGGCGCACCGGAGCCCTGTTCGCCTGCGACCACGCGGATATCGCCCCGGACATCATGTGCGTCGGCAAGGCGCTCACGGGCGGCTACCTCACCCTCGCCGCCACGCTCTGCACGACCGAGATCGCTCAGGCGATCTCGTCCGGGGAGGGCGGCGCGCTGATGCACGGTCCCACCTACATGGCCAACCCGCTCGCCTGCTCGGTCGCGCTTGCCTCGCTCGACCTGCTTGCGGGAGGCGCTTGGCGCGAGGACGTGGCGCGGATCGAGCGCGGGTTGCTGGCTGGGCTCGCTCCCGCCCGCGAGCTCCCGGGCGTTGCGGACGTGCGCGTGCTTGGCGCGATCGGAGTGGTGCAGATGGAGCGCGAGGTGGACATCGCCGCCACCACGGCCGCCGCCTTCGAGCGCGGAGTCTGGCTGCGTCCGTTCCGCGATCTCGTCTACACGATGCCTCCGTACGTCATTGGCGACGACGATCTGGATCGGATTGCTAGCGCCGTTGTCGCGGCCGTAGATAACCGATGACTATTGTCTGCTATTATGACTGACGGTCGCCGGGGTCGTCTTCGCTGCCACCGCCAGGGTGCCCTGGTCTATCGCGTCAACCAGTCGCGCCAGGGCAGGCGGTCCCCCGCGCGCGCCAAGTCGGCGATCTCGGGGCCTGCGATCTCTTCGAGCGTGGTGACCTCTACTGCTCCCAGTCGTGCGATCGTCTCGTGGTTTGACCGTTCGATCTGCCCCGGCTCGGCCGGCCACGGCGTGAGCACGACGGCCGCCACGCTCAGCTCGGCGGACCTGGCGGCCTCGATCGTGAGCAGCGTGTGGTTGATCGTGCCGAGCCCCGGCAGCGCGGCGATGACCAGCGGCAGTTCGAGCGCAACCGCCAGGTCGCGCACGCTGAAGCCCTCGGCAATCGGCACAAGCAGGCCGCCGACGCCCTCGACCACGAGTGTGCGATCCGGCTCGGCCCGCGCGCTCGCGATCGCCGCGGCAGGGTCGATGGCCTGACCGGCCAGCGCCGCCGCCAAGTGCGGAGAGACGGGCCGATCGAAGCGCAGCGGTGCGACTTCCTCGGGGCTCATCCCGGCGGCGAGCGCCAGCAGCTCGTGATCTGGCGGCCATGGCCCTGAGTGCTCGGCAAGGCCGGTGATGACAGGCTTGTAGGCGCGCACCGGCTCTCCAGCGGTCCTCATCGCCGCGAGCAGAGCGGCGCTCACGATCGTCTTACCGACGCCGGTGCCGGTGCCGCATACGAAC
>JBARJU010000098.1:0-2684 GCA_049800435.1 Solirubrobacteraceae bacterium
CTCGCGAGCGCGGGCGTGCTCAGCCCCGCGAGGCGCGCCGCGCTACTGCCAGCCTGCGCGGTCTACCGCGTCGTGCTTGCGCTTTATGTGATCCGGCGGATGCGCGATAACACCGGCTGGAACGTCCCCATATCCAAAAAATAAGAACCTCACGCTCGCCGCCCGCCGCGGAAGGCATACTCAGCCCTCGAGACTCCAATCGTGAACAAGGTCATCATTGGCATAACGCTCGGCGGTCGCTACCGCCTCGACGAGCGCATCGGACACGGCGGCATGAGCACCGTGTATCGCGCTTTCGACACCGTGCTCGAAAGGCAGGTGGCGATCAAGTTGATGCATCGCGAGATCGCCTCGGACTCCGACCAGCTCGAGCGTTTTCGTCGCGAGGCGCGCGCGGTGGCCCAACTCAACCACCCGCACATCGTCACCGTGATCGACGCGGGCGAGTGGGACGCGAGGGACGGCGAGGGCAACGGTGGCATCGAATCGGGGACACCGTACATCGTGCTCGAGCACGTCGCGGGCGAGACGCTCAAGGACCTGATCCGTCGCGACGCGCCGCTTGACACACCCACCGCGCTTGCGTACGGGATCGAGATCGCGCGCGCGCTCGGCTCGGCTCACGCACAGGAGATCGTCCACCGCGACGTCAAGCCGCAGAACGTGCTGCTCAGCGGGGAGGGCGGCGCGAAGATTACCGACTTCGGGATCGCGCGCACACTGTCAGAGGAAGGGCTGACTATGGACGGGCGCGTGCTCGGCACGACCGACTACGTCTCCCCCGAGCAAGCGCTCGGCCAAGGCGTGACGGGCCAATCGGACGTGTATTCGCTCGGTGTGGTGCTGTACGAGATGCTCACCGGCGAGGTCCCATTCAAGGGCGAGTCGCCTGTGGCTGTGGCGATGATGCACGTGCGCGAGGAGGTCCCCGACGTGCAGCTCGCGTGTCCCCGGGTCTCAGCGGCCACGGCCGCGGTCGTCGAACGCGCCACCGCCAAGGACCTCGAGCGGCGCTACCCCGACATGGCGAGCATGATCGCCGACATGGAGGAGGCGCTTGCGATCGAGACGGCGCGCTCGGGACAGGTGACGGGCGAGGTGACGGCGGTATTGCGCACCTTGCATTCGCCCGCGCGGCGTCTGTTGCCGTGGCGCCTGCGCCACCCGGCGCGTTGGGCGGTGTCGCTCGCGTTGCTCGCCGCGATCGTCGCCGTGACGCTCGTCGCTCTCGCCGGCCACACCCACAGTGGCACGGGCGTCGCGCCCGATGTGCACTCGGCGGCAGGAGCCACGCCGGTGGTGCTCGCCCAGAACGCGGCCTCCTCCTATAACCCGTTTGGCACCGGGCCCGAACACGCCGAAGACGCGGGAAGCGTCGTCGACGGCGACCTCAACACGTCCTGGAGCACCGAGCACTACATCGGCGGTTCGCTCGGCAAGCCAGGGCTCGGCGTCTCGCTCGACGCATCGCCCGGAGTGGTGGCGCGCTCGGTAGAGATCCAAACGCCCACACCCGGCTTCATCGCCACAATCTACGCCTCTACCGGGCCCAGGGCCGCGAGCTCCTCCGGGGCCGCTCAGAGCCTTGAGGCACTGGGCTGGACCCGGCTCGCCGCGCCGCACACGATTGGCTCGCGCGCCACCATTCCGATCGACGCCTCCGGCCTGCTCTATAGCCACTACCTGGTCTGGATCGTGAGACTCCCGCCGGGGCGCTCCTCAGCGGGGATCTCCGAGGTGACGCTGTTCAAGTAAATAGATGCGGGTTGAGATGGTCGGCCCTTGTGGCCGCTACCCACTCGCCGGAGGCGCCGCGGGCGCGGAGGCCGGCGGCGTCGTGGTCGTGGGGGTGGTCGTGGTCGGTGTGGAGGTCGTCTGCCGAGCGAGCGCTCCGACGGCGATCGTGACCGTCTTGCTGCCCGTTGGCCTACTGCCGGCGCCGGGGCTCTGCTGCACGACGACCCCGACCTTGGAGGGGTCGGTGACGGTGCGCGAGACGGTGTTCGAGGTGTAGCCGGCGGCCGTGAGCGCCGCCTGAGCCTGTGCTTCGCGCTGACCCACAACGGAGGGGATGGGCATCTGCTTCGGCGCTTGGGCCACGACAATCGTGACCTGGCCGCCGACCTTCAGCCGCGAGCCTGCATCCGGGGACTGCGAGATGACCGTGCCCGGCGCCGGTTCGGCGACTTCGCGCTTTGACACCGCCACCTTGAAGCCCGCCGCCGCGAGCGTCGCGGTCGCGTTGGCCTGCGATTCGTTCGTCACTTCGGGCACGCTCGCTTCTTGGGGACCGGAGGAGACGACCACGGTGACCGGGCCGCCGACCTGCACCTCGGTGTCGGGGGCGGGATCCGTCGAGATCACAAGGCCGCTTTCGACCGTGTCGCTCGATTGGCTCTCGACCGTCGGCTGAAAGCCCTGTTCGCGCAGGGTCTTCGTGGCCTGGGCGCTCTTCTTGTTGATCACGTTCGGGAGCGCCACGATGCCCGGGCCGGATGACACGATCACGCTCACGCGCGAGCCCTTGCCCACGACCGTTCCGCGCGGCGGGGTCGTACCGACAACCAGGCCGCTCGGAACGTGAGCATTCGCCGCGAGCGACACAATCGCAACGAGACCCTCGCGCTTGAGCGAAGCCACCGCGGCCGCCTGCGTCTGGCCCGTGACGTCGGGCACGGTTGCCC
>JBARJU010000099.1:0-26727 GCA_049800435.1 Solirubrobacteraceae bacterium
ACAAACGGCCCACGCCTCGACCGCCTCACCCCAACACAGAGGCGGATCCACGAGCTACTCGAAATCCAGCCACCCTGGCCAGAGCAGGACAGGTAGCGCTACCGAACTGCGGAAAACGGGGCTAGCCATACGAATGCTTGGCCAACTTGCAGACTTGTATATGGTCGATCTGACCTGTGACCCCGAGTTGCAATCATTTTACGAACGGGTTGGGTTTCGACCCGCCACGGGGGCTAACGTCCGTAATTACGCCTTGCAGGCTGGCCGTATACGACGAGCCTGAACACCCAGCTATCGAGCGCTATCCGGGTTTTGCGCATTCTCCTCATCGGGCCAAAGCGCTGCGCCACCGAGCTTCATGTGATTCCCGCAGAACGGAACAGCCGTTCCGTCGTCGCTGACGACGAGCATTGCTGGCTTAAAGTGCCCATCGAGGGTTTCCCACCGGTCGAGGGCTGCGCGGCCACGTGTCGCATCGAGGCCAGCGGTCACGACCTCTCGGATCAATCTGTCGCTCCACACAATTAGTCCGGCACTCTCCCACTTCGGTACGCCGCCAATCGGTATGTGAACCTGCTTGAGCTGCCCTGTGGGATACAGAATCTCGAACGAAACTCTCTTTATCTGGCCGCGATCATCATTCATGTCTATCTCCTTGCCTTGGGTATCGATGAGAAAGTCAATAGTCGAAGTGCGACCGTGGTAGGTGCGCTTAGCGCGTCAGGATTCTTTGGTGCCCTTGGCTTTTGCCGAGCGCGGCTTTGGTGGTGGTCGGCGCGGAGCGGTGCGCTTCGAGGCTGGTTGAGTTTGCTTGGGAGGGGGACGACGCCCTGCCTTTGCTCTGCCATCAACCAACGATGCGGTAGCCGCTGGCGCAACAGGCTCCGCCTGTGGCGGTGGCTGACGCTGGATGGTGGAACGCGCTACCGCCGCGACGGGCTGAGATTCCCAACCCGCCTCCAATCGTTCTAGGCGGTGCTCGGTCGGTGGATGCGTCGCGGCGAGCACGTCTTCCCAGCCGGTGCGTGGAACCTCCCATACAGATAGCTCGTCAAGTGCGCGGCGCAATCCGAGCCGGAAGGGATCGCCAAAGTCTGCGGCGCGCGCATCGGTCTCGTACTCGTACTGTCGTGAGCGCTTCGCCATCAGCGGCACGACAACCAACTTGCTCGCCACCCACACCGGCCAAAAGACGACCCAAAGAAGCACGCCTAGCCACTCGCCACGTTCACGAATCCAGGCGATGATGTTGATGATGAGGACCAGGGGGCAAAAGCACGCGGTCACGAACGCCAAGCCAACCACGTCGCCGCTATCCCAATGGTGCATCTCGTGGGTGAGAATGGCGATTAGGGCGGTCGCGTCGAGGTCGGACTGAGGCGCTTTCTCGGAGGCGTCGTAGTCGCCGAGCAGCCCACGAGTGACAACGATGGCGCGCATGTGCGCCCAGGCTCCGGGCTTCTGCGCGTCACTGATCCAGACGGCAGGGACGACGGGCAATTCCATCGCCCGCGCGGCTTCGAGAATCAACGGATAGATGCGCTCCTTCTCGCGTCTGCTTGGCTCGCGGTAGCCGCGCATACGGATGAGCAGGGGTTCGGCGCGCACGTAGACGAGTAGAAAGATGGTGCTCACAAGCGCGCCGCTAGCAAGCGCGGCGAGCAGTTGGAGCGGATGCGTCACTAGCAGGACGTAGATCGCGGCCAGTCCGGAGATCCCACCCAGGAAGGCACCGAGGATTGAGGCAAACACGCCGGTCCCGGTGTTGAGGATGAGAGTGTTGGTGACACCAAGCGAGGACGCGCCAAGGGCACCGACAAGTGCGCCGAGGACGACGCCGCCAACCGCAAGCCAAAGCGCAAAGGCAAGTCCGGTCCACGCCGCGACGAGGGCGCCGATGATGGCGGGGCGTTGACGCCGCAAGCCAGTGCTCAACCACTGCGCTGTCGTCGCATACCGATACGGGCGGGCGAATGGAACGATGTACGATCCTTCCTGAGCCGGTTGTGAAGCTTGGGTGCTCATGCCAGTTGTTCGTCGTAGTAGGTGCGGGCGATTGTGTAACGCTGTTTGGCAACTGACTTGACGGCCACCTGCCCAGTCTGAAAGTTACGCAATTCGTTGGGGTGAACATTGAACTTGTCAACGCGCTTGACGGTTCCCTTTCCGGAGAAGCCAGTCTCGTAATCGACCTGATGCGTGACGTCAGACGCGCGGCGCGTGCCGAACTGCGCGGCGATGGCCTCTGCATCTTCGGCCTCGACGCGATGGACGATGAGCAGCCCGGCACCGAGACACGCCTTGCGTAGTGGGACAGTCTCGGGTAGGTACTGCGTGGAGATAACGGTGGGCATTAGTGCCTGCCGCGCCTGCAAGAGCAGGTCGGCGAGCTGGTCCGCCTCGTTGAGCGCGGCGAACTCATCGAAGACTGCCAGGATGGGATGCAGCTCGACGCCGCCTGCGAGCTGGCGCAGACGGCGAGCGCAAACCTGCTTCAAGTCCTGGGCGATGACGCGGCCCATAAGTTCCACGTCCTCGCTGCTTGCAAGAGCGCTGAGCGCGATGTAGGTCACGGACGGCTGCGCGAGCGCGTTGTCCCAATCGAGCGCGTTGTCGGCGCGAAACAGATCGCCGAACTTGCCCTCCAACAACGCACCGAGACGACGCTGCAAGCCGGTGATCCCGCTGGCAGTGGTGCGGTCGCCGTGCCCGCCGAGGTCAAGCAGACGCTCGCGGGTGCGGTCATCGGTAGGGAGCTTGTGCGCGATCCTCTCCATGCCGCGAGTGCCAAGGGCGTCGTACAGCGCTTGGAGTGTCACCGGCTCGTTGGCAGCTTGGAGCCCGCGCACGATGACCGGCACCGTCTCCATGCCAATGTTCTTGTAAATCTCGGCGGCAGGACTGAACGTGAAGGCGCCCATGAGCTTGTTCGCCACTGATGCCGGATTGCCAGTGCAGGGGTTGTAGCCGAGTGAATCCGCGTCGTCCGGGTCCACAAGATGAAAGGGCACGCCGTAGCGGGCGGCGAGTGCGCGCGCCGTCTGTCCGAGCCCGCCCGCCTTGGCGTCGATGATGACCACGCCGTACCCGTTGGCGAGCGAGCCATCGGCGAGGCGCGCCACCGTCGTAGTCTTGCCGCTGCCCGACGCGCCGGGCAGAGGAATACGTGCGCGGCCAGGTCAGCGGGCAGGTCCAGGTTGAGCGGGCCGTTTGTCTCGGCGTCGACTCCGAGGCGGATTGCTCCCGGTGGGTGAGCCGGGCTGGCATCCGTGCGTGATGTTTGCGGGTTGGGCATGGAGAACATGGGCTGTCGTTGCCCGCTAATCGCCCGCCACCGCTGCTTATCGAGACGGTGATCACGGCGGACTTGCGCGTCAACTCTACGTGATCTCAGCCGTGCGGCAAGAACCGCTCCCTCGAACCACAAGGGTCCAGCCAGCGCTTCGATATAGAGGCTGCGCAGCGCGAGCGACGTATCGACTGGTGAGACCTGCATCGGCAGCAGATGAGCAACCCCTTCTCGCCACGGCCAGCCCCATATAAGAAAGGTATGCAGGGCGAGCAGCGGGACCGCAAGCAACAGCGCGCAGACGAGCCGACGCGCGGCCGGCGGGCGGTACAGCCAGAGCCAGCCGCCGGCGACGCCGGCACCGAGTAGGACGCCGGGATCGAGCAGCGCCACGCCTCCGAGCGCCGCCACGAGCATCACCGCGAAGTCTTGGACCCGGTTCTCGATCGGTCCCGGTGCTGCTGCGGATGCCTGCGATTCGATCGCTACCCGTGCCATTCGCGGACCTCGATACGGTCGTCCGCACGCAGCTCGCGCACGAGCGCACTTGTGCGCTCGAGGCGAGCTGAAGTCACATACCACCAAACGCGATCCACCCTCTCGCGGTCGTACTGGCGGACCATGCGCTCCATTGCGCGGCGGTCCTTGCGCGTCAGGTCCAGCTCGACGGCCACGGTCATAACCCCTTGCGCACCTACGCCCTTGGCAGGGATGCGCAGCAGCGCATCTGGCGCTCGGCCTTGTTCGGTCTTGCGTTCGCCTTCGCGCAGTTCGCGGTATCGCTGCGCGCGCAGCTCGCGCTCGGTGGTCAGCTCGGCGCCGCGATGCTCGGCCAGCAGGTACTCCGTGAGCCATACGACGGCGAGTGAGTGGCGCAGCTCCGAGAGCACCAATGGCGCAGGGCGAAGGCCGACATCGGCGATTCTCGCTCCCTCGCGGGTTACGCGAAGCACCGCCGGTTGGTCCGCGAAGGGCTTGTCACTCAGGACCAAGCCGAGCTCGCGCAAGGCGCGAACTCGGCGATATGCCGCCCACTTGCCGTAGTCGTCTGCCTTGGGACCACGAAAGAAGAACCGGCGTCCGACCAGCTCGGCGGTGACGACGCCATGCCGTGTCATCCATCGCAGGATTTCAGCGTCGCGCTCGGTGAGCTGCGGGCCGCGAAGAGGCCGACGCGACCGACGACGATGCCCCGGTCGCCCTACCCCATTAGGTCTGTTTTTGGGCTGCTTGCTCACGGTTCCGACCGCTCAAGCTATCGCGCTAGCTGGATGCGGCCCCCGTCGCCTTCTACCTTACCCCTGTGCGCAGACGGCAGTTGCAACGTTCGTGCAACAGCGCCATAAGCCCCTAGAACCCAGCTGAGCTTGTGAATGGCAGCGCGGCTTGCGTATAGTTGCGCCGCCATGAGACACGCTACGGAGTCGATCCTGCGCCGACTTCCACTGCCCTATACGACGACCCACCATGACCCAGGTGATTGGTTTATCAAATCGATGGACGTCAAAGACTTCACTTCACGGCGACGTCTCGTTGAGCAGTGGCTATTCTCGATCAATGACCCTAACAATGATTTTACCCAAAACCAGGAGCCATACGAAGTAACGTTGTCGATCGGTGGACGAATCGTCACCGATCGGTTTGTACGGGACGCGAATGGAAAGTGGACGCACCACGATCTGGTGAGTAGAAAGACTACTACCTTTGGTAATGTTCCGTCGATTGACGGGAACTAGAGTTCTACCGCCCACATAGGCGGGATTTCGCGCACATCCTTGCGCCGGTACTCCTGATACGTATATCCGCCCGCGAGGGTCCAGTCCAAATTCCACGTGACGGCCGTTGCAGCAACGAAGCCTATGTTGACAATCATTGGCGGAGCGTGCGGAATCAGTATTGGTATCGGTACGCTGAATGCAAAGTTCTTCTTCCATATGTACTCGCCGCCAAAGTCAGATGGGTCCTGGTCGTTCCTATGGTCGCGCAGCATGCCGGCGTCATACTTTGTCAAGTCAATCTCATTTGGCTTGATGGAGCAGAAAGGGCATGGGTTAAGGCTTTCGCGCCGTTGTCCTACTACGGTCAGGTCCTCCAATCCCCACTCGCTCTCTTTGCCGCCGAAGTGGTACCGAGTGGGTGTTCCTTTGAGTATCACGCTCGCCACGCTGCACACCTTGCGTGAGTTGGTGTCGTCGTATGCAGTTACGTCCAAAGAACGGCCCGCCCGGAACAATGTCGAGCCAAAGACGTTGAGCCCGAACTTGCCTCCACGGGTGCGCTTGGTCGTGTGTCTCGCGCGTACACGTCCCCCGCGTGGCACATGGGCCGCGAACCAGGGCACCGTGACCTTCTCCTTCGGTCGCTGCTCCTTGGTTGCGAGATGCAGCCAGGTGCCGAGGCGCCGTGTGGCGCTCTTGCCGAACTGCCGACGCGGTGTGACCCCGCTGAAACGGGATGCGTCGAGCAAGGCCATTTCAACAGCGGCGGGACCAATGCCAGCGTCCCCGGCGGCAACCGCCAAATCTAGCGGTGTCGGCAGATCGTCGAGCGGCATGTCCTGGTAGAAGCCATCGGACGGGTACAGCTCGTGAGCCAGGTCGGCCAACCCGACGACGGGACCCTTGTCTTCAATCTCGAACCTCATCTAAACCTCACTAGAAATGGCCCGGTGTGAGTGTTCGAGCGGGAGAGTATCGAAGTCTGGAACGACGCGCTTGCTGTCGTCGTCACGCGCTCGGGTCGAAGACGTAGACCGTGCCGTGGTCGCTCTGCACCGCGTACAGCTCGATGTCGAGGTCACGCGTCAGCATGTCGATCTCCACGACGACGTAAGGCGATCCGGCGTGGTCGGCAGCGTCGTACATACCCGTTATGGCGCGAGCACGGTCCAGCACTTCTCCAGGGGATTCTCTAGCCGTGGCAAGTAGCCGAGATAGTCTGCGCCTGGCATCAGCCGTGTTTCGAGCGTGCTCGTGTAGGCACACGTACGGGTATAGGCGAGCGACATAGAGATCGGCAGGCGATTCAGTTCCAGCCCGACCGACATGGTTCCCGCGACCTCCCTCTCGATTTTGTATCTGTCAACAGGCGCATCATCGACACCGCCTGTTGCGCCGCGTAGATGTTCGATTGTCTGCTTGAGCTTCGGCGCCTGCTCGATGGGCCAGCCGCACTGATCGCACTCTGCTGGAATATCAGCGTATTCACGGTCATCTGGATCAATGTCTGTGATCTCTATTTGTGTCCCATGAAAGATAGGCTTATCGCCGAGATACACGGTGCCAAATACTACAGAGACGGTCGCGCGGATCTTGGCTTCCTTACAAGTCTTGCTTGCAGGTAGTTCACGTGTGAACTCGACGCTGAACTTGGCTTGACCCTTGACACCGGAACCACCGACAAGGAATTGGGCGTCGTACGTGCTTATGTTCTTGTCAGTCAGGGTGTAGACGGACTTGCAGTTACGTCGGTTAGGGCGGTGGATGTAGGCCACTGGCAACCAGATGGACGCTGACCACGGTTCTTGAGCGGGGTCGGGCTCAAAGCGGATGGGGATGCCTCTGAGGCGTATACCAGGGCCAACACGGCCGAGGATTTTGGACGGTACTATCGCGGCCGGGCCTGATAGGAACTCCTTGGCGTCGGGGTCCACGCGCAGTACCGCCGTCTGAAGCCCTGGTCCCTCTAGGACGAGATCGTCGTCAACTTCCAAGGCGCTGTAGAGCAGCGTTGGACGACCCCTGGCGACGCGTGAGGACCGCGGCGCCTTAATCACCTCGGCGTCGAAGATAGGCTGGTCTGACCCAATGTCCCCCCAAAGATCAGGAGCGTCTTCTGCAATCGGCAGAAAGGCCGTGTATTGGTCGGGCTGCCCGCTGGTTATGTCAACAGAGTGGACGCGGAACTCCATGAGGCTCCAAGGTCGCTCGCGGAAGCGAGAAGAGTATCACCCGCGTGTTGTGCCCGCTTAGCTGACGAGTTCGCGTTTTGAGGATGGCCGCTCAGAAGGCGGAATCGAAGCAGACGTGCCAGCAACGAGGTCATGGTGCATGTAGCCTCCGTCGCCCGATCGCACAAAGCGATCGGTGAGTTGGTCAGCCTCCCATACTTCAATCTCGACCGCGCGATCGACCTCGCCACCAGTCGCAGCTAGCGTTGATAGTGGCTCGCTGAGCCTGTGTCGTATCTTGGCGACAACGGCCGCGCGAGGTTCGCCGTACTGGACGGAGATGCCCGCGACGCCGCCTTTGGCGACCTCGAAACGGGACTTCGCCACCACGGACGGGACGGGTTTCTTGCGTAGCACAGAAGCCCGCCACCAGCGCAGAGAGGACACCATAGCGTGCGAGCATACGGCGCAGGTTCAACCGATAGCAAGGGCAGGCGACGCGATGCCGCCCGCCCGTTACGTGACGCATCACCCGTTCGGATCAAATACGTAGACCGTGCCGTGTGCGCCCTCAACGCTGTATAGCTCGATGTCGAGGTCACGCGTGAGCATGTCGAGATCCACGACGACGTAAGGCGATCCGGCGCGGTCGGCGGCGGCGTACATGCCCGTCTGCTCGGCGTAGTCCTCGGCGTATGCACGCAGCGAATTCCACTCGCCACGATATGCGTCCGTGAACGCTGCGTTGTCGGACGGATCGCGGCTCTCGTCGTATGAGAGCCACGCCGTAAACGCGGGTCCGTGTTCGGCGATCCCCGCCGCGATATCGGCGATGCGCTCCAGCGATTCGTACTCGCCGAGCCGCAGCTCGCCAAAGCCCTCGAAGTCGTGGATGGCCCACTCCTCCGCGCCCGGCTGCGGGGATGCGGCAAGCATCCGCTGGACCGCTTCGTGCAACTCGTCAGCCGGTTGGTCGGCGTCGATCCATTCGCCGTGCAGGATGCCGTTGTTGTACGCGGCTAGGCAGGCGACGTAGATGCGTGGTGTCGTGCTCATCACGCGACCTCCGCCTGCGGAGCGGCGCCCCGGCCAGAGAGGAACTGCACGCGGTAGGCGACGATCTCCACGGCGCGGCGCTCGCCGCCGTCCTGAGCGGTCCAGGTGCGCGTGTTGATGCGCCCTTCGGCGTAGATCAGGCCACCCTTGCGCATGTACTGACAAACGACCTCGGCGGTCCGGCCCCACACGACCACATCGTGAAAGGTAGGCTCAGGACCGTCGTTGACGGCGACGCGAAGCGTTGAGACGGCGCGCCCGCTCTTGGTGTGGCGAAGCTCCGGGTCGCGGGTCAGGCGACCGATGAGAGCTGCGCGGTTGAGCGCCGGTCCTCGGCTCGTGGTGAGAGTGAGGTTGTTCTCGGATGCGGGCGATGAGGCTGGCTTCCTGCGGGGCATGTCGGTATGACCTCCTGTGGAGTGGTTCGATACCGAGCGCCAAGCGGGCAAGGCCGCAGGCTGTCCACCCCGAAGGGAGGTAGGTTCGGCCGGTATGGAGGCCGACCGGAGGGGTTGACTGGCCAGGGCAGTCCGCTCAGCTACAGGGAGCGAACCGCGCTCAGGTGGTCACATCGTGCCCTTTGCGGACCAGCTCGTCGCCGAATGCACGACGAACCGATCCGCGCTGGACAGACGAGAGCGTTCTCAGATATTCGAGATGTAGTCGAAGCGCGCCGCCGCTTCCGAGGCGAAGATGAGCTTGCCCGCCCGGCGCACCAGTCCGGCTCCATCAAGACGGCAAAGCGCATCGGTGAGTTCGAGGTACTTGCTCTTGGGCACTCCGAGTTCACTGCGTATCTCCTTCTCAGAGAGAGGCACCTTGCTGCGACTGCTCGGCGTCAGCAGCAACTCCAAGATGCTCAGTTCCATACGGCGTTCGGCCTCGGTGTGGGGATCGTCGGACTGCGTGAGGTTGTAGAAGCGCACGGCGGATTGGGTCGCACTTGCGAGCCCCTCCCACCTATGCACGAGCCCGGCTTTATGCAGCCGGGACAGCCCGTCGGAGACGTTGCCGGGCGTGTTGATGTCGCGGGCAACCTCCGTTTCGGACCACGGACGTTGTTCGTTGGGACCGACAAGAAGTTCGAGGATCGCCCCGTCAAGGCGGGCGAACTCCTCGAACTCCTCTGGTTTAGTCTGGGCGTGCATGGGAAGGGGTTCCTCCTTCTCGTGTACGGCGGCGGCGCGGGGACAACCGCGTCGTCGCCAACTTTTTATAAGGTTGCTCGGCGGCCATCCCGACACGCGGACGCCGATGCCATCTGCGGCTCAGCACCCCGGCGTGTCTGTTGGGCGACCATGAAGTGCGCGGGACTCTAGCAGTCGTCCACCCTGAAAGTTGGTGGACGCGCAGGGCGCTCTCGTAGAGGGTGGCGGGATGCCTCCGCTCAGCCCACGGCACGTTGCTTTCGGCGACGCATTGCGCGAGCTGCGCAAAGCTCGCGACCTCTCGCAAGAAACGCTCGCCGACCGCGCCGGACTGAGCGCCAACTACGTCGGCGACACCGAGCGAGGCGAACGGAACATCAGCATCCGGGCGCTGTGGCTTCTCGCCGATGGGCTCAAAATCAGCGCATGGGAGCTGCTACGCGAGGCTGATAAGCAGAGCAAGAACTGACGCTCACGGAACCTGCTACTGCTCGCTTTCGGTCCCAATCGTCGCCGTCTTTGGCTCCGATCTTCTTGTTGATGTTCTCGTTGGTTTCTCAACCATCATGTTCTTCTCTGGATTCTGCCGACCGACCTCCACCTTTCTCAATCATCAGCAGGAGCAGAATCCGGAGCCCTTTTCTTCTTTTCTCATCAGTTCAGTTGACTATCTAGCCACCACCCGCCCCGCCCGCCCAAACACCACATCCGCCTCACGCCCCTGCGCTGCTCCCGCATCCCAGTGTCACAACTATGTTGGGGCGGTGGGAATGCGGGAGCGAAAGGGCGTCCAAAGGACAACCGAAAAGCGCGGGGGCGTGAGGCGGTTTTGCAACGCAAAACGGGCGGGGCGGGTGGTGGCTCAGCCGCGCGAAGCGCGGCTGCAACCCTGTCCAATCGCTTGCGATACCCCTGTGGACGGGTCCGTGGATACCAGGCTGTACGGCTCTGGCAATACCGCTCCGTGCCTCGTTGCACCCTATCGCAGCGAGACGACGAACCGGAGGCGGAGTACGTATACCCATTGATGATGATGGCATCATGCGCGTTGTGTCTGATCGGTTGGCGGCAGCAGCTCTATCCGCCGTGCCGCGTGGGGTCATCTCGGAATGAGCGGTGTTCCGGCTTGGACGCTTGAGTTCTACGAAGAGGACGGTCGCGAGCCAGTGCTCGACTTCCTGCGCGGCTTGGATGAGGTCAAGGAGCAGGCGTTGGCCGCGGCGTTGCGCAACGTCCTGGCATATGAAGGGATCGGTGTCTGCGGGTCATCCTGGGGCAAGTGGGTTCAGGGGGCTCCCGGCATCTTCGAGTTCCGGGTGCGCCATGACGCCGCTACTATTTTGCGCGAGCGCGGCCTGCCGGTCCCGGCGGACCTGGGCGCTTCGCACCGTGACATCCTCCTGCGCGTCTTCTGTCACGCGCATGGTCAGAAGGTCGTCCTGTTGCTCGCTGCGTACGACAAGGGCAAGGAGCCGAGCGCCAAGCGCCAGAACGCAGAGATCAAGCGGGCAAAGCAACGCCTGGCACGCTGGAAGGGCCGTCAAGGCTCGGGCAGGCGTGGCCGAAGCAGGTCTTGAAAGAATATGCGGTATACTGCATACTAGCTCTCAGCCACTCAGGAGTTCAGCGATGCCCACAACATTCGAGGACTACATCCGCGAGGTCGAGGAGAAGGCCAAGGCCGGAGGCCCGGAGGCGGTCGCGCGCTGGGACGCCTTCAACGCCCACTTCGCTATGGCGCGCGAGGTCCGCGAGCTGCGCAAGGAGCGTCATCTGACGCAGAAGCAGCTCGCCGCCGCTTCCGGCATCAACCAGGCTGAGATTTCACGGATCGAGCGCGGTCAGACCAACCCAACCGCAAGCACGCTCGCCGCGCTGCTGGCACCGCTCGGCGCCCGCCTCGGGGTCGCCAAGAATGAGGGGCGCGACCTGGCGCACGCTTAGGAACCTCGATCGCCGTCTCCCGCATTGGCGGGTCTGCTCAACGGCCCGCTAAGCCGGGGTGGGCTTGTAGGTCCATCCGACCAACCGCGTCGGGCTTCGTCGTACTCCTTCATGGCGTTTGCCACGATATGGAAACCCTCTCCGTACATGCGCTTCGCAGCTCCGCCGCCGCTCGCCTGAACGGTCGGGTACTGGATGAGATCGTTGATTAGCTCGTCCAGCTCTTGCCTCTCAAGCTCGATCACCGCTTGGCGGGCTCGGGCGATCTGCTCGACGGCGGGCAGCGCTGGCTCGCCCACCAGCTCGTCAATCACGTTGGCGTAGTGCCCGAACATCACCTGCGGGGAGTGCCCGGCCCACTTGGCGACCTCTAGCGGGCTGTCTCCGGCGCGTAGGTGGAGGCTGATGAACGAACCACGGCAGTCGTATGGGATGGCCTTCGCCAGTCGCGGCTGCGGCGGATCGCTGTCAGCGAGCTTGCGCATGACCGGGCTCCACACGCGATTGCGCCAGTTGTTGTACTGCGACTTCGACCAATGCCCGTCATTCTCGGAGGGAAAGACGAGCTGGTCATCGGTGGGGTTGCCGCGCGCCGCGCGGAGGCCGCCTAGGTCGGACGCAAGCTGCTCCACGAGCGGCACTGAGCGGGAGCGGCGCGTCTTGGTCGGAGCCTCTTCGCCGAGGCTCACGGCCTTGTCGATGGCGAGCGTGCGCTGCCCGATGTCTGCCCACGTCAGGGCAAGGGCCTCGCCCGGTCGCAGACCGGCGTAGGCCATCAGCGCCACAAGGCAAGCGTCGGCCAGCTCGCGTGCGCCGGTCGCGTCCCTGGTCTTGCGGCGAAGCATCTGGAGACGGATGCGCTCGATGACGATAGGCGGGAAAGGGTGCGGGATGCGCGTGGGCGTGCCGGAGGGCTTGGGCACGGCGAGCACGGGGTTGGCGCTGACCTTCTGCCAGCGCACTGCCGCCCTAAACACCGACGACATGACGATCAGCACCTTGCGCTGGCTCTCGTTGCCGACGCCGCGCTCGCGCATCTCGGCAAGCATCTCGTCAAAGAGCAGAGGGTTGGCGACCAGCTCCGCCAGCGTGTGATGGTCGTGGCGACCCTTGACGTGGGGCTCCCACGCCTCCTCGTAGCGAGTGAGCGTCTTCTTGGTGAGTTGCGGCTTGGCATACAGCTCCTTCCATTGCTCGTATGCCGTCGCCAGGGTGTCGCGCGAAGTGCGCGGGATGACCTCTCCGCGAAACCTGCGGGCTTTGACATCGGCGTCCAGCGCAAGGGCTTCGCGCTTGTTGGCCGTCGTGCGCGAGCGCATTTTCCCGTCCGGTTCGCGCCAGCGCACGCGCCACTGAACACCGTCAGCGGTCTTGTACGGCTGCACGCTCATTGCGAGTGAGCGTTTCCTTGGTGTGGTGCCCGATGGCACATCTATGGCACACCTTAGCGAGGGGATCGGACGGAAACCGGCCTATCCGTGCTGTGTTTCCGGGGCAAATCGCCCGGACTGCCGCCTTGTCGAGGCGGCGCTCTCCCAGCTGAGCTAATCGCCCTGGGAACCGCTCTAGCCTATCAACGCCAGTCAAGCTAGAGGCGCCTGCGGGCGCGGCGGAGCCGGGTGGAGCCTCGGCCGCCCGCGGTCGTGACCCGGTACGCTTGAGGCGCAACATGGCGACGTGGCGGAGTGGCTACGCAGCGGCCTGCAAAGCCGCCCACACCGGTTCGATTCCGGTCGTCGCCTTTAGGTGCAAAGTACCTGCAACTCCGCATGTTTTTGGCTCACGGCTCCGGTGCCCTGGGGCTCCCCCCAAGGCCCCGCAACGGCTTTTAGGGCCGTTTACAGGGGGCCGCGATTTCTCCCGTCGTTACTGGTGATTCGCTGTCTTGGTCTCCCCACTGGCTACCCAAGGCTTCCCAAAAAGCCGTTGACACCGGTTCGATATCCGTGCAAGATGCCTGCAAAACAGGGGCTTTTGAGCTTCGGGCTTGCGAGTCCGGGCAAAACGGGCGTTGGTCTCCCCAGAACGGCCAACTCTCCCGCAACAACTCTCCCAGAACTCTCCCACGACTCTCCCACAGCTCGCTTGCGCCGCCGGTCAAACGGAGGGGCGAGCCGGCCGGCCCACCCCTCCAGATTGCCTGCGATGGACGCTTCGCGCAGCGCGGCGCAGCGGGATCACGTTGGAGTGCCCGTCACCGCCCGGCCCCTGGGCCTCGAGGGGCGGCGCCTCCCACAGCGCCGAGAGCTTCGCCGCCGCGTCAGGGTCCGGGGCATAGTGCAGGTAGCGTTCGGTGGTGGTGATGTGGCGATGGCCCATCATCCGCTGGACCTCGTGGATCTTGAACCTGCGGATCGCTTGCGTGCCGAACGTGTGCCGCAGATCATGCAAGCGGATTGACGGAAGGCCCGCCCGTTTGCTCGCGCTCATGAACCGTCGGTAGAGCGAGGTGCCGCAGATCGGCTCGCCGGGCTTGGCGTCGTGCTCGAAGACCAGCATCTCGGCGGTCTTCCCCTCGCAGAACAGCGCGAGCACCCTTCGCACGTCGGCGCTCATCGGGACAGAGCGCACCCGCCGGCCCTTGTTGCCCGCGTGTCCTCCCTCGTTCGTGTAGCCGTCCTCGAAGCGCAGGACACCGACAGCGAAATCGACGTTGGCGACCTTCAGGCCGCGGATTTCGCTCAACCTGGGTCCGGCCTGCGTGGCGAGGATATAGACGGCCTCATCCATTTCCGAATACGCCTCCGCGATGAGCTTGCGCACCTGCTCAGGGGTGTAGAACTGGAGCTTGCCCTCGCTCTCGAACTTCTGCGTCTTCCATGCCCAGGCGAGGCCGGGGCTCGACGGATCGGTGCCGAAGATGCCACGCACCACGCGACGGTAATGGTTCACCGTGTCCGCGCTGCGCTCGGCCTCGGTCAGCTCGCGCCGCACAGCCAGCAGATCATCCGCGCTGAACGTGTCCAGCACGCGATCGGCCCAGGTCGAGTCGCCCCGCCACGACCGCCCGGCCAACCGCTCGCCGATCTTCCCGTACTCGTGCAGCGTGGAGCCACGCAGCCCCTTCTCGACCTTGCAGTAGCGTATGAACGCATCCAGAGCTACCCGAAATGTGCGACGAGCACTCGGCGTATCCGTCGAGTGTTCCTCCGCGAACGCTTCGGCCTTCAGCAGCGCGTCGCCTTCGGTCAGGTACCCACGCGGCGGACGGCCCTTCTTCCTCCACGCGACGCCGAGCACCTTACGCGAGTCCTTCCCCGACGGAAGGACATAGCGCATGATCCACACCGGCTTGGCGCGCGGCTTGCCCTTGCACATCCTCGAGAGCTCGACCTTGACCAGCGCACTCGTCTTTTTTGCTTGCGGTCCCGTCACCCGAACCCGCGACCGATCAACCATGAACGCCTCCCTCCTCGATTACGAAGAGACCAGCATCCGCCGAGCACCCGAATTATGTCCCGCCGACGCAGCCCTCCTAACCAAGGCAACGGGCACCCAGCCCGCTCGCGCAACGAGGGGGACATCAACAACAACTGCTCACGATCACACTCGATGAAGTTCTGAGCCATACCCAGAAGTGTCTTAACGAGTGCGGACAGACCAAGGGTTTACGAAACAGCCTCCGACTCAAGCGAGCGCGCATCCCGTGTCGCTGGAGACGCTGGGTCAGCGGCGAGGCGCCGGTGCCGGCCGTGGTCTCCTCGCCGCTGCCCGCCGAACCCGGACTTGCGACTTCCACCGCATCCGGCTCTCCATGAGCACATAGAGTGGCGTCGTGTCCGACACCCACTCCCGCAGCGAACACTGGTTGCGCTTGACGACGTGGGGGTGGCGCGCAGGCGCCGAGCCTCCCCGCCCCGAGTTATGTCTAGGTAATTGAAGTCGACCGGGGTGCGCCGCCTTCGGTCCAATACACGTGCCCGGGTATCGCCGCCAATGATTTCGGCGCAATCGTAGGCGAGACCGCGACCACGACCGGCACTTTCGAGTCGGAGGGAAGATCGAAAACCGCCTTTGATTCGAGGGGAAGAACGGTTGCCCTGGTGGCGAGCGCCTGCTGGCTGCTGCTTGTGGCGAATGCGTCCCCTGCCATGAAGTTCGCAGCCGCATCGTGAGGCTGCGTGTGCTTTTTGCAGCGCTCATGGTCGTGTCGCGAGCGCGTGCCTGGGACCGCTGGGACCGTCAAAGGCGCTGGCATCCGGTGGTTGGTCAGCCGGGGTCAAAGTGGATCAGCTCGGCGCGGACAAGACTTCGAGCCTCGTCCTGGAGCAGGTCGCCAGACCGAGCCCGCCTACGACGACGCCGAGGTCACCCGGACATGAACTGCGATGCCCGCCAGGCGCCTGAGGCGCTGATCGCGCTAGTCCCCACATGCGCCTGCCACGAGTCCATGCGCCGATCCTTTCTACGATCTGCTTCTATTTGTCACGCTCGTACGAAAGTCGCGAATCTAGGACAAGGGAAGGCCGAAAGTGAAGTTGTCGCTCGTGTTGACGACAGTACCTGTGCTCGGCTTGGGCGTCTGCGCGTGCGGCAGCGCGACCGGCGGCATGGGGTCAACATCCGAGGCCAGTTCAGCGTCCCAGGCCCTCTCCAACGTTGTCAAGATGGTCAGTGATGGACAGACGATCGAATTAGAAGTCCCAAACCCGCGGGAGGACAGGGGCGACGACATGACCATCTACGCCTATGGGCGGGTGTCTAGCGGACACGAAAGGCAGGCGATCACGGCCGTCGTCAACCGCTACTACGCGGCCGCTGCTGCCGGGGATAGCGCGGCTGTCTGCTCCCTGACCCTCTCCAGCCTCGCAAGGTCGCTCCCGGAAGACTACGGCGCGGGAGCCGGTCCATCTTACCTAAGGGGAAGCAAGACGTGTCACGCGGTCATGTCCAAGATATTCAAGCACTTTCATGCTGAGCTCACCGGCAAAACCGAAGTCACGAATGTGCGCGTCGAGGGCAACCAAGCGATCGCGTTCTTGCGCTCTAGAGGCTTGATGTGGGTTGGTGTGTTGGGCAGGAAGTGGGCGTTGACGTAAGAAGAGGGCCTCCAGCCCTGTCAACTCGTGATTGGAGCACGAGATGGACGCTTCGCTGGAGACCCTCGTTGTCGCAGGCTACGTATTCGCGTGCTCGTTGTCGATTCCTCGCCCGGGACCGGCCGGGAACGCCCTCGCCGCCTACGACGGACGCTAACCCACATCAAGCCTCTAGCACGCTCCCGTACGTCTATACCTGGCTAGAACGCGAAGGCGGAGCCTGGAAGTTCACTAAGCTACTCGGCTCCAAGCTGCCGTAGAGAGGCCCGGTGGCTGAAGGGGCTTTGTGTGGTGTACCTCCTACATCACGGGCTCCGCCATCAACCTTGATGGCTGGCTCTGCCCGGTGGTGTAGACCGCTGCCGTCAGTCGACGGCAGCGCCGCTTCTTGTGATCCGGCCGACGTCCACTCCTGGCCGAACACGCCGGATGGCTAACGGCGGACCGCTCGGGTCGCCTCTATGAGCTCTGGGTTCGAGTCGGCCTAGTGCACAGGTCGGTCTTTCGTGAAGCCGTCGTGCTTGGGGGTCGTCAGTACCTGTTGTTGAGCAGTCGCCGCCGCGGAGGGCAGTGAACAGGCAGTTTCGGGTTCTTCGCCCTGGCGTATCTCTCCGGTTTGGTGAGATCGCTCGCGAATTCCTGTACGCCCCCGGTAATCCGGTTCCAATCGTTTGTCATCGAGTTGGGTGGGACGAGCGTGCTGAGTTCGGAGCCGGCGCTCGTCTCGTCGTCGGCGAGGCCGGTGAAAGCGGCGAGTTCGTCTTTCTCGATCAAATTACGCTTGGATTTCGCGCACGTGCAGACCGCGTCGGCCTTGGCGATCAGTTCGGTCTTGGTGACGAGTTGGGTCTTTGTTAAGACTTCGTCGATTCGCCGCAAGCGGAAAGCGCAAGCGTGGTTGCCGTGAGCGCGAGCGCGGCGAAACGCGTGCGTGACATCGTGAGCCTCCCCTTGGGTGAGTAGTTGGTTGTCGCTGCCACACAATCCTAGCGTCGCGACCCATCGCCTGTCAACGAGTCAAAAACAGCGACTGACGCTAGCCCGCGCATTGGGAGGTTGTTTTCCGACCGCTCCCGGAGTGCCCGGTAATATGAATCCTTGCTACTATCAGGCGTAGTTTGGCTCGCCGCTGAAGGGAAAGACGGTTCATGATGAAGCCGCTGGTTTCGCTGCTGGCAGTCGTGTGGCTCGGCGTGAGCGCTACCGCGTGCGGTGGTGGCAAAGGCACGGGCACGAGCTCGGCGGCTGGCGGCTCTGTCAAGATGACCACGACGAGAGGTGCTCCCGCGATGATCGCTTTCGGTACCGCGCTTAGCGTGCGCGGCCTCATGGGAGATGCCGAGGACGATGAGAGCGAAAGCAAGACCACCGGCGCCAAGCCCGCCGGCGACAGCGACAATGACAACGACAACGACAACGACGTCGCGGACAATGCGGGCAAGGGCTATTACGACAAGGATGACGGCGTCATATCGGGCTTTGGCCACGCCGCCGATGCGCGCGACGAGCATGCCGTCACGGTGGTCGTCAAGCGCTACTATGAGGCCGCCGCGGCCGGCGACGGCGCCACGGCCTGCTCGCTGACCTATCCGATCTTCGCCAAGGCGATCCCTGAAGATTACGGCCAGGAACCGGGTCCGAGCTACCTGCGCGGCGCGAAAACCTGTGCTGCCGTGATGTCGCTCTTCTTTGAGCACGAACACCAGCGGTTGACTGCCGCGCTCGAGGTTACCGGGGTGCGCATGGGCGACGGTGAAGCGTTAGTGCTGCTGGGCTCAAAGACGGAGTCCGCCAGCTTTGTCGCATTGAAGCGCTCACACGGCGCCTGGAGAGTCGATGAGCTGCTTGGCTTCCCTTTGCCGTAAGGCGCGGGCGCGGGTCGGCCGCCCGCAAGTCCGCCTCAATCGACGGAATCTACCGCGACTGATCCGCTAAGGCGACGGCCTCGGTGACTCCGAGGAACGGTGCCAGCGCGAGATAGGCGGCCTCCCGCGCTACGCCGGTCAGCTCTGCGGCTTGTGTTGCACGGCGTGGTGGAACGCCATCTCGAACAGTCCGTGCACGGCGGCTTCGCGAGCGATGTGGGGAGGTTGTCTGCGTTGTGGCGCGCCGTCGAGCAGCAAGCGCGCGTAGGCCCCGGCGTGTTCGTGCGCGCGGCGTGCCATCGCCGGTCCGGCGAGTGGGGCGTCGACGAACGCCAGGCACCTGACCCTTCATGTGGCCGATCTCAACCGCGGCGGCGAACGCCTCGTCCTTGTTCTTGAAGTGGGCGAGGAAGGCTCGTTCTGTGAGATGTCGGCGCGCTCGGCAATCGACTGGGCGGTGAGCGCCGTGTAGCCGTCAGCGGCAGTGAGCTGCGCCACGGCGTCGAGGATGCGCTCGCGGTTTGAGTAGTGGACGAACCAATGGTGGACGAACCCCGAGGAGCGCGCCGCCCCGGGGCTCATAGCCGTCCGGTGAGAGCGTAGCCGAGTTCCCGCAGCGCCACGCCGATGCCGCCTATGTCCAGCTTGGATAGCTCCCAGCCGCGCCCGAGGTAATGGCGTATGACGTCGACGTAGACGTGGCTCAGCGTCGAGCAGGAGTCGCCCGCGAGGACGTCTTCGATCACGATCGCTGTCGCACCTTCCGGTGGCTCCAATGCCCGCGACCGCCCGCTGAGGGCGGTCTTTCTCATCGAGAGGATCAGATCGACGGTGACCGTATTCTCAAAGCCGCTGGCCAAGCCCTTCACGGAGCGCTATCCCTTGTCGAGGATGGCAACGTGCTCCAAGTGGAATTCGGCGGGAGTGGTGCGCGCCGGCTGGACGGGCGGTGGGTGTCTTGAACAGGCTCTCGGCATGTAGGTCGATACCCAGCGCCTTCGGCAAGGTCGCTGGGCGTCGCCGGCGGAAACTTTAGCTGACTTTGCGCTTGACAGGCAGCGCGGCTTCTGCTAAAGCACATACGGACCTGATATCCAGAACTTTGGATCGACGGCCAAGGTCACGGTCGACAGGCTAGAAGTCCAGTACATGGGACTGCTGTGCCAGATCGACCGTTAGTCGGGGAGTTGAAGGACCAGGAAACGAGGTCGAATCGAGGATGAGCAAGATTTGCGAAGATCGGCGCAACGCCGCCACGCAAACGTGCCGCAGACTCACGCGCTCTCATGGTGGAAAACACCTCTGGACTTGTCATGCGCCTCCGGCGCGAGGATGCTCAGCGAGCTACGAGGAGGACAGTCGTCTCACCTCGCGACTCGGGCAGCACGACGGCAGTACATAAGGGCCGGACCCAGCGCTCTCTGACCTAGGATGAGTGCTCTGCCCGGCCGTATCAAGTCTCGGACGAGACCGACCAAGTCTCGGACGATGGGAAAGGCAGATCAAGACATGAAGAAGATCCATATACTCGGGCTCGCGCTCGTCGCTGTGTTCGCGTTTAGCGCGATTGCTGCGGCGTCGGCGTTCGCCGAAAGCGAATGGTTAGTCGGCGGCGCTGTAGTCACCGGAAAAGTAGAAGTATTATCCGAAAGCACCGCACTCAAACTTTGTGACGAAAAAGGCGGGCTTTTCTTAGAAGATGCCTGCATAAAATGCTCTGGCCTAGATAAGGGCTTCGTCGGTCCCGGCAAAGCAGATGAAACGACAGAAGTAACTGGTTTAGCTGGGGAAAAAGACATCGTAAATTGCACTAATGAATTAAATTGTCCAGGCGCAATTTTAGTCGAAGCGGAGAACTTGCCGTGGCCTACGGCAGTGTTCTTAAACGGCGCCGAATTCAGGGACTTAGTTGGTAATCCTGTTCTCACTGAACCAAAACAGCCTGGTTATATCACGTCCTGTTCGGGAGTAACGGACTTATGTGAAGGTCATACGAGTGTGAAGCTAGAAAACAGCGGGGAAAATAACGTGATTGCGACGTTCGACGCCCTTTCTGAAAAGGCTACTTGCACGCGTGGCGGGGCAGGCCAAGGAGTAATTACAGGTACAACCTTATTCTTTACCGACTTACCTATCCTTGCGTTGAGTATAAGTTAAGCCCTGATGATGCAAGCGGGCGTGACGTGGATCGGGCGCAGTGCGCTCGAGCAGTGCGCCCGGTAAGTGTATGGGTTCGGCCGGATGGGGCGTGATGCTCCGTCCGGCCGGATTGGTTGTCGGGTGCGATTCGCCTCTAACTTGATCTTTGAGGGAGCGTCAAAGAAAGCTGTGAGAGGGGGTATCGTGAGCAATAGGGAGAACTGTGGGGAGGGGATGGGTTTTATGAGTCTTTGTGTCCGTATCGTACGGGTGGTTGTCCTGGCCGGTTTGTTGGGTGTTGTGCTGGGTGTGTTGCCCGGGACCGCTAACGCCGAATCGTGTCTGAACGAACGGTTGCGCTCTGAACAGGGTGATCGGGGGTTGCCGGACTGCCGGGCGTATGAGATGGTGTCGCCGAGCGATAAGGGCGCGACCACGCCGCTGCTGTCCGAAGCGGGGGGCCCACTCACGTTTACCGCGGTTTCCGGTGACGGGAGCCATGTGTGGCTATCCGCTCTGGAAGCGTTTAGTGGCCCGCACCCTGGTCCGAGAGGAACCAACGCTGTCCTGGCGCGTACCACGGAAGGTTGGACGTTCAGCTCTCTGCAGCCGTCCGGGTCGGGCTCCAACATATATTACCCGAACATTTTCAGTTCCAACCTTACGATGGTCGGCGTAGAAACGCGGTTGCAAAAACAGCTCTTCGTGTCCTCGCCCGAACACTCGTTCCTCGTGGGTCCTCCTGGTGGTCCGTATTCGACGATCGCCACACTGACAAACGAAACTGGAAACCCTTTCGCCATAGGCAATTTCCTTGCGGGGGCATCGGAAGATGGCAGCCGGGTGGTGCTGGCGTCGACCGACCACACGCTCGTTCCTGGTGTGAGTGAAACGCTCAGCGGCGCTCACGACCTGTATGAATGGGACGGTGGCGGCGAATGCAAGCCGGGCACGTCCAATTGCAAGCCGGTCAACGTGACGAGCGCCGGGTCGCTCATCAGCACGTGTGGGGCAGAGCTCGGCCGGACCGCTAAGACATCAGCCACTGCAATTGGGTTCACAACGCCGATGTCAGGCGACGGATCCAAGATCTTCTTCACCGCGCCCGACGAAACGATGGAGAGTCCTACTAACAACATTGAAAGCAGTGAACCAGCCTGCAAAGAACCGTTGCGCATCTACATGCGTGTCGATGGGAGGGAAACCGTTGACATCTCTGCGCCGCAGGGGGTGACAGACCCGACTGGTTTGCACAATGCGTATTTCGTGGGTGCGACGCTCGATGGTACGCACGTGTGGTTCACCTCGGAAACCGAGCTGACCAAGGACGACGAAGGTATTCACGACCTCGAGCTCTATGAATACAACACAGTGACCGGCACGCTCGTGCGCGTCAGTCGCGGCGAATCGGGTACCGCCAAAGGCGAAATAGACGGAGTGCCAAACGAACACGACATCGCCTTTGCCGAAGATGGCTCCACTCTGTACTTCAAGGCGGAGGGTAAGCTCACCGCCAATACGCCGAGCGCGATCCAAACCCCATATCACAACATCTACCGGTATGACACGGCGACAGGTGTGACGCGGTATGTCGCTACGACCCACGAGGTCAGCGGCAATTATCTTCCGCTGGATGCGAGTGCTGATGGTAAGGCGCTTGTGTTCGACGGTCAAGAAGAAACGACTGGGTCGACCGGCTTGGTATATGACGAAAGCGTCGCTCAGCTGTTTCGTTACTACACTGGGGATCAAAGTGTGACGTGTGTGTCGTGTCCGCCGAAGGGCACTGTGGCGGACGGTCCCGCGCGGTCGCTCTTGGGGGAAGTCCTGAGCAATGAAACGTTCAGCAACGGCGTGATCGCCGATTACGAGGTGTCCAGGGAAGGGCAGTATGTTGCTTTTACGAGTAATGATGCGCTTCTTCCGCAGGACTCGACCGAGGAAAGCACAGAAGGTTATGGGCCAGCGTCGGATGTGTATGAGTGGGAGGCGCGGGGCACTGGGTCGTGTGTGAATCCGGAAGGCTGTTTGAGCCTGATCTCTAGGCCGGACACCGGGCACGGTTCGAAGTTCTACGGTATGAGCACGGATGGTCGTGACTTGATTTTTGCGACGGATTCGGCGCTGGTTCCGCAGGATCTGGATACGGTCCCGGATCTTTATGATGCGCGTATCGGTGGTGGGTTTGCGGCGTCGAGCTCGGTGCCGTGTTCGGGTGAAGGTTGTCGTTTGGTGGGTGGTGCGCCGCCGACGTTTGGTGCGCCTCAGAGCTTCGCGTTCTATGGCGCGGGCAATCCGCCTGTCGCCCCGGCCGCCGCCTCGAAACCCTTGACGCGGGCGCAGAAGCTCACGCGGGCACTGAGAGCGTGCACGAAGAAGAAGAAACGCAAGCAGCGGGGCGCGTGCGAACGCAAGGCCCACAAGCAGTACGTGGTGAAACAGTCGCGCAAGGCCAACGGAGGGGGTCGATGATGTCGACGGTAAGTGCGAGGAAGAGAGTGACGGCGGGTGCTGGGTTGTTGTGGGTTGTTTTGCTGGTGGGTGTGTTGTTGTGTGTGTGGTGTGGGAGTGCGCGTGCGGATTTGGTGTTGGAACCGGGTGCTACGGGGTTTTCGGTGAGTGCGTCTAGTGATCAGGCTGGGGCGCATGCTGATTTGACGACGCAGTTTAGGTTCGTGAGGAATGGTCTGGAAGAACCGGGTGCGAATTTGCGTAACTTGTCGGTGGAATTGCCGCCTGGTTTCGTTGGTGCTCCTGCGGCGGTGCCGACGTGTGGTCCCATCCTTCTGCAGTTTCCGGATGGATCGCATTGTCCGTTGGATACGCAGGTGGGCACCACGACGATACGGCTCACCGTGGGCCCGGGGATCTTCGGCACGTTCCAGGTGCCTGTATTCAACATGACTCCGACTAAGCGCCAAACGGCGGCCTTTGCTTTCAACGTGAGTGGGATCGCCTCTGTGTTTGTCGTGTTCTCGACTCGTCCTCATAGCTATGGGATCACGGCGACCACGAGCGGCATCTCCGGTGTCATCGAAATTGACAGCATCTCGCTGACGGTCTGGGGTGTGCCGGGGGCGCACAGTCATGATCCCGAACGCGGCCAGACGTGCAACATCAGCGTCGAAGGCGAAAAGAGCTGCTCCGGCGGCGAAGTGCCGTCCGGGACGGGCGCGGTGCCGTTTTTGACGAATCCGACGGAATGTACGCAGGGGCCGTTGGAAGCGCGTTTGCATGTGTCTTCGTGGGAGCATTATCCGGCGCGTGTGTCGGCGAGCGCGACGCTCGGCCCGATGACGGGCTGTGAAGACCTCTCGTTCGATCCGACGCTGTCGTTGCGCCCGACGATCACGCAGGCTGATAGCCCCACGGGTTATGGGGTGGATCTGAGGGTTCCTCAGGACAGTCAGCCCGAAGGGCTCTCCAGCGCGGATGTGCGCGACGCGTCGGTGACGTTGCCGGCGGGTACGGCGCTGTCGCCGTCCGCGGCGACGGGCCTGGTTGGCTGTCAGGCGACGGGTCCGGAAGGGATCAACATCGACGGCGGCGAATCAGAAGAAACAGATCTGGTTGGGGATGTGCACCCGACGAAGGGCGCCTGCCCGTTGGCGTCAGAGCTTGGGACGGTGAGGATCACGAGCCCGCTGGTCTCAGAACCTCTTGAAGGACACATCTTCCTGGCGCAGCCGCAGTGTGGTGGCGCGGGCCAGCCGGCATGCACACCGCAGGACGCGACGGATGGGAAACTGTATGGGCTGTATCTGGAAGCCGAAGGTGACGCGGTGATCGTCAAGTTGAAGGGTGTGGTGTCTGTGAACCCGCAGACGGGGCAGATCACGAGCACGTTCCGGGAAAACCCGGAGTTGTCGTTCAGTGACCTGCACCTGGAATTCTTCGGTGGCCCCCGCTCGCCGCTTGTGAACCCGAGCGCGTGCGGGGAAGTCATCACGACATCGGTGCTGATGTCGTTTAGCAGTCTGGTTCCTGCGGAACCGTTCTCGGGGTTCACGGTCACGGGTTGTCCGGGTCCGCGCTTCGCTCCGAGCTTCACGGCCGGTTCGACGAGCAACCAGGCGGGCGACTACACGCCGCTGAGCGTCACGTTCTCCCGCCAGGATCTGGAAGGCGAACTGGGCCAGGTGACGGTGACGACACCGACGGGCTTGTTGGGGATGCTCTCCCACGTCACGCTGTGCCCCGAACCGCAGGCGGCGCAGGGCACGTGTTCCGCGGCCAGTCAGATCGGGGAAGTCACGGTGTCCGCGGGTGCGGGTCCTGAGCCGTACTACGTCTCGGGCGGGAGGGTTTACATAACCGGCCCGTACGTGGGCGCCCCGTATGGCCTGTCGATAGTGGAGCCCGCGGTCGCCGGCCCGTTCAACCTCGGGAACGTGGTCGTAAGGGGCGCGATCCATATCGATCCGCACACCTCGGCTTTGACGATCACAAGCGAACCGCTGCCGACGGTCAAGGACGGCATCCTGCTTCAGATCAAAACGGTGCACGTGGACATCAACCGCCCGGAATTCGTGTTCAACCCGACAGACTGCAACCCGATGAGCCTGGACGGCACGCTCGCGAGCACCACGGGACAGTCGAGCACCGCGACCGACCACTTCCAGGTCACCAACTGCGCCGCGCTCGGCTTCAAGCCACAGTTCAAAGTGTCCACACCCGGCATGACGTCGCGTTCTCGCGGCGCGGGACTGGACGTGAAGCTCTCCTACCCGGTGGGGTCGTTCGGGAAGACGGCGAACATCGCGAAGGTCAAGGTCGACCTGCCTAAACAGCTCCCATCCCGGTTGACGACATTGCAGAAGGCGTGTCCGGACAGCGTGTTCAACACGAACCCCGCAACCTGCCCCCCAGCGTCGCGGGTAGGAGAAGCGACCGCAACCACACCCGTACTATCCCACCCCCTCTCTGGACCCGCCTATTTCGTCTCGCACGGCGGCGCGAAGTTCCCCGAACTGATCATCGTGCTCACCGGCGAAGGCATCACCGTCGATCTCAACGGCGAAACGTTCATCAGCAAAGCCGGGATCACAAGCAGTACGTTCAGAACGATCCCCGACGTCCCAATCGGCACCTTCGAGCTAAAGCTCCCACAAGGACCCAACTCAGCACTAGCCGCAAACGGCAACCTATGCACCGGCAAACTAAAGATGCCCACCGCATTCACCGCCCAAAACGGAGCCGTCATCCACCACACCACACCAATCCGCGTAACCGGATGCAAAAAGCGAATCAAACCAGTCAAGCACACGCGCTAAATCAGGATGACAACGACCGGGTGAGCACCAGCTAGGCCCACCTGGTCGTCATCAAAAGCTCGTTTCTATTATCGAATCGCGCGTGGCGGTCGCGTGCCCACTTTTCGGTGCCGATACAGCGTTGCATATCAGATGGCTTCAGCGCACCGATCGATGCCATCGCGCTTGGCTATACTGGCAGCGAACTTCCCGTGGATTCCGGTAGTAAGGAGAAAGGCATGTCCCGCGGGAGTTTCGAGTCGGTTCGCCCGCTCGTATTCGCCGATCTTCGCGGCGTCCGAGGCAAGCGTGCGAATGCCGGCAACGATCTGCGCCCAGTCGCCGGCAAGCGATGGCGGTGGAACGAGCTTTTCCAGTTCTACGAGCGACGACCGCTCGTAAGCTGCGATCCCAGGGGCGGCACGGCCGATTTCCTGCTGCGTCGTAAATTTGTTCTGGGCGAGCCTCGCGCGGATGCGCCCGCAGATCGCGTTCGCCGCAGCGGTCAACTCCGCCTGTGTGATGGGTTTCGCGTTGGCGGTCGAGCCCGTCTGGGCGGTTGCCCCGACCTGGGCGGTCGATGTCGTCTGGCTGGAAGATTTCGACGACCCCCCGCAGCCGGAGGCCGCGAGTGTGGTTGCCGCGAGCGCGAGTGCGGCTAGCTGTTGGCGTGACATTCAGTCCCTCCTGAAGTGTAGTTTAAGTACTTTTTCGTCTCGGAGAATTCTACAGACCGGGACCGGATTTGTCTCCCGGGAGTAGGCGTCGGGAGACCGCCGAATGGCGTTTCCAGGCTCGTTCTGCTTGTCACCGCCGATGCGCTCTCGGCTAGGAGCAACGCGAGTGCCTGGTGCTCGCGTGAAACCCGCTCTTCTCCACGTACCGCACCGGCGAGAATCGCGTGTTTGTAGCGAGCCGCGCGGCCGGTTCGCGCGCCGGGCTCAACGCCGAGTCAGCGACGAGTCGTCCACGTGGCAAGCTCTTGGCGCGTTCGAGCGGAGTAGCGCCGCTACGCTACGGCGGCTGGCTCGCGCGACTGCGGGTGGGGGCTGGCGGCGGCCGTTGGCGGCTGTGGCTCGGACCCGTTGCGCTCGCCGGTGAGCGCA